>CAJFTW010000128.1 GCA_904420025.1 Candidatus Pseudolachnospira avium
CCAGATGGAGCAGATTGTTGCCATTACTCCGGGTTGGATTTCTCAGATCAATCACCGATACCTGATAGCCATAATACTCCTTGGCGATGGTTCCATAGTTCCGCATGACATCGCCCTTGGTATCTGTTGAGAGGAAGCTCATACCGGAAGCGCAGGCATATTCGATACAGGGATAGAGCCAATAGGCAGTCTTACCAACGCCGGCAGCACCAATCATCAGGGCATGGACATCGCCGGTATCGATAAGGGCTGTGGTTCCGCCCTTGGAGTTGGTACATCCCACCACAATTCCCTGCTCCCTGGGTAAATTTTCTCCTTGCCGCCACAATGCCGGCTCAAACTTGATATGGCGGTATGTGTTTTGAATTTCCGCCTTAGTAGCCCACCGTGCGGTTCCATGCTGGCCGGTCCCCACAGTCTTGCTCTTGATTCGCAGGCTGTACGGCCTGCTCATCAGACTGATGCCACCCAAAATACCCATGATTCCGATTACCACCAAAACCAACGTCACCAGGCTAATCATAGACCATGCCGCCCTGTTGTGATAGGCACTGCTTTTTTTGACGCTCGATTTCCTGTTGCTCCACGAAATGGAACAGGCGCAGGCAGTCTGCGGACAGCGAAAAGACCTTCTGAACTTGTTCCAGGCACACTGTCTCCGGCAAAACTTCCTGTTCCCACTCGCTTCGGGAAAGGCTTTCCAATTTATATTTCATTTCGGCCATCCGCGCCGCGTAACCGGCATGGTCATGTTGGGGGGCATATTGCTGGAACAGCAACTGTTCATATTGTTTTTCGGAGTATTCCTTCCCCATCGTTTCCAGCCATTTTTTAGCCAGCAGGAAGGCGGTTCCCGCCATGTCCCAGGACTGCTCCCAAATGCTTTTTGTATGGGTTTCCGGTATGCCCGCCAATTTCCGATATGCGTCCCGCAAATATTCCAGCGGGTAGGACGGGCACTTTTCTCCGTAATATTGCTGAGTCAGCTCTCTGCAAAACAGCTTCATGCGGATAACCCCCGTGTGTTCGGAAGCCGGTATAGGTTTTTGCCCATGCTGGCCTCGCATATCTTCATTCCAGTCCTTAAACCGCGGCTGCTCCGGACGCAGCTGATACGTTCCCAACCGTTGTACCTCTTCCGCGATCCGGTACACGCCCTCAATTCCCGCCGGGTCGTGATCCAGGCACGGGATCACCGTATTAATCTGGGGATTGTGCTGCAGAATGTAAACTGCCGCGTGTGCCGCTACACTGCAGAGGGAGACATAGCTGGATTCTTTCCAGTTCTGCTTGTGCAGGGAAATATAGGATAACATATCAATGGGAGCTTCGAATATATAGAGATTGGGGCCTGTCCCGATATAGTGAAAGCTGAACCTTGGATCACTGCTTTCCACATTTCCCTTGTACGCGCTTTGAAAGCACGTTCCGCGTTTGTGCGCGTGGCGGGCGATCCCCTCTTCATCCCGTCCCACGAAAACAACATTATGATACTTCACGTCCTCATAGATCAGCCCAGAACGCATAAAGTACTCCACCACCTCCCGATCCAGCAGCCGTGTCTTTAGCAGGTACGCATAAGCTCTCCGCATATCACGATTTTTTGGAGGCAGGGAAAACGGCCTTTGCTCTCTTGTTTTTTCTTTTCCTTGAGCTATAACCAAGCTTCCCTTTTGTTCCAAGAGCCACTGCACAGCCTTCGGAAAATCCAGGTCATAAAACGTTCTGACAAATTCAATCGCGTCACCGCCATACTGCCCGTACTGGTTATACCACAAGTTTCCGCGGAGGGTTATATGCTCCCCGCTGTGCCTCCAACTATATTCCGAACCGGAGCGGACCAGTTTTTCCCCTTGTCCGCGAAGAAGATCCACCAAGTCCGTACAGCGGGCCTGCTCTTTTTGCTCCTCCGTAAAATGAATGTAAACGGTAGCCATACGTCCTCCTTTCTCATCCCTGCTTTAAGCCATGTGCTTGTTTTTTCTCTTCGATCTTCCGCTTCAACTTGCGGTCAATACCGATTTTACTGTTTCTGTACGCATCTTCCGCCCGATTTTGTATTATGCTGGCCAAATATCGCAAAAGCCGCAAACCGCCCAGGGACAACTCCCGATTCCGATGTGTGGTGATCTGGTGGGAAGGGCGGACGGCATTTTCCTCCATGATACGAACTTCTTCCTGGTGGTTGCTCGGTTGATTCACTTCAATCGTCAAAGCCTCCCGGATCACCGCATTTTTTATTGATTTAAATTCTTGGTTCTGCGAGAGCCGGATCCGCTTGGGCAGAGCCTCCGTATAGACTCGAAGAGCCGCCTCTTTCTCTTCGTACCACAAATCATAAAGGGCCGCGATCCTTTCATCCGCCGCCAGCTCATCGACAATGGCATTGATCAAGGCTTTCACATCCGCCTTCAGATAACCATAAACCTTTTTCCCTTTGGTTTTAGAAAGCCGGACTGCCAAACGCCAGAGCAGCTGCTCCACCTGGGGATTCTGATAGCTACCGGTATGAATACCGGATACAATCTCCGCGATCCGCTGCTTACTCTGCAGGCGCAGCTCATCCCGGTAGGCTGTCTGCTTTTCATAGATACAGAACTGATCCTGTGCAAAAATATCCTTAGCCAGGGAAGACCGCAGCTTCGCCACCCCCTGCTTGGTGAGGAACCCTTCCTTCTCCGCAGTCGAGTATGCCAGCAAGTGAACATGAGGATGATGGCTTTCATTGTGGAAGGCGGCATACCATTTCAGATGATTCATGGGGATCTTCAGGCTGTCGGAGAGCGCCTGCGTCTGCGTCCGGAGCATATCCCGCCACCGGGCACCGGTATTGAAACCAAGGCGCTCCGCATCCTCCCGACGCAGAGAAATAATGAGCGTCCACACATTTCCCTGATGAGCGTTCAGCTCTTGGGATACCTCTTTCAGCTTGACATGGACACCATCATCTGTGAACAACCCATGGCTGCCGAACCGTTCCGCACCAGGCCGGGTGCCGATGTAGTCGGCATAGGTTTTCTGGTTCAGAATTTCATGGGCATTGTCCTCAATGGCACGGGTGATAAATTCAGAGGCGGCTCCCGCCGTCTTCTCTCTCTGGTAGTCCTCATACTCCAGCATTGCGGCGCTATCCGGGAAATCCAGGAGAATTTTTTCAATGAGCGTTTGTTGTTTTACGGTTGCTGGTGCCAGCTTGAAAGACTCGTCGATCTTCTCCACCCCTTCCCGGGTGGCGATGTAGGTGGCGTATCCGCCGATAGAGGTTTTCTGGTTCGGTTTCAGATATTTAAACTTAGTAACCAAACGAGCCATGAGAATTTACCTCGTATTTTTCCATTCTTGATTCATGATCGTTTCATCCTTTCTGCCAGCTCACCGCATCATCAAAAGAAAGCGAGCCATTGAGCCGTTTCACTTCCTTAACACACTCTCCCCTCAAGCGTTCCAGGGATACCGGATCAATATTCGTATCCGCCGCCACCACGTTCATCATGACCGCCATCTCCACGGCCAACTTGAAAAGCATCCTGCTCTGCCGGTTGTCGCTTTCCGCCATGATGCTCTTGAGCGTAGATGTCACCACACTGGGAAGGTAACTCGCTTGATCTTTGGATGTGAGATAGCCGATATAAAAATTGACGGCCTTCTCGATGAATTCCGACCGGCTCTCGCAGTTATCCTCCCGGTAGATTGCCTCCAGCTTCTCATAGGTGGCCGGATACATCCACAAAGCGAATTTCCTCTTGTTTTTGAACATGGTTTCTCTCCTTTTTGAAGCCGGCACTGACGCCTGTTCCAACGCCCTGTTTTTTCTCTGCTGTATGGGTGCTTTCCGATGGATACAACCCCAGCGGCAGGTAACGGGGCCATTTTACAACCCCCGGGGCAATTGGGCTCAGAAATCCGGAAAAGCCTTGAAGCGGTCGGCGTTGCCGTCCGCTGTGAGCCGGGGCCGGGGAGCGTAAGCAACCCCGCCCCTTTCTCCTGCTTGATTTTCGACCCTGTATCCGCACGGGGCTTTCCTTTTCGTATCCATTCCCTAGGGCTGGCTGCCACGCATCCCTGGCTTCCCCTTGCCCCTTCACATAGTAAGATTCGCCCCAGCCCCCTGGCTCCAGTCTTGCTCATCGTGATTTACGCCATCCATGTTTGCTTGTTCCATCGGTGTCAGAGAGAACTCTGTACAATCTACGCAGCACTTCATCCAATTGGTCTGCTCCATGTGGCAGCTGTGGATCCGCGCACCGGTAAAATTGCTGTGGATCAAACTGGCGCCTTGAAAGTTGCAGCCATCAGCCACCATTCTTTTGAAAGACACTTCCTCCACCGTGGCCCCCCGCAAATCGCAGGAAACCAAGGTGGCATCCGTAAAATCAGAAAAGCACAACTCCGTCTGTTCCAGATTGGTTTCACGCATTCTGCATCCCACAAAAACAGCGTTGTTCAAATTCCGATGGCTCAAATTCAGCTCAGACAAATCGTATCCGGAAAAAGATGCCCGTTCCCCGCCCACACCATAAAGCCAGAGGACATGTTTGGCACACATGATATCCGCTTCATCCTGATCCAGCTTGGGAAGCTCTTTTTCTTGGGCAACATATTCGGGAGTTAGTTTCATGCACAGTTCACCGTCCCAATTTTCCAGATCGGCAATTTCCGGACGTTCCTTCAACATTCTAAGAAAAAGATCGTCTTCGTTTTTTTCCAGTGCCAGCTCATCTGTCCAGATCCGATACATCCCATCCTGCTGGCGGTTGACCGCCTGTTGCGCGTATCGCTCCGCTGTCTCCGCCATCCGCCTGTTGAATTCCTTCAGGGAAGGGTACTGACCCAGAAGATAAAGCTGGCGCGCGTTAGGAAGGAATGCATAGCTATGGCCTTCTGCCGCAACCAGGACGCCATCTTCCCGATTTTTTCCCAGCGCCAGCAGACTGTGCCAGGTCCCATCCGCGTCCTGGCACATGAAATCCTTGTGCTGTACGATGAAATCATGATCCGCAAACGGCGCACGAAGGAACTGGGAAAACTCGTTTTCGGTAAGCTCCAACACCTTATCCACCACGCAATGCTCCGCATGGATCTCTTTCTCCGTATTGCGAAAAACCGCGTAAAGTTCCATCTTGATCCCCTCCTGTTATATAGTATGGGCAATTCCCCGCAAGACGAAAACAACGCAGGGGACTGCCACGCTGTTGCCAAGGGCTTTATACCGCGCGGAATCAGAGGCTCCCGGCAGGGCAGTCCAGCCGTCCGGAAAACCTTGAAGCCGTTCACACTCCAGCGGGGTCAAGCGCCGGATCAAGTTCTGTCCCAGCCAAGCGTTCTCTCCCAGCCCCACTTTTTGATAGGAACACACCGCATGCCGATCCGCTGTATTAAGCGTATAACAAACATCCGCCAGGCATCCCAATCCATTCCCACCATTTTGCGGCTGCCGGTCAATGCTTGTCCCCGCAATACAAAAGGTGGGCTGCGCGACCAGCGGAGGGTGCCCGGACATCCGGGCCCTCAGTGTCCCGGTGATATTTTCACTGCACTCCATCACCTGTCCTCCCTGGTCATTCAAACACAAAATTGTTATTCCCATTCCGCTTGGGCCTCCAGCGCTGCCTGCAGAACCGGCGGAAGTTTCCGTCCCCGTTCCGCCGCCCTCCGCAGGATTCCCCGGCAGGCTTTCCCACTTAAATAGTATTTCCGGGGCGGACATTCCTCCAAAATCTGCCACAAGGAAGATCCTCTTTCTTCGCTGGGGGACTCCCCAGTATTGAGCGTCCAATACTCTCCAAGCGATGGAGAATTCACTTCCCAGTATGGCCCCAGCAGATTTCCAGCACCCGGCCGGAGGTCCAGGAACAGATACGCGGCAGTCCGCCACCCGGCAGGTTTCCTCCAGGACCGCCCGGAAGTCTTCCCCGCCTGCGGTGGAGAAGGCTCCCGGGACATTTTCCCATACCATAAATCGGGGAACAACTCTTCCAGGGTCAGCTGTCCCTCCGCTTCTTTTTCTTTCCCCATCCGCCTGTCTCATCTCCCTTATCACACGGATCTGCTCCATAAAAAGGCCGGAGCGCTCGCCGGAAAGCCCGGCGCGTTTTCCGGCAATGCTTAAATCCTGGCATGGTGAGCCGCCAGAGACAATCTCCACAGGCGGCAGCTCCCATCCCTTCAATTTTTTGATATCCCCCACGTGCTTCATGCCAGGGAACCAGTGCTGTGTCACCCGCATAGGGAATGCTTCAATCTCACTTGCCCATACCGGAAGGATCCCCACCCGCGTAGCTGCCAGAGGGAAGCCACCGATGCCGTCAAACAAGCTGCCGAGCCTTATCCTGTATCCCAAGCTGTAAAGACGCTCCTTTCCCCTCCCACCTTCCGCTTTTTACCGCATTCCACCGCTTATACCCTCATCAGGCCAGGCAAATTCTTTGTTGGGCTCCGTTGTTTTCCCTTCTAACCGCTCAAAGCTGCACTGGAAGTACGACAGCCCGTCCGCCTGGACCAGCTGGTCCATCGCTTGGAACAAGCCTTCCTCCGAGGCATCCTCCCATTCCGTCAGGCCGCTGTAGCAAATCCATTCGGGGGACTCCGGCGAGTCCTTCACATACAGATCCCATCCCAAATGGATTTTCTCATCTTCTTCCGCCTGGTACAAGACAGACTCGATCTTAACACAGCCTGCGGTAAGGCTTGAGACCACCGAGTCGCGCCAGGAATCCGGCTGCTGCCCCACGAGCCCTTTGACAACCTCCTCTGGTACCATCTGTTCAAAAAAGTAACGCTCTCCCAGTTTCTTCTTTAAATCTTCCATTTCCATCACTGTAACTTCATTCCTCCCGATGGCGCTTCCTCTACTTCTTCTATTTGCTTCTCCCAAAACCGGTCACTGCTTTCGTCCACTGCCCTATCCAAAATATTGATATCGAAACCGCAGTCCTCATAGCCCTGGCGCACCACCCGATAGTATCTCGGAGATGGAATTCCAAATTGGCACTCTCGCGGCATCCGGTAAACCATCCCACGCAGCACTCCATTTTTCATCTTCACGTCAATATCATCCTTTAAATAGTGGTGAGGGAATCCCTCATAACGGTCCAGATATTTTTCATCCCTCTCACTGATCTTCCAGACTGCCACCGGGACGGCTGCCCCCTTCCGAGGGGCAATGGTTGCGAAAGCCCCTGTTGAAGTGCCTTTAAACTGCAGCTCATAATCTGGGATTACGCCGGTATCATATAGCTCCGCTTCCGGGCAGCGCTGCTTCATCTGCTGAATATGCAAGTTACTGCCGTAGGCGATATAAAACCTCTTTTCCATCATTATCTCCTTACAGATTGAGTGTAAATGACGCTCCCTCTTCTTCCTCCGTTTCCCTTTCTTCACCTGCCAGAAGTGCCGGCTGTTCCTCCCTTCCTTCTTCGGCGTTATCTGAACGAAGGGCTGCCTCCCGCTTCGCCCGAGCCGCTTTTTCCGGATCCAGCCAGGCAATATTGCCATCCAGATGTTTCAGTAAATGGAACCGGGCAGTCTTAAACTCTGGTCCAATCAACCCCAGCCTAAGAAGCCACGTCCGAAACGTATACTTTTCATTGGCGCTTCTGGTCCGGGTATGGGAAGCGTTTTTCTGGGTCAGCGCCTGATGGCTGATGGCCAGGCAGAGCTGGATATACGTTTTTACCTCTCCCGCGTGCAAAGTAGAGTTGAACAGGCGGAATTCCACTGTCCCTTTGTAAAAAACACTGTGAAGATTAAGCCCATGGTACCGTGACCGGTCGTAGTGATGATACCGGTCCCCCCGGCCGTTATACCAAAGCTTCTCCAAGGTATCCATTGTCATGGCGGAGGGCCGGCCCCGGTTCAAACGCTCCAAAAAAGCTTCATCCACTTTCTGACAATAGCTCTCCCGATTTGGACGCACTTTCAGCGCTTTATACAATATGTCTTCCTTTGCCGCTATGATATTGGCTATATTCCGCAGTGTTCTGGCCGTATGGGCCGCGGCATCCACATGCACATGGATGCCGCAGCTTTCATTGACCTTGGCCCCGCCGCTCCGCAATTTTCGCACCACTTCCTGGATGACCGGGATATCCTCGTAACAGCAAATAGGGGAGACCAACTCTACCGCGTATTCCTCGCTTGCGTACCTTCCCCCGGCTCTTTGCCGCCGGATCGATGAGTCATTTTTTAACGACCATACCCGCTGGCTCTGGTCCCGGACGGTATAGGTATCATATACACCACCCACATGGGCGGCATCCGTTCCGAAATATCCGGCAATGATTTTGGCAGCCACGCAGCGGGTCAAGCCTGTCATCTCAATTTCAATTCCAAATTTTTGATTTCGCAAGCGCAATCACCCTTATATTGCGTTCTCTTCAGCCGGTTCCGCTGGCAGCATTTCCTCCTCTTTTGCCTTTTTCCCCCGGGTATTTTTCGGCCGGCTTCCCCTCATATCAATAAATTCCTGGACATTCGCCGGAACGAAGGTGGTATAGAGCTCCTCCATGACGCGGTCCAGCTCCCCCTCCAGCTTCAGATCCTTCTGTGACATATACAGCCGCATAGCTGTAAGTTTTTCCTCGTCAAAGGATATCGTAATCGTTGTTTTTCTCATGGCATGTCCCTCCTTGTTTTTGTATCCCTGTTAATTAGGAAAAAGCAGGGCCGGGATTTTGTCCCCCGTCCTGCTCATCCAAGCGCAAGCTGTCTTGCTTTCCAATTACCTGATCCATAAAGGTGTCCTGAAAAACGCATCCCTCCAGGCGGCACCCGGCCCAATCGCTGCCATCGGTGATGGTAGTCTGCATCCTGGCCCCCGAAAAATCGCTTTCCCGGAAACAGGTATACAGGCAGAGGCAGCGGTCCAACACGGTATTTCGAAACAACGCTTTTTGCGCGGAGCTATATCGTAAGTCCCCTCCAGTTATAACCGCATCCGTAAAGTCCGCGGCATCCAACCGGGAATGCCGCAAATCTGTCTCATAGATCCTACTTCCACGAAAGGAAGCGCCCGCAAAGTTCCTGTGGCTTAAATCCAGGTAGGAAAGGCTGCAGCCCTCAAAATTGGCCTGCTCGCCGCCTTGCCCATGAAGCCAAAGGACATGTTTGGCGCATAGCAGATCCGCCTCTTCCTGTGTGATGTTCCGGAATGGGTACTCATCACGAACATACTCTTTCGACATCTTTTATCCCCCATTTGCCTCACCTGATTCCACGGCTGCCTCTGCCGTCTCCGTCTCCGCTGCCTCTGTTGGCGCTGTCTCCACTGCCGGTGTCTCCGCAGCGGGTGTTTCCGCGGCAGGTGTTTCCGCCGGCGCCGTACTTGCCGGCTGTGTCACTCCATAACCCAGGATTTCCGGATCCCCCACCGGATACTGCTTGGCCCGGCAGGAATCGCTGGAATTCCCCTCAATGGTATACACCATTCCATTTTCCACCTTTTCCACAATCCCCACATGGTCTGCCACTCCATCCTGCCCTTTCCGGGTCCAATCAAAGAAAATGATCATATCCCCGGCAGGCTCCGCCGTCCCGTCCAGCCATCTTCCCTGCTGCTGGAACCAGGTAACACCATCCGAGCATAAGGAAAACTTGGGTACAAATCCCCGGTCCAGATAACCGCTTTGATCCGCGCACCAGCTTACAAAGCACGCGCACCATTCTACCCGCGACTCAAAGCCGTACCAGCTCCAGTAAGGCTCTCCGCCCTGCTGGCCGATCTGTGTCCGTGCCACGGCCGCCAGCCCCCGTACTGCCCCCTGCATCAGCTGGGTAAATTCTGCCGGGTCAATTTCCGTCCCAAAGGCCTGGTTCACCGCCGCGACCAGCTGGTCATCGGTCTGGCCCTGCGCGAAGCATCCCGCCAGCTTGCTTACAAACCCCGGATCCGCCGCCATCTCATACAGCATCAGGGAGTAGAGCATCTGCGCTTTCTGGATCTGCTGCCACCCGAAGCCGTTGGCGCTCATGGTGCTTTCAATATCCTGCATGGTCCCCTCCAAATTTTGGAGCCGGGATAGGCGCTCCTCCGAGTAGTTTGCCTCAATCGCCTGCCGCAAGGCTTCTGTGTCCAACTCAAGCTGGCCGCTGAAAATCGAAAGGATTGCCACAAGCGGCATGACAAGGATGATCAGGATCCCCAGAACAATCCCTCCTATTATTTTCCATGTCTTTGGCTGAAACAGGAACACCGTTGCCAGCTTTTTTAAGGCCGCCCCCGCCACAGCGCTCATCGGCCGCCTCCTTTTCCAAACAGGGACGCCTTATACTCCGGCGCGGCCACCTGCAGAAGATACCGCTCATTGCCGCACCGGTACAGGCAGCTTCCCCTCTCCGGGTACTTAATTAGTTCGAACTCCGCTGCCTCCACCTGAAGGGCATCCATAAATTCCCGCGGGTTTACCTGTCCCGGATTAAACAGCATCTGGTGGGTCGGGATAGAAAACAAAGGTTTTGTCATCTCCGAGATGTCCGGCAGCAGGAAATCATTGACATTCTGGCTGGCAATAATGATGGAGGAGTCTTTCTTGCGCACGCGCTTCATCGCGTTCCGGATATACTCGATGGCTGTTAAATTGGTCAGATACATATACAGCTCATCGATGGCCGCTGCCGTGTTTCCTTTCACCAAAAGCTGATTGGACATAAAAGAAAGAAGATTAAACAGCATCGCGTCTTTCAGCCGCTGGTTCGTATCCATCAAGCCCTTCACGCCAAAGCATAAGAACGCATCATCCGTGATATTGCTGTGCCCATTAAAATATTTGCTTTCCGCGCCCATACACATGGAGTGGACTCCCAGGCAGACCTCCTGGAGCGTATCCTCTGTATAGAGATACTTCCGCTGCCGGTCATACGTCATGTACTCTTCCTCGCACAGCCTATAGAAGTCCTCCATAATCGGAAAATCCGTTGCTTTTTTGGTGCTGTAATCCGTGGCGTCTGTGATTCCAAATCGGGCGTACAGCTTGGCCAGCAGGATCTCTATGGTATCAATCTGCGCGTCCGAAAAATCTTTGTACGCCCGGAAAAAATCCTTTAAATAAGCAATATGCTGGCTGAGCCTTGTTACCCTCTTAAACGCGGTGGGCGTTGAAAGGTCAATTTCGCCGTCTGATCCATCACTCCAGGCTTTCGGCTGCAGGGGGTTTACAATGTGCTCTCCGGACATAAAATCCATGTAGCATCCGCCCAAGGCCTCCGTCAGTTCCTCATACTCCGCCTCCACATCCAAAACGATGACGTTCTTTCCCGCTTCCCGTAGGTTGGTCAAAACCAACTTCACCAAATAGCTTTTTCCCTGGCCGGAATTGCCCAGGATTAAGACATTGCTGTTGGTTTTGTCATCACTTCTGCGGTCAAAGTCCACCAAAATATTGGTCCCGAATTTGTCCTTTCCCAGGTAAAGGCCATAAGGGTCTGTTTTCCCGGAAAAGCTGAAAGGGTAAAAATTGGCGGCAGAGCTGGCGGGGAGCACCCGCTCATACTGGGCGCCAAACCGGGGTTCCCCCACGGGCATGACAGAAAGGAACCCCTCTTTCTGCCGTAAGGTAAGCCGGTCTACTGTGATCTTGGAGCGGGTCAGTTCCATGGCTGTATCCGACTGCAATTCTTTTAAGGCCTCCAGCGAACGCGCCTTCAGCTCCAAGAACACCGAACAGTGCAGGAGTGGCTCACGGTTTTTCCGGAGATTTGCCAAAAGCTCCAGCACATCCTCCAGATTCCCTTCCGCTTCGACCGCTTCATTCACATTATTTCCAGTACTCATCATCCGGTTTTTCCGCATGGCATTCTGAATAATCTTCCTCTGCTCCATGGGCTCTACCGGCCGGTGGTAGAACCGCAGGGTGATGCCGCTCCGATCCGCCAGCTGGGAAAAGATTGCCTGCTCCTCCGTGGACGGCGGGTACTCCCTCACCGCCCACACGCACCGGTAGTTGTCCCCCACGATATAGTAATCCGACATAAACTTGATATTGCCCGGAAGGATACAGTCGAAAAAGTCCTTGGTGCGCATTTCCTCTTCCTGTTCGTGTGTCAGCACTGCCCTTTTCTTCCTAAACACCTTTTCCTCCTATTCAACATCCTCATTCTCCAACTCAAAAAACTGCGCTCCGTCCACGTCCGGCATCCGATCTCCCGCCGGGGAGGCATCAAAATAAACAGCCAGGAACCGCTTGATTTCCGGCTTCCTCATCCGGTGTATTTCAATTCCTTGTTCCGATACCACCTTTTCAATGCGGTTGGCCAGATTAAAAACCTGTTCCGGCTTTAGGTTCTTACAACGCCCGATGATCACAAACTGCCGGTTAGAAGCCATTTCCGCCTGGATGGAATCCAAAAACTCCAGATCTTTCCGCAAGAGGTTCCGGATCCTGGGATTGCCCTCTTCTTCCAGCCGGCGCCGCAGATAAACCTTGTTGTCATCAAAAGATTCACAGGAATCTGTACAGGCAGCCTCCAGGTCCGGAATCGTAGATAGGACCATCATCAGATGACGGATTTTCACCTCCACATTTACCTTTGACAGCACAGAGATGTTGGTCGGCGCAATCTGGTAAAACAACAGCTCATACCTCCCCACTTGAAGGCCATACTTGGTGAAGGTCTTGATCCCGATCAGATCCTGCACGGACTGCCCTTTGCCCTTTTTCCTTTTCCGGCGTTTTTTCTTTTCCACCGCGTCACCTCCACTCAAAATGCTGCTGCGTAGAAAGGAAATAGCGCGCCGCGTACTGGAGGAAGTCCATAACCGTGGCATCCTCCAGCCGGATGGTCACAAAGCCAAAGCACAGGGTAACCACCGCAGGGATAATGAAGCCAATCCGAACCAACGCGACCACAGAAAACAACGCCGCCACACACAGAATCGAAAAATCCCGCATCCCCCATAACCACAAACTGGCGGTGGCCCGAAGATTTTGCGGGTATAGATAAGTGGTCATAACTCGTCTCCTCTCTTTTATCTTTTATCCCATTCACATATCTCACCGCATACGCGCCAGGCCACGGGTCAAATTCACCGCGGTAGTAGTGGCATGCATTACGCCCATCACATTGACCCGCACCGAGCTGTCTAGCCCAAAGGACTGGGCGATCCGGGGCACCTCATTGGCGGCAAGCATAATCCCGATCGCGAGGAGCATATTACTGGGGAATGTCAGCAGACCCAAAAAAAGCAGTGTAGTCTGCATAAAAGCGGTCAGGCACAACGCGATCACCTGCTTCATCCACTGGATAAACCCATCCGAATACCCCCGGGGGACACTGAACATGTAAAGGGACCCGACCGCCATCTGGATCAGCAAAATCCCGCCTCTCTTAATATTGGCAAAGAAAATTTTAATCACGCAATACGCAAACGCAACCAATGCCAAGATGTTAAACAGGCTGAAACTCACCGTATTCAGGACGGAGAATGTCCCCTCCAGCACACTGGTGCTTTGGCCGGAAAGCCCCAGGCTGGCGCTGCCGGTGAGGGTTTGGGTCAGATCCCCGGCGAACGTATTCTGCAGGGAAATACAAAACTTGTATAATTCCACCGGCAGCACGCCGATTAAAGAGCAAGCAAAAAACCCTTTTATTACGTTGAGCGCGGTGGCTTTGATGTCGGCCCGTCCATGCTGGTATTCAATGGCTACGTCAAATACCGCCACCACAGCCCCGGTGGCAAAAAGCGACCAGCCAAACAAGGTAAACAGCTCGATGGTGGCCTGTACCCAGCTGAGGTCAAAGATCTGCGCCCCCATTTCCCCCATCATAGAAAAGAATTGCGCCACCGCGTTGTAAATGGTGGTGTAAAACCATTTCAGCATGGTATCCCAGATGACATTGGAAACCTGCTCCCCGATAAAAGTGAAAACACTGGCCACTGCTTCCCCAAGCCCTGCCAGTATATCCACTAACCAATCAAATATGGATATCACCTCCTTCCCAGGCTACTGGAAACCTTGCCTTTTACCACACATTCAGACAATGGTCCAAATATACAAAGGGGCCGTAAGCGTAAAAATCAGGCATGCAAAAAGGATGCAGGGAGCGGTCAGTTCCAGCTGCCCATGCTTTCGGTAATCAAAGTAAGCCGTCCCGATTTTTACAAAGAGAAGGATGGCCAGGATCATATCCACCACAGGGAATACCACATCGTTTACCACCGTTTGAATCTGGCTTTCCGCCTCCGTCCATGTCTGCGTGATGGCGGTGGCCACACTCCCATACACGATAACTGGATTCCGATTGGCCGCGGCCAAAAGCAGGGCGGCCACTGCCAGAAAGGGAATAATCTTTTTCTTTTTCATGCTGTCCTCCCACTACATATTTTCTTCCAGTCTGGCGTTTTTCACATACCGGACTGGGATATTGAGGCTTTTGCAGAACCGGATTTCCTCCCGCATACCGGGGGTGATCTCCTCGCCAAAAGCCCAGGTTTCATCGCAAAGCCAAAGAAGGCTCAGGCCAGCGTCGATAGCCTTCTGGCGCTCATCTGGCCTTTCTTCATCCACCACCAGCGCGTAAAAATGTGGGACAACCGGAGCCGCCCCACATAAAAGCACATACCGCGCGTACAATTTTGCCTTTTCCAGGTTCGCCGCCATATCCCCTTCCAACGGCGCGCACACATAAATTTTTCTCATATTAGTCATCGTTCCCATGCTTTCTCCAGATGACAATAGCCCCGATCAGGCCGCCAAGGGCTACCGCCCCCAGGCCGATCCAAAAGCCATTCTTGCTGGTGTCTCCTGTCTTTGGAATATCTACGTCCGGGATCTTCTCATTGGTCATCTCTGCTTTCACAATCCCACCATCCTCCCGGATTTCAAATTCATGAGGTGTGGTATCCATTTGATACCCCTCCGGCGCGTCAAACTCTTCGTAGGTGTAGCGGCCGTATTCCAGGGTAAACCGGGCAACTCCCGTCTCGTCCGTATATCCCTCCGCTACCACCGTGCCGTCCTCCGTTTTAATCCGGAAGCCCGCGTTTGGCAGCAGCTTACCATCGGATATGTCCGTCTTCGTGATCTCCAGTTCTCCAGTAACGC
>CAJFTW010000129.1 GCA_904420025.1 Candidatus Pseudolachnospira avium
CCTACCACGATAACGGAACGGCCGGAATAGTCCACGCGCTTGCCCAGCAGGTTCTGGCGGAACCGTCCCTGTTTTCCTTTCAGCATATCGGACAGGGACTTTAGCGGACGGTTGCCGGGGCCTGTCACCGGGCGGCCGCGGCGGCCGTTGTCAATGAGGGCATCCACCGCCTCCTGGAGCATCCGCTTCTCATTCCGGACAATAATATCCGGGGCGCCCAGCTCCAGCAGCCGTGCCAGGCGGTTGTTCCGATTGATAATCCGGCGGTACAGGTCATTTAAATCAGAGGTGGCAAACCGGCCGCCGTCCAGCTGCACCATGGGGCGCAGATCCGGCGGAATCACCGGCACCACATCCATAATCATCCACTGGGGCTTATTGCCGGAGGTACGGAAAGCCTCCACCACCTCCAGGCGCTTAATAATCCGGGCCCGCTTCTGGCCGCTGGCGTCCTTCAGCTTAGACCGCAGCTCCGCGGAATCTTTCTCCAGGTCTATGGCCTTCAAGAGCTCCTGAATGGCCTCAGCGCCCATGCCCACCCGGAAGTTATTGTGACCGTATTTCTCCACCGCCTCCCGGTATTCCTTTTCTGAGAGCACCTGCTTGTACTGGAGGTCCGTGGTCCCCTTGTCCAGCACAATGTAGGAGGCAAAGTACAGCACCTTCTCCAGGGTCCGGGGGGACAGATCCAGGATCAGCCCCATCCGGCTGGGGATGCCTTTAAAATACCAGATATGGGAAACCGGCGCTGCCAGGGCGATGTGTCCCATCCGCTCCCGGCGGACGCTGGACTTGGTCACTTCCACGCCGCAGCGGTCACAGATCACACCTTTATAACGGATCTTCTTATACTTGCCGCAGTGGCACTCCCAGTCCTTGCTGGGCCCGAAAATCCGCTCGCAGAATAGGCCGTCCTTCTCCGGCTTCAGGGTGCGGTAGTTGATGGTCTCCGGCTTTTTCACTTCCCCGTGGGACCATTCCAAGATCTTTTCCGGAGACGCCAAGCCTATTTTGATCGCATCAAACACCAACGGCTGATAATTATCCTCTTGATTCATTGCAGGCATACGGTTTCTCCTCTCTTATTCTTCGTCATAACCGACCGAATAACCGTCCAACCCTGGATCTCCCAAGCCCTCCATGTTGCCCAGGAAATCTTCTTCGTCTTCATCCCCGTGCACATCCACCAGCTCGCCGCCCTGGAACTCCTGCTCCTGGTAGCCGTGAGCGCCAAAGGATTCTTCGTGCCGGGGCGCCCGGTCATCTTCCAGCACCGAACGGAAATCCCGGTCGGTGTACTCCACATTTTCTTTGATCTCCACCTCGGAGCCGTCATCCCGGAGCAGCTTCACATCCAGGCCCAAGGACTGGAGCTCCTTCAGCATAACCTTAAAGGATTCCGGTACGCCGGGGGTAGGAATATTGCCGCCCTTAATGATGGCCTCGTAGGTCTTGACACGGCCTACCACGTCATCCGACTTCACCGTCAGGATCTCCTGCAGGGTGTATGCGGCGCCGTAAGCCTCCAGGGCCCACACCTCCATCTCACCGAACCGCTGGCCGCCAAACTGGGCTTTGCCGCCCAGAGGCTGCTGGGTTACCAGGGAGTAAGGGCCGGTGGAACGGGCATGGATCTTATCGTCCACCAAGTGGTGCAGCTTCAGGTAGTGCATGTGCCCCACGGTAACCATGCCGTCAAACAGCTCGCCGGTACGGCCGTCCCGCAGCTGGACCTTTCCTTCCCGGGTGATGGGGACTCCCTTCCACACCTTCCGGTGGTCCAGATGGCTGCCCAGGTACTCCATCACGTCGTCCCGGACTTTTCCTGTATATTTCTCCTGGAATTCCTCCCAGCTGGAGTTGACGTAATCATTGGCCATCTCCAGGGTATCCATAATATCATCCTCGTTGGCGCCGGCAAACACCGGGGTGGTCACCTTGAAGCCCAGGGCCTCCGCGGCCAGGCTCAGGTGGGTCTCCAGCACCTGCCCGATATTCATACGGGAAGGCACGCCCAGAGGGTTCAATACAATGTCCAGCGGGCGCCCGTTGGGAAGATACGGCATATCCTCCACCGGCAGCACCCGGGACACCACACCTTTGTTTCCGTGGCGGCCGGCCATCTTGTCGCCCACGGAGATCTTTCTCTTCTGGGCAATGTAGATCCGCACCGTCTCATTGACGCCGGGGGACAGCTCATCCCCGTTCTCCCGGGTGAACACCTTGGCGTCCACCACAATGCCGTAGGCGCCGTGGGGCACCTTCAGTGAGGTATCCCGCACCTCCCTGGCCTTTTCGCCAAAGATGGCCCGCAGCAGCCGCTCCTCGGCGGTCAGTTCCGTCTCTCCCTTGGGGGTCACTTTTCCTACCAGAATATCCCCGGCCCGGACCTCGGCGCCAATGCGGATAATGCCCCGCTCGTCCAGATCCTTCAGGGAGTCGTCGCCCACGCCGGGCACATCCCGGGTAATCTCCTCCGGCCCCAGCTTGGTATCCCGGGCCTCCGCCTCATACTCCTCAATGTGGATGGAGGTGTACACATCGTCCCGGACCAGCCGCTCGCTGAGGAGGACGGCGTCCTCGTAGTTGTAACCCTCCCAGGTCATAAACCCGATCAGCGGGTTTTTGCCCAGGCCAATCTCACCGCCATTGGTGGAGGGGCCGTCCGCCAGCACATCCCCCTGTTCCACCACCTGCCCCTTATCCACAATGGGCTTCTGGTTGTAGCAGTTGCTCTGGTTGCTGCGCTTGAATTTTGTCAGACGGTACTCATCCCGGGTGCCGTCCTCGGCCTTTACGGTGATGGAATCGGAAGAGACCTTCTCCACCACGCCGGCCCGCTTTGCCAGTACACAGACGCCGGAATCCACCGCCGCCTTGCTCTCCATGCCGGTACCCACAATGGGGGTTTCCGTGATCATCAGCGGCACCGCCTGCCGCTGCATGTTGGAGCCCATCAGGGCGCGGTTGGCGTCATCGTTCTGCAGGAACGGGATCATGGAGGTGGCCACCGAGAACACCATCTTGGGGGACACGTCCATCAAGTCAATTTTTTGTTTCTGGAATTCGGAGGTCTCCTCCCGGAATCGGCCGGCCACGTTATTGTTGACAAAGTGGCCTTCCTCGTCCAGCGGGGAGTTGGCCTGCGCCACAATATAATTATCCTCCTCGTCCGCCGTCAGGTAGATGACCTGATCCGTAACCACCGGGTTCCTGGGATCACTCTTGTCCACCACCCGATAGGGAGCTTCAATAAATCCATATTCATTTACCCGGGCATAGGTGGCCAGGGAGTTGATCAGTCCAATGTTGGGACCTTCGGGGGTCTCAATGGGGCACATTCTCCCATAGTGGGAGTAGTGTACATCACGAACCTCAAATCCGGCCCGGTCACGGGACAATCCGCCGGGGCCCAGGGCGGACAGACGCCGCTTGTGGGTCAGCTCTGCCAGCGGATTGTTCTGATCCATGAACTGGGACAGCTGGGAACTCCCGAAGAACTCCTTAACTGCCGCCGTCACCGGCTTGATGTTGATCAGGGACTGGGGAGAAATATCCTCCTGGTCCTGGGTGGTCATACGCTCCCGCACCACTCTCTCCATCCGGGACAAGCCAATGCGGTATTGGTTCTGCAGCAGCTCGCCCACCGCACGGATCCGCCGGTTGCCCAGATGGTCAATGTCATCGCTGCCTCCGATGCCCTCGCTCAGGTGCATGCAGTAATTGATGGAGGCAAAAATATCCTCTTTGGTAATATGCTTGGGAACCAGGTTGTGGACGTTCTTGCGCACCGCTTCCTTCAGCTCCGCCGGATCCGGATACTGCTCCAGAAGGGACATCAGCGCCGGATAGAATACATTCTCCTTGACGCCCGCCTCCCGGGGGTCAAAATCCACATAGCCGGACATATCCACCATCAGGTTGGAGAGGATCTTAATCTTCCGTTCCTCCCCCTGCAGCCACACATAGGGGACGCCGGCATTCTGGATCTCCGTGGCCATCTCCTTGGTCACCACGGTACCTGCCTCCGCCAGCACCTCGCCGGTGGACAGGTCCACCACATCCTCCGCCAGGGTGTGGCCCACAATCCGTTTGTTAAAGTGAAGCTTCTTATTAAATTTGTAGCGCCCCACCTTGGCCAGGTCATAGCGCCTGGGGTCAAAGAACATGCTCTCCAGCAGGCTCCGGGCATTATCCACATACAGCGGCTCGCCAGGGCGGATCTTCCGGTACAGCTCCAGCAGGCCCTCGTCTGAGTTGGCTGCCGCATCCTTGCCAAAGCTGGCCATGATCATGGGCTCTTCGCCGAACAGCTCCACAATCTCCGCGTTGGTGCCCACGCCCAAGGCGCGGATCAGCACTGTCACCGGCACCTTCCGGGTGCGGTCCACCCGCACATAAAATACGTCGTTGGAGTCCGTCTCATACTCCAGCCAGGCGCCCCGGTTGGGGATTACCGTGCAGGAGTACAGCTTTTTGCCGATCTTGTCATGGCTGATACCATAGTAGATGCCCGGGGAACGGACCAGCTGGCTGACGATGACCCGTTCCGCTCCATTAATCACAAAAGAACCGGTCTCTGTCATCAGAGGCAGGTCGCCCATAAAAATCTCATGTTCCTTGATTTCACTGGTCTCTTCGTTGATCAGGCGTACCTTCACTTTTAAAGGGGCTGCATAAGTGGCGTCACGCTCTTTGCACTCTTCTATGGAATATTTCACGTCATCCTTGCACAAAGTAAAATCAACAAATTCCAGACTGAGGTGGCCGCTGAAATCGGAAATGGGTGAAATGTCTTCAAAAACCTCTTTCAGCCCCTCGTTTAAGAACCACTGATAGGAGTCCTTCTGAATTTCTATGAAATTAGGCATCCCCAGTACTTCTTTCTGTCTTGAGTAACTCATTCTTACGCCTTTTCCGGCTTTTACCGGGCGCATTCTGCAATTCTCCATAGACGATTCACCCCTGTTTTTTTAATCTATACTTGCGCTCTGTGTGGGAATAGGCATACCGCCCCACAATAGTGCACATTTAAGAATAGCAAAGAAAAGTCAACCTGTCAACGACTTTTTTTCTATTTCAGGGATTAATTTCCAATTTCCTTTGCCGGAACCAGTAATAGCCTACGCCCAGGGCGTCCGCCAGCAGCCAGCCGATGGGCACAGACCACCAGATCCCCACCACGCCCAATGACGGCACTGCGGAGAGGGCGTAGGCCAGGCCCACCCGGGTCCCCAGGGAGGCCACCGTCAGCACCACAGACATGCCCGGCCGCCCCAGGGCCCGGTACAAGCCGTACAAAAGGAACAGGCCGCCAATCAGGAAATAGAAGGCCCCTTCAATCCGCAGGTAGCGGACTCCCTCCGCCACCACCGCCGTCTCCGCCGGGTCAATGAACAGGGCCATCAGCGGCTCCGCCAGCAGGCATACGCACAGGGAGAGCACCAGGCCAAAGCTCAGGGAGGTACACACCGCCGCGCGGATGCCCTTCCGGATCCGCTCCCTCTCTCCAGCTCCAAAATTCTGGGCAATAAAAATAGAGAAGGCATTGCCAAAATCCTGCACTGGCAGATAGGCAAAGGCGTCAATCTTCACCGCGGCGGCAAAGGCAGCCATAATGGTGGTGCCAAAGCTGTTGACCAGCCCCTGGACCGCCAGAATACCCAGATTCATTATGGACTGCTGCAGGCAGGTGAGGGCAGAAAAGCTGGTGATCTCCCGGACCCGGAAGCCCCGGAGCCGTACGCCTTTTTCCCGCCGCAGGAGCTGTGGGAATTTCATCCAGGTATAAAGCGCAATGCCAATGCCCGACACATACTGCGAGATCACCGTAGCCTCTGCTGCCCCGGCCACTCCCCGGTGAAGGCCTGCCACAAACCACAGGTCCAGCACTATATTAAGCCCGGCAGAGACTGCTAGGAAAGCCAGGGGCACCAGGGAGTTCCCCAGGGAGCGCAGCAGGGAGGCAAAAAAGTTGTAGAGGAAGATGCCCACCATACCGGCGAAGATCACCACCAGGTATTCCCGCATCAGGCCCTTCAGTTCCTCCGGCGTCCGCAGGAACCAGATAATCCCATCAAGC
>CAJFTW010000130.1 GCA_904420025.1 Candidatus Pseudolachnospira avium
TCCAGCTTGCCGTCCCGCTCCACATTGGCGTAGTCCGGCCGGATGTCCATCAGCTCACTGATATTCCGGCGGCTCTTGCCCACCGCATAGCTCTGGAACCACTCGCCCACCTGGTAGAACAGCATCACCGCGATGGCCTCCGTATAGTCCCCGCTCCGCTCGTAGAGCGCCAGGGCAATGGCGCCGATGGTGGCGATGGCCATCAGAAAGCTCTCATCAAAAATCTGCCGGTTTTTGATTCCCTTCCCAGCCTTAATCAGAATATCATAGCCGATGGTCAGGTACGGCACCAGATACAGGACGAACCGGAGCCAGCCGGTCACCGGGCTCAGGGAAAGGGCAATCAGCATGGCCGCGGACAAAAGGATCCGCGCCAGCATTTTTTTCTGTTTCTTGTTCATAATGAATTTCCTCCCCAAACAAATGTCCTATGCTTTTATATATGAATATGTATTCATATATTTTCCTTTTTGAAAGCACCTCCGGAATCCCCGAAGATGCTTGTTCTGCAGGCCATTGCCCCTCTTACAGAAAGATCTCGCAGTCGTCCTCCACCTTCTTGCAGTTTTTGCGGACCTGCTCCATGACGCTCTTGGGATCCTGGCCCTCCTCAAATTCCACATTCATTTTCAGGGTCATAAAGTTCACCGTGGCGCCCTTGACGCCCGGCGTATTCTGAGCGGCTACCTCCATCTTGTTGGCACAGTTGGCGCAGTCCACATCAATCTTATAAGTCTTTTTCATGGTTTACACTCCTCTCTTTGCCGACTCTGCCCGGCATTCCCAAATGCATTTCAATTAATTGATTAAACAATCTTTTAATCGTTACCTATATCATAGCATGCTTTTCTAAACTGTCAAGTACTTTTTCCATTTGTTTTTCCGCGTATCATAATCGGCTGTGAACCGTAACCTTATTTTGCCTCCTGCTGTGCGGCTTCCCGCAAGGCCTCCAGCAGGACCGCTCCCGCCGTCACTGCATCCTCCACGGACAGATAGTGCCCGGCGCTGGCGTCCAGCAGCAGCCGGCCGGAGCCGGGAAATTCCTCATCCCCAAACCAGAGGTTCAGGGTAATGGGATACCGGGGCAAAAAACGGAAGACAGCGGAAAAGTCTGCTTTGGCCTTCAACGGCTCTGCTCCCAGACGGCCACAGATCGCCTCCACCTCTCGAGGCTCCCGCTCCCCCAGAAGCGCTCCCAGGGTCCTGGCGCTTTCCCGGTCAAAGCCGCCGCCCCGGACCATGCCCTGAGGAAGCTCACCAAAGGAAATAGTCCTGCCGGAGAGTGGGGTTCCGTCTGCCATCTCCAGATAGTGAAGGATCACCAGCGCATGCCACGGATCCCTGGCTCCCTCCACCGCAAAATCCGGATGCGCCACCCACACCGTCCGCCCCAGGCTCTCCAGGGAGAATCCCTGCCGTGGGTCAAAGCCAACCTGGGCGTTCCGGCAGATTTCCTGTGGACTGCACGCCTCCAGCCGTTGCACGGCCGCCTTGCGCATCTCTGAAAACATACGGTTCTCCTCTTGCATCATCCGTTTCCTCCTTTTTATTCTTCACGCAAGCATGACTTTCGGACTGCGGGAGCGCGTTCCACGAAGCAATCCATGTATCATAGCGTCCTAATACCGTCTGACGCTTTCCTCCTACCATAACATATGGTTGCACAAATGTCTATATGTTGTTATAATTAAATTTACCGCACGGAGGTAAACAGATCCTATGAAATATTCCACAAAGGTAAGCGATGCCGTTCATATTATGGCTTTTATTGCCCTCCATCCCGGAGTTCCCCTTTCCAGCGACAAAATTGCGGAAAGCATGAAAACCAATCCCGGCTGCGTGCGCCAGCTGATGTCCGCCCTGCGCCAGCACGGGCTGCTCTCCAGCGTCAAGGGGCATCCCCTGCCGTCCCTGGCCCGGGAGCCCTCCGCCATTACACTGCTGGATGTATACCGGGCCGTGGAGGGGGAAAAGCCGCTGCTCCATCTGGACACCCACACCAACCCGGAATGCGGAGTGGGCGTCAACATCCAGCTGGCGCTGCAGGATTCCTTTGACCAGGTGCAGCAGTGCGCTGAGCAGGAGATGCAGCGGATTTGCCTGCAGGACATTTTGAACCGGTACCGGCAGCGCCTTGCGGAGGCGTCCGCATGGGGCAGCAGTGCCGCCACCGCTCCCTCCGGGTGTACCTTTATGCCGTGAGGGACACGGCAAGAATAAGGAAACACCCTCCGGGTATACCTTTATGCCGTGAGGGACACGGCAAGAATAAGGAAAGGGGGACTTCCCATGGAAAAGATAACCTTGCCCCACGATCACGGAAAATGCGCGGAGCGTGTCCTGGAGCACATGCCCCAGGAAGAAGACTTTCAGACCGTGGCCGATATTTTCAAGCAATTATGCGACCGGAGCCGCATCCGGATTTTCTGGCTCCTCTGCCACTGCGAGGAGTGCGTCATCAACCTGGCGGCCATCACCGGCATGACCAGCCCGGCCGTCTCCCACCACCTGCGGCAGCTGCGCACCGGCGGGCTGATTGTCAGCCGCCGGGAGGGCAAGGAGGTCTATTACCGGGCCGCTGATACGGAGACCGCCCAGACCCTGCACCGGATGATTGAGCGGATGGTGGAGATTGCCTGCCCGGAGGAGGCTTAGCTCCCCTCCGGCCGCAGCAGCCGCACCTGCCGTTCCGAAAAGCCATAAAATCCGCAGATCCATTCTTGAATCGCCGAATCCAGCTGGCTGTCCCCGGCCAGAATGCCTTCCACCCAGGCTTCCAGCCGGGCATTATCCGTCTCCCCGATCTCCGGGAACCGAAGCTCCAGCAGGTTCCCTTTCAGGACTTTCACCTCCCCGAACAGCTGCCGGTAGAAAAATTGGAACACATCGGAATTTAAAAACGCCAGCACAGCCAGCGTGCCCATGCCCGGCACCCGGGGCTGCAGCAGGTTGGCACTGTTGAGGAGCAGGCTGCAGGAGCGGTCACAGGCAAACACCAGCCGCCGGGAAATGAATTTGTACACCAGCTTCTCCGGCGCGCGGTAAACCTCCTCCGGCGCCGCCTGCTGCAGCCGCGCCCGGTCATAGCGCAGGAATTTCCGGGGCGGCCGGAGCACATACCGCTCCACCTCCCGCCCGGTATAAATGGGCTCCCGCCCCTCCTCCCAGGTTTCCTGCAGCAGCTTCCGGTTGTTGCCGGTGACCAGGCCCAGGGCCCAGCGGCTGTCAGACAGGTCATACCGGCCCAGCTCCCGGATCCGCCGGAGCACCTGCTCCTCCTCCGGCCGGGGGAAGCAAAACACATGGTTCCCGGTCAGCGTAAAGGCCGAAACCGGCAGCTCCCGCCGGCTGCCCTCCGCCTCCAGCACCAACGTCCGCTGCGGAGGCGCTTTCCGGCAGGCCAGCGCCAGGCAGCTGGTGGCCACGCCGGAAAACAGGTTGTCATACCGGGTAATCTTTTCCATTTGGCAGTGCTGCAGCAAAAATTCCCGGAACCGCCGGTGCGCCCGGACATTCCGCAGGGAGTCCGGAAACAGGAACCGGATACCGCCCCCGTCCCGCAGCTGCTCCCAGGCCCGGAGAAAAAAGAGCGCAAAGGAGTCCCGGATTTCCCCCCGGCTGCCGGTATCCACTCGCTCTCCGGCAGCCGCCCCATGAGCGGAAAGACTGTTTTCTGTTGCCGCGCCCCAGGGCGGGTTGGTGGCAATCCAGTCAAACTGCCGGGGCCACCCTTCTCCGTTCTTGCCCTTCCCCTCCTCCATTTCCCTGCCCTCCCCTTGCAGGTAGTCCAGGCAGAGCACCTGAGGGACAAACACCTCCCGGGGATACCGCAGCAGCAGATTGATCTCCGCCAGCATCACCGCCACCGGGTCCCGGTCCACCCCGAACAGCTGGCGGGGGGACGGCGCCTCCGTCGCCAGCAGAAACGCGCCGCTGCCGCAGCAGGGGTCCAGAAATGTCTGCCCCCGTGAAAAGTCCATGTCCCCCACCAGCTCCCGGGCAAGGGGCTGGGGCGTATAGTAAGAGCCGGCCCTGTTTTTCTCCCCCTCCGGAAGAAGGCTCTGGTAGACCAGCCCCAGGAGATCCCACTCGTCCTCCGGCAGCGCCGGGGCCGCCGGGTCCTCCCCGGCAAGCGCCGGCACCGGCTGGGCCGGATACCGATCCAGCACCGCCTGGACATGGGGCTGCTCCAGAAGGCCCTTTCGCTCCAGCAGCCGCCGCCCCAGCGTCCACAGCACCGGAACGGTTTCCCAGCCATGCGCCTCCGCCTGCTCCCCCACCCAGCGCACAAACAGCCGGCTCTCCGGATGGGTACAGTACTCCGCCGGCAGAATCTTCTTCCGGGAATTCTTCTTGTTGGCGCGCCGGGTCAGCCGGCCGCTGCCATCGGTATGCAGCCGCTGCCAGTTGCGCCTGGTGGCACCAGAGATGGGAAGCGGCTCTTCCCGCTTTTCCTCACCGGCCATCCGCCCTGTCCCCCTTTCCACTTCCACCCTCCCGGTCCGGCAGAAGGTAGTGTTCCAGCCCCGCCTTGATAAACCCGTCGACGGACCGCTGTACGCACTTCCAGTCGGTGCAGTGGTTCCGGAGCATCAGGCGGTTGATGGCCAGGCAGCCGTTCATCTGAAACGTAAAAATAGCTTCCGCCTCCTGAAAGGTGAGCAGGCTGTGGGACATCAGATAGGTAACGTACCGCTCCTTACAGGTGTCCGAGAGCTTTGCCAGCAGCTTATCGGTCACCGACTCGTCCAAAAACAGCACCCGGTATTGCTCACTGCTGTGGATCTTGTCACAGAAGGGATAGGTGGTGCATTGCCGTTCCGGGCAGAGCACGTGGTCCAGGGCACAGGTGGTTGCATCCAGCATCTCTGTCAGTATGTCATCCAACACGTCGTCCAAATCCAAATAGTGAAGGTAGAAGGTGCCGCGGTTTATCTCCGCCTGCTTGCAGACCTCTGTCACGGTCACCCTGCCGAAGGGCTTTTCCTTCATCCGCTCCAGCAAGGTATCCCGGATGGTCTGCCGGGTATAGCGGGTGCGGCGGTCCATCTTCCGCCCCTCCTTTGTCGGATCCATCCTAATCATCTCCTTATTTCTCATCACTTTTCGCCTTCTGTCCAGAAGTTGAACAAAGTTAAAAAATTGACGATTGCAATTTCTCCTGCCCTTAGTATAATAAAGGCCAAGCAATAAATCAACACTGTGTTTAGAAAAAATATTATTGATCAGAAACGGAGGATGCGGAATGGGACATGTGATTGCGGTAGCTGGAAAAGGCGGTGTGGGCAAGACCACGCTGTGCGGCCTTTTGATCCAGTATCTGTGCAAAAGCGGGAAAAAGCCGGTGCTGGCGGTGGACGCCGATGCCAATTCTAACCTCAACGAGGTGCTGGGGGTAGAGATTGGCCCTACGCTGGGGGAACTGCGGGAGGAAATTGAGAGGGCCGGTTCGGACCCCCAATACCAGATTCCCAAGGGGGTCACCAAAGCCGACTGGCTGGAGATGCGCATGATGGACGCCGTTACGGAGACGGCGGACTTTGACCTGATGGTCATGGGACGCTCCCAGGGGCAGGGGTGCTACTGTTTTGTCAACGGCCTGGTCCAAACCCAGGTTCAGAAGCTTCAGAGCCACTACCCCTACATTGTGGTGGACAACGAGGCAGGCATGGAGCATGTAAGCCGGGGAATCCTCCCCCAGATGGAAAAGGTGCTGCTGGTCAGCGACTGCTCCCGCCGGGGCGTCCAGGCCGCCGGACGGATTGCGGAGCTGATGCGGGAGATGCATTTCCACCCGGACACGGTGGGGCTCATTGTCAACCGGGCCCCCCAGGGAGGGCTGGACGCCGGAACCCGGGCGGAGATTGAAAAGCAGGGGCTGACGCTCCTGGGGGTGGTGCCCCAGGACGACACCGTTTACCGCTTCGACTGTGATGGCCGCCCCATGGTCGAGCTGCCGGAGGACTCCCCGGTGCGGAAGGCGCTGGGGGAGATTGTAGCCACCTTGGGCATTTAAAGTGGAGCGATTTGTGAAAACAAAGGAGTGAGTGACGTATGGATGGATGCCAGGAAGCGCGGAATGCCATTACCATCCGTGAGATCCCCTGCCCCCGGTGCGGGGAAAGTATGGAGCTCTTTATCAAGGATGGGTTTTTGGCAGCCGATGCTATCTGTGATTCCTGCGGTTATGTGATCCCCGCAGGCAGTAATGAGTGAGGTAACGCACATGAAAATTGCAGTGACAGGGAAAGGCGGCGTGGGAAAAACCACCGTGGCGGCCACACTGGCCCGCCTCTATGCCCAGGACGGGCGAAAAGTCCTGGCAGCCGATGCAGACCCGGACGCGAATCTGGGGCTGGCCCTGGGCTTTGCGCCGGAAGAATTGGAGGACATCATCCCCATCAGCAAAATGAAAAAGCTGGCCAAGGAGCGGACCGGCGCTGACCAGAGCAATGTGTTCTACAAAATCAATCCCAAGGTGGACGATATTCCGGATAAATTCGGGCGGGACTGCAACGGTGTCAAGCTGCTGGTGCTGGGCACCATTGAGACCGCGTGGGGAGGCTGCATCTGCCCGGAGGGTGTCATGCTGCAGCGGATCATTGGCAATCTGGTTCTCAAGCGGGACGATGTGGTCATTTTGGACATGGAGGCGGGATTGGAGCATCTGGGCCGGGGCACTACATCGGGCATGGATCAGTTTATTGTGGTGATCGAACCGGGGGAGCGGAGCGTCCAGACCTATCAGAACATCCGCCGCCTGGCGTTCCAGCTGGGAGTCCGGCGGGTCCGCGTGGTGGGCAACAAGGTTCTGGACGCCCAGGATGAGGCGTTTATCCGCTCCCGGATCCCCCCGGAAGATCTGCTGGGAATCATCCACTATAACCGGCAGGTCATAGACGCGGACCGGCAGGGGCGCTCCCCTTTTGATGTCAGCCCGGATACTGTGCGGGAGATTGAGGCCATCAAGGCCAAAATGGATCAACAGGAGGAAGAGCAATCATGAAATTAATGATCTGCGGCAAAGGCGGCTGCGGGAAGAGTACCATCGCTTCTCTTTTGGCAAAAGCATACGCCGCACAGGGGAAGGAAGTGCTGGTCATTGACAGCGATGAATCCAATTTTGGCCTGCACAAACAGCTGGGGGTGAAACTGCCCCAGGATTTCACCGGCTATCTGGGCGGAAAAACCACCGTGTTGGGTGAGATAATGTCCGCTATGGACGGCCCTGAGTATTCCGGGCTCCGGGTACCCCCAATCCGCAATGGGATACCGACAAAACGGAGGATGATACCGACCTCGTTTTTGCATGCAA
>CAJFTW010000131.1 GCA_904420025.1 Candidatus Pseudolachnospira avium
AAGCCACACCGCCCCTGCCTCCGGCAATCCTGCCGGGGAATGGCACATCACCGGGCAAAGATCCCCATTCCCAGCCGATACCACCGCCCCTGCTCCGGCATAAACATCCGGCCGGGGTACCCGCGCTTCCCCAGCGTCTCATTGACCTTTTCCACAAAGGGCATTACCTCCTGCTTCCCGTACACTCCCTCATGGTGCAGGGGCAGCATCAGCTCCGCCCCGGTGTCCATCAGGTCCTGGGCCAACCGTTCATAATCATTCTGCCGGATGGGCGTGCCGCACTGGCGCAGCAGGATATTGATGCCCGCATCCCGCCAGCGGTTCCGCTCCACATCCTCAAAGCTGCCGCCGCAGAAGGCGATCTTCACATTGTTTCTGGCGGTGATAATGAAGTTGGTGTTGTACAGGCTGCCGTAGGGGTACAGCGCTTCAAAGGGCGTCCCCTTGTCCAGCAGCCGGAGCTCCTTGCGCGCCAGCAGCTCCGGCTCGTTCTCGTAGGAATGGCGGGCCAGGGAGGTGTCCAGGGTAAAATCCGCAAACGCATAGTGCTGGTTGTTCGCAAAGGGAAAGACCATCTGCTGCCGGATTCTGAAGGACGTGACCAGCTGCATGGCGTAGGCATCGTGGCACAGCACCCGGCAGCCGAACCGGTCAAACAGCTCCATAATGCTGCCGATATGATCCCCGTGGGGGTGGCTGATCAGCGCGTAGTCGCCGCCCTCCAGGTCCGCCACGGTGGTGCCGTAGGAGTATTTCCTCCAGTGGACCGCCGGGTCATCCGGCGCCGGCAGAAACGGGTCCGTTATAAGGGTCTTGCCGCCGGGCAGGCGGATTTCATAGCAGCAGGCGGTCAGCCAGCGCAGCATCAGCTGGCCCGGAAACAGCGATGGGGGCAGGTTCTCTTGGATCATGTGGATTCTCCTCTCTTTCCGGATTTGGCCTGGCCGCGCGGACAACCGGCCCGCGGAAAGCCAGCCCTACCCTTTATAAAAGCAAGTTTGATGCCAATCCCGGCTGCCCCCGGAACCGGCGCAGGTCCGCCCTCCTGCCGCTCTTTCCTGCCATTTCCCGAGGGGATTCGTGTCACAGCGGACACGTTTTCTGTTCACCTGGCACAGTCCTTTCCCTTCTTCCCATACCGGGAGGAATCTCCGCACCTCCGGAGGAAGCGTAGGTTCTGCCGACTGTAGCGCTGTGTCCATCTTTCCAACCAAACGGTCACGTACGTGTCCCGGCGCTGACCATTGCCATGGGCAGTGAGATCCGTGTCGTGTTGCTGCAGACCGGCCTGTGCGGGCTGTTGGGGGCCGGCTTTGGCGCCTGCTCGGTGATCTGGCAGCTGGAGCACTGGAGCCTGGTCAAACAGACCGGCATCTATTTTCTGGCCGTCTCCCTCCTGATGCTGCCCATTGCCTACCTAACCTACTGGATGGAACACACCCTGCTGGGTTTTCTCTCCTACTTCGGCCTTTTTGCGCTGATCTTCCTCCTGGTGTGGGCCGTGCAGTTCTGGGCCGGCCGGCGCCGCGTCCGGAAGATGAATGAGCAGCTGCACCGCATGCAGGGGGAGGCCAGCTCCGCCCGGCGGGGCTGACGGAAACGGATTTCCCGCAGGGCTGATGGAAGTTGGCTGCTCACAGCGGCTCCCGGAAGCGGGCTGCTCACAGCGGCTCCCGGGCAAACTGCTCCCGGCACAGGGAAAACAAGTGCTGCAGGGGAGAGGAAAGGTAGAGATCCCGGTGGTAGATTAAGGAGATCTCCCGGTATCGGGGCTGCTCCCCAAAGGAAACCAGCTTCAATTTGGAATAGTGCCGGGTATTGGTATCCAGCATGGCGTCCGCCCCAAACAGAATCCCGATTCCGGCAGCCACCGCGTCCAGCGCGGTCTGGGTGGTCCGGAACTCCGCCACAATCCGGGCCTCCCCGGGCAGCTTTACCAAAATCTGTTCTGTAAGAGACCGGCATTCCTCGCCGGTGTGCAGGGAAATCCAACGCTGGCCACGGCATGCGTTCAGATCCAGCCAGGGGTATTCAAACCCTTCCCTCCGCACACACTGCCCCAGCAGCGGCCAGTTTTCCGGGACAATCAGCACCGACTGGGACCGGCACAGTTGTATGCTCCGGTACTGGCCCTCCGCGTCGGGAATCCGGCGGGCAGAGATCACCGCGTCCACCTGAAACCGTTTCAGCTTATCCACCATGTCCGGAAACACATCCTCCGACAAGGACACGCATACCTGGGGATACTGCCGGTAAAAGGCCGGCAGTATCCGGTCCGTAAACAGCCCGGAGACAAAGCTCTGGGAGCCGATCCGGATTTTTCCCCGCCGATGATCGGCCAGATCCCGCATTTCCTGCCGCATCATCTCCTCCAGGGCATTCATCTGTTCCGCCCAGGCCAGGTACCGCTCTCCCGCATAGCTTAAGACAAAGCGGTTCCCATACCGGTTGAACAGCGGCGTCCCGATTTCCTTTTCCACCTTCTGTATATATTTGCTCAGGGCAGAGGAAGAGATAAACAGCTGCTCGGCAGCATTTTTTATGCTCCCCTGTTCCGCCACCGCCTGTATGTACGCAAGCGCCCGTCTGGCCATCGTCCGTCTCCTTTCATAGCGACCGTGCTTCTCACGGCATCCCGTTATACCCGGAGGGTGTTTCATCCTGCCGCAGGTACTGCACCTGCGGAGTCCCATAAAGCAGGAAATTCTGACACTATATTAACCAAAAACTCCATAAAAGTCAATTTTTTCGAGCTTCATTTCCTTATTGTTTGTGTTACAATATTTACAGAAAACAACTTCAAATTCAGAAAAAAGGAGGACAATATGGCTGAAGAAAAGAAATCGATGGAAGGCTTTCCCGCTGCTTCCCCGGAATCCTGCGGCGTTCCCTCCCGCTCTATCCTGAACTTCATGGACCGCTTTGAGCAGGAGGGCATTGAGCTGCACAGCTTTTATGTTTTCCGCCATGGGAAACAGCTGGCGGCAGCCCAGGCCAAACCATACGGAGCGGACACGCTGCACCGGCTTCAGTCCGCCGGGAAAACCATTGTGGGCCTGGCAGCCCTTTTCTGTGTCCAGGAGGGGCGGATCCAGCTGGATGACCCGGTGACCCCCTATCTGCGGGAATATCTTCCCCCGGACATGGATCCCCGCTTTCATCGGATGACCCTGTACGATCTGCTGACCATGCGCAGCGGCCACGGCCAGGACACCTTCCACCAGATGCAGTGCACAGACAACTGGAACCGGGCGTTTTTCTCCCTGCCTCTGAACCATGACCCGGGGACCTTCTGGCTCTACAATAACGGCATTCCCCATGTGCTGGCCACGCTGGTCCAGCAGCTCACCGGGGAAATCCTGCCCCAGTATCTGAAGCCCCGTTTTCTGGATCCGCTGGGGATCCGGATGACCTACGGCTTCAACGAGCAGGGGGAGTACGATCCGGCGGTGACCTGCCTGTCTCCCCAGGATTTTGCCAAGCTAGCCCTTTTTTACGCCCAGAAAGGGCGCTGGGAGGGGCGGCAGCTGCTGCGGGAGGATCTGGCCGTGCAGAGCGGAAAGGCGCTGGTGCCCAACGGGCACAACGACCGGACCGACGCCGATTCCCACTGTGGTTATGGTTTTCAAATCTGGCACAACGAGGTGGGCGGCTTCCGGATTGCCGGGGGCGGCGGCCAGTACGGTCTGATCTATCCGGAAAGTGGGCTGGTGGTCTCCACCATGGCCTTTACCCCGGTGAAATACAATCTGATCCCCGGCTTTGTCCGGGAGACAATCTATTTCCAGATGCAGGAAAAACCGCTGCCGGAGGATCCGGATGCCTTGGAGGAGCTCCGGGACCGGATGCGGCATTTCTCCCTGGTTTCCCGCCACGGCACCTCCCGCTCCTCCGTGGGGGAGCACATCAGTGGGAAAGAATTTACCTTCCCGGAAAATCCCCTGGGATTGGAAAGCATCGCGCTGGATTTGAGCCATCCGGAATACGCCCGGATCACCGCCCGGCAGAAGGGACAGACCGTCAGCGCCCGCTGCGGCTACCAGGGGCAGTGGCTGGCCCATGAGGGAGCCGGCTTTGTGGTGGAAAACGACTACTCTGTCTTCTCCCGGATCTTTGAGACGGACACCAACCGCACCCTGCTCTCCGGATGGTGGGAGAACGAATATACCTTCCAGGTAAACATCCGCAGCCTGGCTTCCATGGGCGGCGGCTCCCTGATCTTTGACTTCCGGCGGCAGCAGCTGGTGCTCACCTGCATTCCGGCCCATCTCAATGGGAGGAATCCTCGGACCATGGCCCGGCAGGCTTACAAATTCCAACCCATTATCCTCACCGCTGAGGAAGCCTGGTGACCGGGGAGTATGTTTCCCTTGCGCCGGCGGCACGTTTCCGTTTCCCACGCACTATTCACAAAAGGAGGTTCCTATGTTTATCAAATTTGAAGATCTCTCCCCCGCTTCCTATCCTACCTATCAAAAACGCTCCCTGTACGTAAGCGGCTATGACGGCACCCGGCTGGCCCTGGACTATCTGCGGCCGGTGCGGGCGGACGGCACGGTGGAGGAAAAACCGCTGCCGGTTGTGCTGATGGCCTCCCGTGGCGGCCGGTTCAGCATGGCCCGGCCCCATTACCCCAGCAATTACTTCAACGGCAATGGCCCCCTGGCCCTGTACCTGATCGCCCGGGGCTACGTGTACGTGGCCGTGGAGATGCGGGGCTGCGGCGCGTCCTTCGGCGTCAATGACAGCTTTGCATCCCATGAGAACCGGCTGGATGTGGATGCCGTCATCCAGTGGATCCGGCAGCAGCCCTGGTGTGACGGGAACGTGGGCATGATGGGCGGCTCCAACCGAAGTTTCATCCAGGTGTGCACCGCCGGGGATGTGGCGCCCCAAGGCCTCAAAGCCATCACCCCCTGCGTGTCCAACGTCAACTTCTACTACACCAACTTTCCCAACGGTGTCTCCCGGATCCCCGCCAAGATGCTCTCTGGCTTCATGTCTCCCCGGAAGCTGTCCAAGGAGGAATTTCTGAGAACCGTAGCCCCGGTGGACGATGACCCCCAGGGGGATCTGGCCTACCAGGCCTACGAGCAGGATCAGTTTCCTCACAACGTCAACTTTATGGGCCGGCTAATCCGGAAGAACATGTGCCGGGACAGCCGGAATGAAGAATTTGGGCGGTATCCCAACCAGGAGCTCACCGCCATTGCCTTCACCGACCGCTTCCGGGAAAGTGGCATTGGGCAGCACCAGTTTGCCGGCTGGTTTGACACCAGCGTGGGCTGGCAGATTGCATCCTGCAACGCCTGGGGCGGCACCATAACCATTGGCCCCTGGAGCCACCAGGGCACGGAAAAGGGCACCTACCGGCCGGAGAAGTACCCGGAGGAAACCTTCAACGTGGCGGAGGAGCACCGCCAGTGGTTCGACTACTCCTTAAAGGGCCTCTCCAACGGATGGGCTGACCGTCCTAAGTTCCACTACTACACCATCGGCGCCCCGGAGGGCTTCCGCTGGAACTGGTCCGATTCCTTCCCACTGAAGGAGACCCGGAACCGGAAGCTGTTCCTGAGTCCCGCCGCCTCTGGGATCATCGCCTCCCAGCATGACGGTTCCCTCAGCGAAGCCAGGCCGGAACCCTCTGCCCTCTCTTACCAGGTGGATCTGGGGATCCAATTTTTTGAAGAAATTGGCGGAGAAACCTACAACACCTATCACCGGGAATGGGATGGGGATATGACCCCCATGGACCAGCGCTGTCTGACCTTTACCAGTGAACCCCTCGCACCGGACATGCCCCATGAGATGACCGGCTTTCCCATGGCGGAACTGTGGGTCACCTCCACCCAGCCCGACGGGGATTTTCTGGCGGTCCTGGAGGAGGTCTCCGCGGACGGGCAGAGTACCTACGTGACCGACGGTGTCATCCGCGCCTCCCACCGGACCGTTGCCCCCAATCCGGTGGCCGACACCGTTGGCATTCCCTTCCACCCCAGCACGGAGAAGGATGTACAGGAAAAGCGGACCGAGGGCCTCAGCCAGCCGGTTCTGCTGAAATTCAACCTGGAACCCATCTCCTACCGGTTCCGGGATGGGAGCCGCATCCGGCTGACGGTGTTCTGCGCGGAGACCGTCACCTATCAGCACCCCATGTACGACCCGGAAAATCTGCCGGTGATTTCCCTGTACACCGGCGGGGAGGCCGCCTCCTCCCTGACGCTTCCCATGATCCCGGACCGGGAGTTGCCCTTTTCGCTGCCGGAGAAGAAGTGCTGATACCTGCAAAAGCGAGACCATTCCCGCCGGAATCCGGGCCTTTTATGGCCCGGATTCCG
>CAJFTW010000132.1 GCA_904420025.1 Candidatus Pseudolachnospira avium
GCAGAAAAGCGTACGCCGGCTGATGGATGCCCACGGCCTGGGGCGGGAGAGCCTGCCCTACGAGGGGGAGAAGGCCCGGTGCTGCGGCTACGGCGGCCATATCGGGATTGCCGCCACCGCCTATTCCAGGCGGATTGCCCACCTGCGCAGTGAGGAAAGCCCTCAGCCGTATCTGACCTACTGCGTCAACTGCCGGGAGTCCTTTGCTGGGCAGGAAAAGGAGGCCATCCACTTTCTGGACTGGCTGTTTGGCATCAACGGGAACCGGCGGCCGCCTTCCACAGTGACGGAGCGGCGGAACCGGCGGCTGGAGGCGAAAAAGTGGCTGCTGGAGCACTACTGGCAGGAAACCGTAAAGGAGGGACCCCACATGCAGCTGGAGGTGACAAAGGATCTGGAGCGGAAGCTTTCGGAGAGCCAGATTCTGGTACAGGATATGGAGGATGTGATTGCCCACTGTGAGAAAGAGGGCTGCGGAGCGGTTGACCCGGAAACGGGGCACATCATTGGGCACCATCGGATCCAGCACATTACCTACTGGGCCGAATACGAGGTGCTTCCCGACGGTGGATACCGGCTGTGGAACGGATATTCCCACCGTATGAACCTGGAAGGAGAGTGACGGAATGCCGGTGATCGACGGAGGAGGACGGGACCAGCGGCTGCCGGAGGCCCTGGAGCGGAAGGTAATCTGCCGCCGCTGCGGTGTGGCAATGGAGCCGAAGAAAACGTTTTTTGATTACCTGGGCCACAACTTCCACACGGAGGTGCTGTGCTGCCCCCAGTGCGGGGAGGTGTTCATCCCGGAAAAGCTGGTAAAGGGGCGCATGGCGCAGGTGGAGCAGGAATTGGAGGATAAATAATGGCAGCTTTGCAAGAAGAAATGCGGCACACGTACAGCGTCTGCCCGGTCTGCCTGAAACGGATTCCGGCGGAGCGGGTGGAGAGGGCGGACGGCATAGACCTGGTAAAGACCTGCCCGGAGCACGGCACGTTTTCCAGCGTGATCTGGCGGAACCGGGTGGATTTTGCCAAGTGGCGCGGCAGCCTTCCGCCGGTGGGGGAGACGGAGAATCTCCGCTGCCCCACCGGCTGCGGCCTTTGCCCGGACCATCAGCGGAACACCTGCTGTACCCTTCTGGAGATTACGGACCGCTGCAACCTGAACTGTGCCTTCTGCTTTGCGGACCCGTCGGGGGAGAAGGATCCATCCCTGGAGCAGGTAAAGCGGTGGATTGATGATCTGACAGACCCGGGAAAAACCCTGCTGCAGCTCTCCGGCGGCGAGCCCACGGTGCGGGAGGATCTGCCGGAGATTGTGGCCTATGCCAAGGAGGCGGGCTGCAAATATGTGCAGCTGAACAGCAATGGCCTGCGGCTGGCGGAGGAGCCGGAATTTTTGCGAAAGCTGGCGGAGGCCGGCCTTTCCTTTGTGTTTTTGCAGTTTGACGGCGTGGACGATGGGGTGTACCGGAAGCTCCGGAACCGCCCCCTGCTGGACCTTAAGAAGAGGGCCATTGAAAACTGCGGCCGCTGCGGGATCGGGGTGACGCTGGTGCCGGTGATTGTGCCGGGGGTGAACACGGAGCAGATCGGGGAGATCCTCCGCTTTGCGGTGGCCTGCTCCCCTTATGTCCGGGGCGTCCATTTCCAGCCGGTCAGCTATTTTGGGCGGGTTCCTCAGTTCCCTCGGGACGAAAACCGGTACACCCTGGATCAGCTGATGGAGGCGGTGGCCTGCCAGAGCGACGGTATGATTGCCCTGGAAAACCTGGCTCCCTCCTGCTGTGACCACCCGCTGTGCGGCTTCCACGGGGACTTTGTGGTGCTGCCAGATGGCAGCCTGATGCCGCTGACCCGGCGGGAGAAGATGGCCGGGGACAGCTGCTGCGGTTCTGCCAGGGAGCCTGCCGGGGACGGCTGCTGCGGTTCTGCCGGGGAGCCTGCCGGGGGCAGCTGCTGCGGTTCTGCCGGGGAGCCTGCCGGGGACGGCTGCTGCGGCGTGGACCCGGCGGAGAAGAACCGGGAATTTGTGGGCCGCCGCTGGGAGCGCCGGGATCTGTCCAAGGAAGGCTGCTGCTGCAGTGGACCGGACATGAGCGACATGGAGGATTTCCTGGCCCGGGTCCGGAGCCATGGCTTCACCGTTACCGCCATGGCCTTTCAGGATGCTGGAAACCTGGACATAGAACGGCTGCGCCAGTGCAGCCTCCATGTGTACCGGGAGGGGCGCTGGATTCCCTTCTGTGCCTGTTACCTTTCCCCCATGGGAGCCGCGGCCCCCGGAGGAGAAGTATGAGAGATGCAGTGGAGGCACGGCTTTGCCGCCCCGGTGGCTTTGCGCTGACCGAGGAGCTGTTGCGGTGGGGCGGGCTGGAGGGGCAAGCCGCGCTGCAGGTCCTGGATGTGGGCTGCGGGCAAGGGGCCACGGTGGAATTTCTGCGGCTGCGTTTCCCCCGCTGGAATGTCCGGGGACTGGACGCCGATCCGGCCCTTTGCCGGGAGGGCCTGGTGGAGACGGGGAGAGCGGAGGCTCTCCCTTTTTCCGATGAGAGCCTGAATGTGATTTTTATGGAGTGCAGCCTTTCCAAGTTTGCAAATCCGGAGCTGGCGCTTCGGGAGGCGTTCCGAGTGCTGCGCCCGGAGGGCTGGCTGCTGGTCAGCGACCTGTATGCCAGAAAACGGGAATGGACGCCGGGGATGGCGGAGGAAGCCGGTGGCTCTGGCGGCTTGCTGGGGCGCCTGGAATTCTCCAGCCGGATCTGGAAGCGGCTGCAGCAGGCCGGCTTTTCGGTGCTGGAGATGGAGGACCGGTCCAATGCCCTGGCCCAGTGGGTGGGGCAGCAGATTTTGGAAGGGAACGGGGAATGGCTGGAAAATTCCCTGGGGATGGACCGCCGGACGCGGAAGGAAACTAGCTGCGGCTACTATCTCTGCGCAGCCCGCCCCTCCCGGCTCTGGCCGCTGCTCTCCTACATGGAGGAGCGCAGCCCCTTTTATGGGAAGCGATTGCGGGAGACCGGAATTTCCCCGGTGCGGCGGGGGGATTGGGAGGAGTTTTTACACATTCCCTTTACCACGGCAGAGGAGTTAAAGGAAAATCCGGAGTCCTTCCTCTGCGTTCCCCCCAAGGAGATTGCCCGTATTATCACGCTCCGCACCTCCGGCAGCAGCGGCCCGCCCAAACGTCTTTTCTTTACCGAGGACGACCTGATGCAGACGGCAGATTTCTTTGAAAAAGGCATGCAGTATCTGGTACAGCCCGGGGAGCGGGTGACGGTTTATATGGAAGGGCCGGGGTTCTTTTCCATCGGCGGGCTGCTGAAGGAAGGGCTGGGCCGTATCCAGGTGGAGACGACAGTCCACGGCCTGATCCGGGATCTGGAGGCGGCGGCCCGGGACGGGGAGGGGCGGGACTGCCTGATTGGTGTCCCTTCCCAGCTGTATGGCCTGGCGGTGCAGGCGCCATGGCTGCGCCCCCAAACCGTGCTGCTCAGCGCAGATTATGTGCCAGAGAGTGTGAAGGCCTTTCTGGAAAGGACCTGGCAGTGCCGGGTGTTCACCCACTGGGGGATGACGGAAACCGGCTACGGCGGCGGCGTCCAGTGCGGCGCCCGGGAAGGGTATCATCTGCGGGACGGGGAGCTGCTGCTGGAGGTGATTGACCCGCAGACAGGGCAGCCGGTCCCGGAGGGGGAATACGGGGAGCTGGTGCTGACCACCCTGACCCGCCGGGGCATGCCGCTGCTCCGCTACCGCACCGGAGACTGGGGGCACTTTCTGACGGCCCCCTGCGGCTGCGGCTGCCTGAAGCCGCGGCTGGAGGAGGTCCGGGGACGGCTGGACGATGGGGTACGCCTGCCGGACGGGTCACTTCTGACCATCCACCAGCTGGACGAGCGGCTGCTCTCTTCCGGGATGATTCAGGACTTCTCCGCTGCCTATACGCCGGCGGAGAATCTTCTGACTGTCACCGTGATGGGGAGAGAGGGGGCGGATCCGGAGGCCAGGGAGGCTGCCCGTACGCTTCTGCGGGACACCTGGGGCGGCCGGATTTCCATCCGGGTGGAGAACGCCTCTCTTTCTCCCTACATTGGCTCCGGGAAGCGGAGGCTGCAGATCCGGTGAGGCCGCCCTTCCGATCCGATATGCGAAAGAAAAAATATTTGCGCTGGGGCCCCGGCAAAGTATTGACGCAGGGAGGCTGGGGCGCTATGATACAAGCAGGAAAATAAGGGGGAAAACCATGAAAATTGCCATTGCGTCCGATACCCAGGAAATAGACGGCCTGGTACCGGCAACCTTTAAGGACAGCCCGTTTCTGATGATTATTGACGCGGATAAAAATGAGATTTTCCACATCTACGGCAAGCAGGACCCGGAAAACCTGGTATTTGCCCGGAAGGTGGTGGAGCATGACTGTGAGGCTGTGATCTGTGGCCCTATAGAAAAAGAGCCTTTTGAAATTCTGGCGGGAGCCGGGGTTACCCGGTATCTGGGAAGCGGCCACACCGTACAGAAGGCATACCGCTATATGAACCGCTATCAGCTGGAGCTGATCCGGGATTATATAGGCGGCCCAGGGCCTTTTGGCCACAGCCACGATTTTCACTGCGACTGCGGCGAGGAAGAAGCCGACGGCCACAGCCATGAAAGCCAGGATGCGTGAGGGAGAATACAAAATGCGGGAAAGGATCATCTTTGGCGCAGGGCAGGCAGGACAATTCCTGTACCGTCTGCTGCAGCGAGGGGGAAAGCAAGTGATCGCCTTTGCGGACCACAATCCGGCCCTATGGGGGAGCCGGCGGGAGGAAGTTCCCGTCTGTTCCCCGGAGCAGGCGGTCCGGAGCAATCCCCAGGAAATCTATCTGGCCGTGGTCAATGCGGAGGCCCAGAAAGAGATGGAGCGGGAATTGCGGGAGCTGGGCTATCAAGGCCAGATTATTCCCCTGTCGGAGCTTCGCTCCCGCTTTCAGATCCGGCTGGCCACCTGCCGGATGCTGGCCCAGGAGATCCGGCGGAGGGATGTCCCCGGGGCCATTGGGGAGCTGGGGGTTTACCAGGGAGAGTTTGCGGAGGAGCTGAACCGGCTTTTCCCGGAGCGGAAGCTGTATCTCTTTGATACCTTCTGCGGCTTTGACCCGCGGGATATTGGGCGGGAGGACGGTGTCCGGGCCCAGGCCGGCCAGTTTGCCGATACCACGGAGGCCGCGGTGCGGAAGCGGATGCCCTTTCCGGAGCAGGTGGTGATCCGAAAGGGATATTTCCCGGAAAGCCTGCAGGGGGCGGAACTGCCGGACTGCTTTGCCCTGGTCAGTCTGGACGTGGATCTCTACCGGCCCACGGCAGCAGGGCTTTCCTGGTTTTACGACCGCCTCTCCCCCGGCGGCTATCTGATCCTGGATGATTACAACAGCCCCCAGTTTCCGGGGGCCGGCCAGGCCATCCGGGAATTCTGCCGGGAAAGAGGGCTGGCGGTAGTCCCCCTCTGTGACCTGCACGGGACGGCGGTGCTGGCCAAGGTGGGAGGTGGCCAATGAGGACCCTGTATCTGGTACGCCATGGCATGCCGGCGTTCCCCGGAGAGAAAAAACAGTGTATTGGCTGGACGGACCTGCCTCTCAGCCCGGAAGGCCGGCGGCAGATGGAAGCCCTGGGGGAAGATTTTGCCGGAAGGGGAATCCAGCGGATCTATACCAGCCCTCTCAGCCGGTGTGTGGAGTCTGCCCACATCCTAAGCGGAGGCCGCATTCCTGTGGAGATTCTGGAGGAGCTGCGGGAGATCGGCATGGGGGAGTGGGAAGGCCTGACCTTTGAGGAGATCCGCTCCCGGTATCCGGCGGCATACCGGGAGCGAGGGCTGGATATGGCCCGGTTTTGCCCGCCGGGAGGAGAATCCTTTGTATCCTGCCAGCAGCGTGCCTTGAGGGCCCTGGAAAAAATCCGTGCCGAAGAAAACGGCCCGGTGGTGGTGCTGGCCCACGCCGGGATCAACCGGGCCCTGATCTCCTGGAAGGAAAACCGCCCGCTGGAAAACCTGCTGCAGATCCCCCAGGGATACGGAAGCGTCTACACCTGGGAGGATCCGGTGTTTGCCGGCCTGATTGTGGCCGCCGGCTTTTCCTCACGCATGGGAAGCTTTAAGCCGCTGATGGAGCTGGACGGCCAGAAGGTCATCGAACGGGAGATTGCCACCCTGCGCCAGGGGGGCGTGGGGGAGATTGCCGTGGTCACGGGATACCGGGCGGAGGAGCTGCGGGAAGTGGCCGGGGGAAGGGGCATGACCTTCCTCCACAACGGGCGCTACGCCGAGACCCGCATGTTTGACTCCGTGCGGATGGGCCTGCGCTATTTTGCGGAGAAAAAGCGTACGCCGGCGGGAGAGGCGTTGGATGGCATCTATTTCCTCCCGGTGGACGTGCCGTTGTTCTCCGTGTTTACCATGGAATGGGAGGCCCGGGCCTTTGCCGCCGGCGGCGGGGAGGTGTACTGCCCCTGGTATGAGGGGGCGCCGGGCCATCCGCTTTTGATCCGCTGCTCAGCCCTGGAGGACCTGCTGGCCCACAATGGCGAGCGGGGGCTGAAGGGCGCCTACGAGCGTCTGGGCGAGCGGACGATGCGCCTGGATATGCCGGATGCCGGCTGCGTGATGGACGCGGATACGCCGGAGGAATTTGCCCGGCTGGAGGCGTTTGCCCAAAGCCGGCAGGTGCCCGATGAGGCTGCCTGCCGCCGCCTGCTGGCCTGGTTCGGCACGCCGGAAGAAACGGTGCGCCACAGTGAGGCGGTGGCGCAGCTGGCGGTGGAGATGGGCCGGGCCTGCCTGTCCGGAAGCGTCCATCCCTCCGGAGATGCGGATGCCGGAGGGCTGAACCTGGCCCTGGTCTACGCAGGCGGACTGCTCCACGACCTGGCAAAAGGACAGCCGGACCACGCCCGAGCCGGCGGCCGATGGCTGCGCCTGCTGGGCTATGGGCCAGCGGCCCGGATTGTGGAGGAGCACACGGACCTGCCGCCCTCCCGCCAGAATCATCTCAACGAAAGCCTTCTGGTGTATCTGGCGGATAAACGGATCCGGGGGACCCGCCGGGTTTCCCTGGAGGAGCGCTTCCTGCCGGGGCGGCAGCGCTTTGCCGGTGACCCGGAGGCACTGGCAGCTCTGGAGCGGCGGTTTGCCTGCGCCAAAAAGGTGGAGGAATGGATCCGAAGAAAGGGGTATGAAGGATGAAGCTGATGAAGACAACCGAGGCGGTGGGACAGGTAATCTGCCATGACATGACCCAGATTATTCCCGGCGTCACCAAGGATGCGGTATTTCGGAAGGGACATATTATCCGGGAGGAGGACATCCCGGTACTCCTTTCCATTGGCAAGGATAATATCTATGTCTGGGAAAAGGACGACACCAAGTACCATGAGGATGAGGCGGCAGATATCCTTCGGGAAATCTGCCAGAACCAGTATATGAAGGCCACCGCGCCCAAGGAGGGAAAGGTGGAACTGATTGCCGAGTGCGACGGCCTGTTCCTGGTGGACGAGCAGCGGCTGTTCCAGGTCAACAGCCTGGGGGAGATGATGATTGCCACCCGGCACGGGAATTTCCCGGTCAAGAAGGGGGACAAGCTGGCCGGCATGCGGGTAATCCCGCTGGTAATTGAAAAGGAGAAGATGGAAAAGGCCCGCCAGACGGCGGGGGATACCCCCATCCTGCAGCTGGTGCCCTACCGGCAAAAGAAGGCCGGCATTGTGACCACCGGCAATGAAGTCTTCTACGGCCGGATCCAGGACAAATTCGGGCCGGTAATCCGCCAAAAGCTGGGAGAATTCCAGGTGGAGGTGCTGGGCCAGACCCTGGTCAACGATGACCCGGACAAGATTGCCGCGGCTATCCAGAACTATCTGAGCCAGGGGGCGGACTTTGTGGTCTGTACCGGCGGCATGAGTGTTGACCCGGATGACACCACGCCCACGGCCATCCAGCGGACCGGGGCCAAGATTGTCTCCTACGGTGCGCCGGTTCTGCCCGGAGCCATGTTCCTGCTGGCCTACGGGGAGGACGGGCGGCCGATTCTAGGGCTGCCCGGCTGTGTCATGTATTCCAAGCGCACCATCTTTGACCTGGTGTTGCCCAAGATCATGGCGGATGTGCCGGTGACCCGGGAGGATCTGGCTAAGCTGGGAATGGGCGGCCTGTGCCTGAACTGTGAAACCTGTGTGTTCCCCAACTGTGGATTTGGAAAATAGGAGGAATAGAACCGTGAACGAATATCAGGAAATTTTGCGGCAGCTGGAGGAAAAACCCGGGCTGGTGCTGCAGCGGCGCTGGACCGGGGAATCAGGCCCCCTCTCCGCCATGGAGAGAAGCCTGGCGGACCCGGAAGGTGCCTGGGAGAGCGGACGGGAGGCCCTTGCCCAGGGACTGCCGGTTTTAAAGCAGGAAGGGGAGAGCTGGGAACTGGCAGAGCCCTTTTTCCCCAAGGAACGGCTGATTATTCTGGGCGGCGGCCATGTGGCGCTGCCGGTGGCGGAGTTCGGTGCCCGGGTGGGCTTCCTGGTGACGGTGGTGGACGACCGCCTTTCCTTTGCCAATGCCCAGCGGTTCCCCATGGCGGAGCAGGTGATCTGCGACAGCTTTTCCCACGCCATTGAACAGCTGAATATTTCGGAGAGCGACTATGTCTGCATTCTGACCCGGGGGCACCGGTATGACACGGACTGCCTGCGGCAGATCGGCCAGGGCCGGGAGCCGGCCTACCTGGGCATGATCGGCTCCCGCCGGCGGGTGGGAATTGTAAAGGAAAATCTGCTGGCGGAGGGCTATGACCCGGAGCGGCTGGCCCGCCTGAAGAGCCCCATTGGCCTTGCCATCGGCGGGGTGACGCCGGAGGAGATTGCCATCTCCATTCTGGCGGAGATCATTCAGGTGAAGCGCCTCTCCCGGGAGGACAAGCGGGTGCGCAACCGTTCGGACCTGGATTTTGACGTGCTGAAACGCCTGGCCCAGGAGACGGAGGAGCCCAAGGCGGTGATCACGGTGATGGCTTCCAAGGGGTCTTCACCCCGGGGGGCCGGAGCCACCATGCTGGTTTACCGGGACGGACGGATCCTGGGCAGC
>CAJFTW010000133.1 GCA_904420025.1 Candidatus Pseudolachnospira avium
AAACACTACACCATTTCAATCCACATTCCGCACGCGGAATGACAGGGGAAATTATTAAAATTGTGGAAAAAACAGATGATATTTCAATCCACATTCCGCACGCGGAATGACAGTGGATATGATCCGGAATCTATTTCGGCAGATGTACATTTCAATCCACATTCCGCACGCGGAATGACAGATAATATCCTTGCCTACCTGGATCCAGTCTATTTCATTTCAATCCACATTCCGCACGCGGAATGACAGGGCCAATATGACGCGTTTCACATCTTATTTTCCCTCAAAAAACAACTAAAAGCAATAAATTAAGCCCAAAGGACAGAAAAACAAATCCGCACTTTCAGTCAATTCCCCAGCCCGTCCCTATTCTCTCTGCCTTATCCCATCAAACCATGGTGCGAATCCGCTGGGAAAAGCATGGGAACTGGTTGTTCGCACCAGGGCCTTAGCTGCTTCCTTGACGGATGACTCCCGCCATATAGCCTAGGAAGGAGTTGTAGGGCAGTGTCCAGGCATACAAGCCATTGCCGATTGACTGCAGATGATATTTGCAGATATAGCGCCGTGGAATGGAGACAGACTGTTGTTGCAGCGGCAGCCAGCCCCCTTTACCATGGCAGATCTGCTGCACCAGTTCCGGATTCACCACAACCGTAACCGTGTCGCTGCCCACCACCTGAAAACGCTTGGCAACCTCGGAAAACTGTCGGCTTTGCTCCTGTTCCCAAAGCTCCCGGGAGGTTTTTCGTATTCGATGGTCGAACGCCAACTCGTCCTGGATGGACTGGGTGCTCCACTCCGGCGTTATCGCCATACCGCGGGAAAGATATTCCTTTAGTATATGGGCGGAGACCGCAAGCCCGGGATGGGAGGTGAGCTGCGGGTCATCCTGAAGGGTAAACGCCCAGACCTCAGCATTCTCCTGGTCTCCACTGCGATTGACTTGCGCGGCAGCCTGCAGCAGCGATAGGAGAGAAGCACATTCCCGGAAGCCCGTCCGGAAGGAGAGATCCATGCCGGTCTCCGCATAGGAGGTTGCGACCAGCACCCAGTCCCTGTCCTGCGGATCCGCCAGCCGGGCCTTTATCCGCCAGCCGGTTGCTTTGCAATCCTCCGGCGTCAAGGCAGGGGAAAGATGCTCTACAAACCCACGCCCGTATGCCAGCCGGAAATCCTCTGCCAACACGGCGGCACTTTGCACCGTGTTGAGAATCAGCAGGCGCGGGCCGGGGGCGTCGGCCACCCATCGGATGAGGCCGTCACGGCTTTGGGGAGCGTCTGCCAACCGGAAGGTAATGCGCTGTTTTTCCCACTTTCGAAAACAGTTGTGCAGAGCCTCCGGTACCAGGTCGCGGACCGGAGTGGGATGCTCCGACAACAGCAGACTGCGAAGTTCCCAAAAGCGGACCGGTGAGGAGGAGGCAAGCAGCCAATGGCAGCTCCAGTTGCGGGCCAGCTCTTCCATCCAATGCCAGGCCAGCGGTATCAGCGGCAGCGGGAGGACGGCATGGGCTTCATCCACAAAGACAGCGCTGCCGGGCAGATCGTGAAGGCGCCGAAGGGTGGCGGGCATATGGGAGGCCAGGGTCTCGTAAAAGGCGGCTGCGGTGGTTACCACAATGGGGGCGCGCCACAGGGCCGTCAGTCCCCGCAGCGGGGATGCCTCAAATTCTGCCCGGTGATACAGCTCCGCTACCACAAGGGATGGATCCTCTCCGGGCAATGTCAAGGCTTGGCGGTAGATCTGCACTGCGTAGGCGATCCGATTGGCGTGGGGCAGGACTACAAAAATCCTGCGTAAATGCTTCTCTTCAGCCAGGCGCAGCAAATAGGCCATGGCGGCGGTGGTTTGGCCGGCGCCCACAGGGACATTGCAGCAGGCAAAGCCGGAGCCTGGCATTGCCTCCCGGCAGGCCAGATACAGTTCCCTGCACAGGGGATCGCTCCCCTTGCTGTTCCCATGACCAGCCACGTAGGCATCCAAAGCGGCAAGCCGCTGCCCTGGACGGAGAGAGGGCCAGGCGGGCTCAGCCGGCGCGTGATATTCCAGACGGGCTGTGTCGGAGTGGTCTGCGTCTGCCAGACAGGAGAGGGCCAGGCGGCAAAACAGAGAAGGGTCGCCGGAAGGCTCACTGCAGGGCGAAGCGCTTGGGCAGGAAACCAGTCGGTTGTGCAGCTGCAGCAGATTCGCCAACTCCTGATCTGTGCGGGTGCGTTGGCCGGCATCTTCATCCCGAAACAACTCCTTTTCCCGCAGCTGCTCCGTGGACAGATCCGGCAGCCCTCTGTGATGGGCGTACACGATTAGCGCAGACAGATAATCCTCCTGCTGCAGCAAGGCAGCTGTGCCGGGATCCACATGGTTGATGGGCAGTGGGGAACTTCGCCTTTCGGAGCGCAAAACCTCCTGGTTCTGCCGGTTGAGTTTGCCCAGATCATGATATAGGGCAGCCCTGGAGACGGTTTCTGGCAGGCTTTGCTGGTGGGCGGCGGCATAGCGGGCCGCCTCCTCCGCCGCACGGAGCGCCCGGGAGGTCACCTGCTCCACGTGCTCGCGGTAAGTCTGTGCCCTGGCGTATTTCTGTGCGCTGTGTGCCAGGTATTCCATCACGGCGCCACCAAATCCACTACGCGGCCCACCCGCTGAGACAGCGAATCCGGCAGGGCGGTTCGGTCCTGGTAGTCCGCCCAGCTGGTGGAAGGGTCCTCCGCATTGCCCATTCGCTGCGGCGTCAGCGCTTCAATCAGCAGGTACTCCGGGCAGCTGCCCAGAATATTCTTGTGCTCAATATACCAGGCATGCCGCAGGCGGACATCCGTGCGGATGGCCGAGCGGTTCAGGTCATAGGCCTGGGGAATCAGCAGCTGGAGCAGCTCTATATCTTTTTGAGTGCAGCCACTTTTCCCGGAATAGTTGGGATTCACAAAAAATGGCATGCAATAAACACCGTGCTCCACCACCCGGAAGGCCAGCGGAGCCATGCCGCCGCTTTTTCCTTCCTCTACGCCGGCCATGTTGGTGTTAGTCATGCGGACAATGTTGACCGGAGAGAGGGAGAGCCCTACTCCGAACTGGACCACACCGGTTTTAATATAGCCCTTGTTGCCGCCGTTCTCCAGGAAGGTATTGCCGAACACGCGGGCATCCCAATATTTGTGGACAAAGGGGCTCTGCAAAAAGTCTTGCTGAGAAAATTGGTCGGTCTTGCCGCCAGGGGCCATTTCACGGGAGATGGCGCTGCGCTCCCGGCCGCGGTGTTCCAGAATTTGGTAGTGGTCAGCGTTGGTGGTCACCCATGGGGGCAGTGTCTGGAAGAAGGGGGATTCCTGGTTGTCCAGCAAATCCCGCAATTTGCGCTTGAAGGATACAGGGGAGATTTCCCCGCGGCCATTGGCGCGCTGCCGGGGATCGTTTTCCCGGTCGGGGTCCCCGTTGGGATTGGAATTCACCACTTCGATTACCAGCAGGCCGGTGGCGCGTTTGATTTCATGCATCATGTTCCGACTCCTCCTTGTTTTTGGTTTGCGGCTGCGTGTTGGATAATTTGGGAAGGCTGGCAAGATACCCCATGAACAGCTGGGCCTTTTCTTCATCGCAGAAACGGACGGACGGAGTCCAGGCCTCGCTCAGGGCGGCGGAAATTTTTTCGCATACACCCAACAGCCATCGGGCCCGCCAGCTCTCACAGTTTTCTGTTTCCACTTTTTGGTATTGATAGGATCGGGCCCAGTTCATATAAGGGGCCATGCGCAGGCTCAGCTGGGCAAGGGTGCGCAGCGGCGCTTCCGTGGCGGCCGCATAGCAGCTGCTGCCCGCCAGCTGCTTGGGAATTTCACCCTTGCGCTCTGTGCGGCAGTACAGGACATGCAGCTCGTCCGATGCTTTCAGCAGCTGCCCATACAAATAGGGAAAATTCTGCATATAGTTCTCCTTTCGAATGTCCAGACGGTATAGCAACAGGGCAAGCAGTACAATGGCCTGCTTCAAATAGGCCAGCTGCTTGGCGCGGGATTCCCACTGTTGCGGGGGCGCAATCATCATCCACCCGGCAAAAGCGGCCAGTGTGACGGTGCTTTGCACCAGAACATGCAGCTCCAGCAGCGGCTGCCTCTGGCAGTCCAGGAACAGCTGAATGCCGTGATACGGAGGAAAGGGTCTGGAGCGGTCTGGGAGCAGGGAGCCATCCTGCTTCCAGGTGCGGTTCAGAATCTCAGAGGTCTGCGCCGGGAAGAGGATGGGCAGGGCGGTTAGTCGGAATCGGGGGAGGTTCCGGCATCCCTCCGCCCATTGTGCACTGCAGCGCTGTATATCGGCCGGTGTCACATGCTGGGTGTAGGCCAGCTTGGTGCGCCCGCGGTCCACTTTGTGGAGAACCAGCAGCTGAATGCGGTCCGGATGGGCCGGGGATGTTTGGCCTTTGGGCCGGAACAGTTCCAGAAAGTTTTTGGCTTCCTGCTCAAACAGGATGGAGCGGTTGGGAGAGGGCCGGAACAGGCGTACAAAGCTGGCCGATCCCTCCGGCAATCGGTTGGGATAGACAAACAGGATGTCGTCTCGGGAAAGATTGGTCCAGGTTATCTCCCGACGCTGTTCATCGGAAACCCATTCCAGCGCACTTTTCAGCCGCATGCGCATGTCCTGTGACAGGGGATAGGTATCGTTCCCAATTCGGCCATAACGAAATTGGCAGGGGTGGGCGCGGAACATGGTGCGGAGGGAAGTGATAAATCCCCCGGCCAGCGTGACGCGGGGCATAGGGGCATCCGACGGCTGATAGGGCTGGCCAAAAGCGTCTTCTTCATCGGCTGCGGGAACCACGGCTGCTTTCAGCTGCTCCGCCTGCTGCAGAGCGGCATTGAATTCTTCCGTGAAATCAGCGCCTACGGAGGGCGTGCCCCGGCGCTCCAGCGTGCGGCTGTCCAGAATTACAGAGAGGGTTCCGAAATCATCCCTGGCCGGTTGGCTCCCATCGCCTGGGTGAAACAGGAGCTGCAGCGCCAGCACCGTGTGCTCCTTCCGGGCCAGCATCTGAAAGGCGGCTTCCTGCAGTTTCTGATGGAAAACCTGTGGATCCTTTAAGGGCTCCGCGTCCCGGATCAGCTGCAGGATGGCCAGTTCGGAATGCCCGGCCAGTGACTGTTGAATTTCCGCCGGTACGTGAATCAGGCTGTTGGTATACTTGCGCAGAAATTTATCGGACCAGTTGGACTCGCGGCACCACTGTCGGATGATTTCCAAAGGCGGCGCCTTCTGCTTGCCCTGCAGTACCTTCTGTAGGGTCTCCTTTTGGCCGGAATCGGTGATGCGGTAAAGGGGGGCCAGGTTCATTGCCGGGAAAGAGCCCTGGTTGGATCCGAATTTCCGCAGAAAGGCGGCGTCCTCGTCCGGGACGCGGGAAAACCATACCGTGTCATCATCCCGCAGCAGGATACGGATACAGGGCCTTTTGCTGCTGGCCTTTGGCAGCGTCTGATATTTGCGGTGCCAGGATGCGGTGGGGATCCGGGCATTCTCCAGCGCATTGGCCAGCTGAGACAATTCATTGATCATACAAAGCCTCCTTCCGCTGTTTGCCGTAGTGGCCGTGATGTTCCGGCCAACCCGCAGTGTCTCTTGGAGGATAGCGCAGAACGCCCTGATGGATTACCAGATTGGTATCATAGACAGCGTGTGGCTGTGAGCGGTATCCATCTGGGAAAAGCGTCCGCAGCATAGAGGGGATGAGGATATCCTCCATGTCGGTACAGACCATGGTCTGGGGGCGAAAAGGGCCAAAATAGGACGGTGCAAATTCGCGCCAGCCCAGGGCGAGGCTGGCAAAAGATTGCCCCCGTTTCAGCCGACGGTCAAAAATAGCCTGATAGGCATGTCCGGGGGAGGTCGTTTTTTGGTTCCACTGCCGGGCGGATGCGGGCAGATTGGATTTGCGGGGGGCGGGGCCGACGCTGGCATACAGCCGGTAACAGACATCTGTCAGCACCGTGGCAAAGAGCTGGTATGGGTTTCCGGCAGCAATGGATTTTTTCTGCCGAAGCGGCCCGTTATAATTGGTGGCGTACGTGTGGTATTGGATGGGCCGGCAGATTTCAACCTTTTCCGGATAAATTTGAATGTCGGGCCCCCACAAAACCGATTCAAACAGGCCCTTTACCGCGGCGTAGGTGGGCGCCGGATAGCTGCAAGGGCAGTCGCCGGTATCCGGCCGCGTCCAGATGGCAGTGTCACCGGCAATCTCCATTTGGATGGGATAGCGCGTTGGGATCATGGCAGCACCTTCCTTTCAAGGTAATATCCAGGTTGGTTGTAGAAACAGTAGTATTTATTAACTTATTAAATATAATATCAGATAATGAGAAATAAATCAATACTTGTCAAAAAGAATAATAGCGAATATACTAATAGTATCATCTTTCAATAGATGTGGATTGAAATATTGAATTATTCAATATGTAACACCTAGCTCACCACCCCGCACTGTGATCACCAACACCGTGCGGGGTGGTGCATATACACCAACGATAAGGAAACAAATTGGAAGTCTCCTCAATTCCAGCCGCCCAACCACGGACTTCTGAGCTCTAAGGGCTGTACGCCAGTGAGGAGCTGTTAAGCCTGCCGCTTCTGCAGCCGGAGAACATCCGGGATACCCTTCACGCCTACCAGCTGGCCAAGCGCTGCAATGAGAAGCGGGTGATGGCGGAGTCGGTGAAATGGGGAGAGAAGGGCGCCCGGATCAATTCCATCTCCTCGGGCATCATTGTCACCCCCCTGGCGTTGGATGAGTTCAACGGTCCCCGGGGCGACTTCTACAAGAATATGTTTGCCAAGTGCCCGGCTGACCGGCCCGGCACCGCGGATGAGGTGGCCAACGTGGCAGCGCTGCTGATGAGCGATCAGGGAGCGTTTATCACCGGAGCCGACTTCCTCATTGACGGCGGCGCCACGGCTTCTTACTCCTATGGCCCGCTGAAGCCGGCGGATTAAGCAGCGCTGGGGCTCACTATCCTATTCCTCCGTAGTCCAAGACTTCCAGCTACGGAGATTTTTAGCATTTTATCCTATTTCTCCGTAGTCCAAGACTTCTGGCTACGGAGATTTTTGGCATTTTATCCTATTTCTCCGTAGTCCAAGACTTCCAGCTACGGAGAATTCCGGCATTTTATCCTATTTCTCCGTAATCCAAGACTTCCAGCTACGGAGATTTTTGGCATTTTATCCTATTCCTCCGTAGTCCAAGACTTCCAGCTACGGAGAATTTCGGCATTTTATCCTACTCCTCCGTAATCCAAGACTTCTGGCTACGGAGATTTTTGGCACTTTGCCTTTTTTCTCCGTAGACCCCGGAAAACAGGAAAGATGGAACTTCGCCCGTAGAGCAGGTGGCAGCCTGTAGAAAAATAGCAGGAAGATGGCAGAATTCTCATAGGCTATAACCTTCCTCTTGCGGAGCGGAGAGAAATCTGCTATACTGCAAAAAGCTGCATACAACTGGTTCGAAATCCTCCCAGTATAAAAAACTAGGCTTCTATGGTATCTTCTGAGGAAGTATGCCTTTTTTGCGGAGGATTTTTCAACGCAGAAAAAGATACGTCATCAGGAGGTTTTTTTATGCCCAAAGTAATATTGGACTGTGATCCCGGGATTGATGACGCCCTGGCGCTGCTGCTGGCTGCGGCCTCGCCGGAGCTGGAGATCCTGGGCATCACCACGGTGTCCGGCAACGTGCCGGCGGACATGGGGGCGCAGAATGCCCGCAAGGTGCTGCGGCAGGCGGGCCGGCCGGAGATCCCGGTGTATATCGGGGAGATGGCTCCGTTGGAGATCCCCTACGTGGACGCCATGGATACCCATGGCCGGGATGGGCTGGGGGAGAGCTTTCTGCCGGAGGTCCCCGGGCCTTTCCCGGAAACGTCTGCCGTGGAGTTCCTGGAAGAGACCCTGGAGCGGGAGGAGGCTTCCATCATTGCCCTGGGTCCGCTGACCAACCTGGCCAGGCTGTTCCGGAAGCGGCCGGACCTGGTACGGCGGGTGCCCCGGCTGGTCTCCATGGGCGGCAACTTCCGCAGCCACGGCAACTGCTCGCCGGTGGCCGAGTACAATTACTGGTGTGACCCGGAGGCCGCCCGGGACTGCTTTCAAGTGATGGCGGAGGCCGGGAAAAAGCTGGAGATGGTGGGGCTGGACGTGACCCGGAAGATTGTGCTGACCCCCAACCTGCTTTCCTACATGGAGCGGCTGGATCCGGAGACTGGGGCCTTTGTGCGGAAGATCACCGGCTTTTATCTGGATTTCCACTGGGAGTATGAGCGGATCATCGGCTGTGTCATCAACGACCCACTGGCTGTGGCCTATTTCCTGGAGCCCTCCCTGTGCCGCGGCTTTGACAGTTTTACCGCCGTGGAAACCCAGGGGATCTGCCGGGGGCAGACGGTGGTGGACTCCATGGATTTTTGGAAAAAGCAGCCCAACAGCCACATTTTGACGGAGACCAATGCCGGCGGCTTCCAGCGATTCTTCCTGTCCCGGATCCTGCGCAAGCCGGACGGCACCCACTGGAAGCCGGAAGAACTGGCCCGGCCGGAATGGTTGGCATGAAGGAAGGAACCAATCCGATGAAGAATAGGAAAAAAGGGAAAATGCACGCATTCCAGATTTGCCTGCTGGCTATGGCGGTGGGAATCAACATCATCGGCGGCCAGATTGCCCTGCTGCTGCGGCTGCCGGTGTATCTGGACAGCATCGGCACCATTCTGGCCGGTGCGTCCCTGGGGCCCCTGTTCGGCCTGGTGCCCAATCTTCTCAGCGGCATTGTCATGGCATTGACCGGGGATATTTATTCCCTCTACTTTGCGCCGGTGGGGATGATCACCGGCCTGGTCAGCGGCCTGCTGCTCCACGGCCGAACTGTCAAGGGTCCGCGGCTGCTTCTGGCCGGGCTGGGTGTCACCATCCCGGGCACCGTGGTCAGCTCCCTGATCAATGCGGCCCTGTTCGGCGGCATCACCTCCTCCGGGTCCACTATTCTGGTGCAGGTGCTGGCCCGGACGCCCCTGGGGCTCACCGGCAGCATTTTTGTGGTGCAGTTTTTGACGGACTATGCGGACCGCTGTATTGCTATTTTTGTCGTAAGCGCATTCCTGCCGATTCTGGCCGGGGAACTGCGCCGCCGGACGGCGGGAGGGGAGTGAGAAAATGGAACGCTACAGCGTAATCACAGAAAAAAATCCCCGGGAGATTGTCCTGCTCCGGGCCTTTCCCTGTGCCTGGGGCAAGTGCCGCTTCTGCGACTACATAGAAGACAATGGCCGCGATGAGGAGGAGCTGGTGAGCGAAAACCGACAGGTGCTGGCTCAGGTGACGGGAGAGCGGGGGGTGCTGGAGGCCATCAATTCCGGCAGCTGCTTTGAGCTTCCCCGGGCGACCCGGGAGGATATACGGCAGCTGGCGGAGGAAAAGCAGCTGCAGCGGCTGATCTTTGAGAGCCATTGGATTTACCGGAAACGGCTGCAGGAAATGCGGGATTTTTTCGGTATCCCGGTGACCTATAAAATCGGAGTGGAAACCTTTGACTATGATTTTCGGGAGAAGGTCCTGAACAAACATGCAGACTTCCGGGAGCCCCGGGAGGTGGCAGCGTATTTTGACTCCATCTGTCTGATGGTGGGCATCCAGGGCCAGACCCGGGACATGATCCGCCGGGATATAGACGCCATGAAGCAATATTTTGCCCATGGCACGGTGAATGTATTCAACAACAACTCCACCCCCATCCGGCGGGATGAGGAGCTGGTCCGGTGGTTCATGGAGGAATACCGGTGGCTCCTGGATGACCCGGATGTGGAGGTACTGTATGAGATCACGGATTTTGGCGTGGGCTGAGGCCTAACCCGCCGCAGACCCGGCAGAAAAAGGCCCCTGGCCGAGGCATTGCGCCTCAGTCAGGGGCCTTTTATACAGGCGGGTGCGTTCTACGTTTGTCTAGCCTTAGAACACGTACTGGTCCAGCCGCCGGAAGGCTTCCTGTACCCGGCTCAGGGGCAGGGCCAGGTTGATGCGGATGGAATAGGGGCCGTGGAACATCCGGCCATCCTGCCAGGCAACACCCACATCCCAGCCGGCCTTCTCCAGCTCCTCAATGGTTTTGCCGTGGCTCTGGCACCACTTCTCGCAGTCGATGAACAGCATATAGGTGCCCTGGGGCTTGCTGACCTCCACCCCCTCAAAGTGCTCCTGGATATACTGGCAGGCAAAATCCACGTTCTGGCCGATGACCTGCCGCAGCTCGTCCACCCACTCATACCCTTCCGGCTTGTAGGCGCCGATCAGGGCGTGCATGGACATGACATTCATGCTGTTGTAGTGGGATTTGGAGCCCTGGGCCTCAATCCGGTCCCGCAGATAGGAGTTATATATAATATGGTAGCTTCCCACCAGCCCGGCCAGGTTAAAGGTTTTGCTGGGCGCGTAGAAGGCTGCCGTCCGGTTCCGGGCATCCTCGCTGACCGACTGGGTGGGGATGTGCTTGTAGCCGGGCAGGATAATATCCGACCAGATCTCATCGGAGATTACCAGGCAGTCGTTGGCCTTGTACACCTCCATGGCCTTCTCAATCTCCCATTTCTCCCAGACACGGCCGCAGGGGTTGTGGGGGCTGCAGAAGATGGCCACATGAATTTTCCCATCCTTCAGCTTCCGGTCCATATCCTCAAAATCCATGCGCCAGATCCCGTTTTCATCCTTCTTCAGCGGGCTGTGCACAATATGGTAGCCGGCGGAGGTCAGAGAGCCGGTAAAGCCCACGTAGGTGGGGCTGTGGAGCAGCACACTGTCCCCGGGGGCGGCAAAAGCGCCTACCGCGGAGAGGACGCCGCCCAGAACGCCGTTTTCATATCCTATATGCTCCGGGGCCAGGCCGGTGACGTTGTTCCGCGTTTCCTGCCAGCGGATGATGGACTGGAAATATTCGTCCGAAGGCCGGAAATACCCAAAGAGCGGATGCCCCGCCCTCCTCACCATTTCCTCCGCAATGGTAGGGACGGTGGGGAAGTTCATGTCCGCCACCCACATGGGAATGGCGTCAAAGCCCTCTTTCGGCGCATCGGGCGCGGAGCCGCCGCCGGCCCCTATGGCATCCACAGCCATGGCGTCTTTGCCGCGGCGGTCTATGACGGATGTGAAATCGTACTTCATTTTCTAAGCCTCCTCGCTTGGTATGAATGATGAGGTTCCGAACCGGAACGCTGATAGTATAACACCGATGGAGGCAACCTTCAAGGCTTTCCCGGCGGGGCCCATGCTGTGCCACACATTTCCGGCGCTTCCCGCTTGCCTGCCGGCGGGAAGCTGTGCTAGAATCTTTGGAAAAGCGACCTTCCGGGTCCGCTGACGCGGATGCCACGAAATAGGAATGCCCACGGATTGTTCCGTGGACTATGGACCTGCCGGAGCGCAGAGGGGGAAATGCCAATGATCCGAAAAATGAGACAGGAAGATCGGGACGCGGTCCTGCAAATCTGGCTGGAGGGAAACCGGAGCGCCCATCCGTTTGTGCCGGATGCGTACTGGCTCTCCAGTATGCCATCCGTCCGGGAACAGCTGCTGCAGGCGGAGGTGTATGTGGAGGAGGAAGGCTCCCAGATCCGGGGCTTTGTGGGGATGGTGGGAACATATCTGGCCGGGATCTTTGTGGATGGCCGGCATCGGTCCCAGGGCATTGGGGCGCGCCTTCTGGAATACGTGAAAGAGCGGGTGCCGGCCTTCTCCCTCCAGGTCTATCAGAAAAACCGGCGGGCGGTGGCGTTCTACCAGCGGGAAGGGCTGGAGATTGCCGCCCAGGGGACAGACCCGGAGACGGGAGAGGCCGAATACACCATGCGCTGGGCTTCCGGCCAAAATGAACGGTAGCGGCGGGGTCAGGCCTTGCCGGCCTTTTTCCGCACCAGCTCTTTTCCGGAGGTGACCACAATGGTCACGCCCAGGATCATCAGCAGCACCGCCACAATCAGCTGCAGCCCCTCCACCATAAAGACGCCGGTGCCGTTGGAGAAGGCGCGGACCAGGGAGAGGAAGCGCTGTACCAGCGCCGTAAAGGTGACCACCAGCATGATGACAAAGGGCGGCACCAGCGTCCGCATCTCCCGGCCGGTGACCTTCAGGAATACGCAGAGGGTGATCAGCACCAGCGCGCTGAGCAGCTGGTTGGCGCTGCCGAACAAGGGCCAGATATTGGAGTAGCCCACCTGGGTCAGGATGTATCCGAACACCAGGGTGATCAGGGTGGCCACGTACTTGTTGCAGAGAATCTTCCGCCAGCCTTCTGCGTGCTCCATGTCATCCACGCTGAACAGCTCCTGGAAGGACATGCGGCCGATCCGGGCCACCGAGTCCAGGGTGGTGAAGGCCAGGGCGGAGACGCACATGGTCATAAAGCTCTGGGCCACAAACACCGGGATGCCGAACATTTCCAGGAAGCCGGCCACGCCGGAGGAGAAGATCTGGAACGGTGTTCCCACGGCGGCGGTTCCATCCGCGCCGGCGGCGGCCCCGGCCACGCACAGGGCGATGACGGCCAGCAGGCTTTCCAGCACCATGGCGCCGTAGCCAACCTTCAGCATATCCTTCTCGTTGGAGATGGTCTTGGAGGAGGTGCCGGAGGAGACCAGGCTGTGGAAGCCGGATACGGCCCCGCAGGCTACGGTCACAAACAGGATGGGGAATAGGGTCCCCAGGCTCTGGTTCCGGAAGCCGGTGAAGGCGGACAGGTTCATGGTCGGATGGGCAAAAACCAGCCCCAGCACCGCGCCAATGATCATGCCGATGAACATGAAGGTGGACATGTAGTCCCGGGGCTGCATCAAGAACCACATGGGCAGCACCGCGGCCAGGAAGATGTAGGCAAAGGCAATGTACACCCAGGCATCCTTTCCCAGGATCACCGGCAGGTTCATGCCGCAGACAAAGGCCAGCACCGTGCACACCAGGCCAAAGGCCACCTCTTTCCAGCCGGTGAATTTCAGCTTCCGCTGGGCCAGGCCAAAGACGGCGGCAAACAGGATGAAGAACAGGGAGATGCTGCCGGCGGCACCGTTTACCGTGGCGCTTTCTGAAAGGGCCTGCACGCCGTCGGTCACCACGTAGGCGTTGAAGGTGTCGGCCACCATATCCGCAAAGGCCGCCATGACGATCAGGGTGAACAGCCAGCAGAAGCCCAGGAACAGCTTCCGCCCGGCCTTGCCGATGTACTGCTCAATGAGCAGCCCCATGGATTTGCCGTCGTTCTTGACGCTGGCGTAGAGGGCGCCAAAGTCGGTGACGGCCCCAAAGAAGATGCCGCCCAGGATAATCCACAGGAGAACCGGCAGCCAGCCGAACGCGGCGGCCTGAATGGCGCCGGTGACCGGGCCGGCTCCGGCAATGGAGGAAAACTGGTGGGCAAATACGGTCCACCCGTCGGTGGGCACATAGTCCTGCCCGTCGTTGTGCAGGACCGCCGGGGTTTTTGCGGTGGGGTCAATGCCCCACTTCCGGGCCAGCCAGCGCCCGTACAGGGCGTAGGCGGCTACCAGGCAGACGGCAGCAATCAGTACGATTACCAGTGTGTTCATAATACTTCACTCTCCTTTGTTCTTTTTGCCAGCCAGTGGAAGGGGGACGTCGCTAAAGCATAAGCAGGCTAGCCTGCAAGCAGCCCGTTCCGCCTATGCTTTGCGACCGGGCTTTCAGAGTAAAAAAAACGCCTTCCGACAGATTGCTCTGTCAGAAGACGAATCCTTTTCTCCGCGTTACCACTTCTGTTACCGGTTTCCCGGTCTCTCAGCCCCGTCGGCCAATGGCTCTCCATCCCCGGAAGCAGATACGGAAGCTCCGGCTGAAACAGCGGTTGGGTTAACAGGTCTCCCGATAACGGGGGAGTTCCGGTCCGGGCTACTGGTTTTGCCGTTCGCCCGACTGCTCGCAGGGGATAACCGCCCGGGCCATGCTGCCTCCTCACACCAGCCGGAGGCTCTCTGAAAACATTTCTGCCTGGGAAGTCCTGTCCTGTTCTTCGCATTGGCCTTTTTAATTTGCTCCATTATAGCGCAAAATTTCCGATTGTCAACTGCTTGCGCAGAATTTTTTTGTGCGATATAATGATACCAGGGACAAAAGGTCAAAATGCCTTTTGACCCCAACTCATAGGATGATACAAGTGTCAAAAGGCCATGCGGGCCTGCGCTGGCGCAGGCAGGCGTGGCTTGGGGCGCGGTTTGGGAGGCAGAAGCTTATGAAGGTATACGGCGCACAGATCTGTGTGGACTGCAGAAATTATAAAGAGCTGCAAAAAAGCCGCGGCTTTGAGGCGGAGTATGTGGACATTACGGAAGATACAGGCAAGCTGAAGGAATTTCTTCAGCTGCGGGATCACGACCCGGTTTTTGCGCCAGTGCGGGAGCGGGGCGGTATTGGCATTCCCCTGTTTGTCCGGGAGGACGGGACCAAAACCTTTGACCTGGACGAAGCTCTTTCCTGGATCGGACAGCCGCCGGTGCAGGAGGGCGAACTGCCGGATGCGGCCCCTTCCTGCGGGATTCATGGGTGCCGCTGACGGGCGGCCGGGTATCAGAAAGGGCAAGGTGAAGCCATGAGACTGTTTGTGGCCATCCCTCTTTCCGAGGAGATGAAGAAGGTGTTGGTGGGCTGCCTCCATGACCTGAAAAAGCAGGGCGTGGAGGGAAACTACGTCCCGGCCCAGAACCTGCATGTGACCCTGGCTTTTATCGGAGAGTATGAGGATCCCGGCAGGGTGAAGCAGGTGATCCAGAGCGTTCCGTTTCCGGAATTCCGCCTGTGCCTTTCGGACAAAGGGAATTTTGGCAACATCCTGTGGGCCGGGGTAAAGGGAAACCAGAAGCTGAAGACCTACGTGAAGAACCTGCGGGCGGCGCTGGCTGCAGCAGGTATCCCCTGTGACAAGGAAAAATTTGTGCCCCACATTACCCTGGTCCGGAAAATGTCCGCCCGCAAACCCTTTCAACTCCACATCCCCAAGGTGGAGATGTCGGTGAAAAAGGCGTCTCTTATGAAATCCGAGCTGCGGGACGGGAAAACGGTTTACAAGGTGCTGTAGGGGAGGACCCTCCGGCAAATTCCGCGGAAGCGGCGGCAAATTGTCTGCCTCCTCTTGACAACGGCCCCAAAAGGCGTTATAGTTTCCTCATAAACAGAATACGTTCTTCGGGGCAGGGTGCAATTCCCTACCGGCGGTATAGTCCGCGAACCGCTTTGGCGGCCGATTTGGTGCAATTCCAAAACCGACAGTATAGTCTGGATGAGAGAAGAAATACGCAGTAAATGGATGCTTGTTATGTGCAGAGCCCCGGAATCTTCGGATTGCGGGGCTCTTTTCTGTCTGGCGGAAGACGGCAGGCAGGGCTCCGGCAGGAGTCTTCCGGCTGGCGTCCCATGCGTATGGACGCGAAGAACCTCTGGGCAGGCATCGGTACCGGTGCCTGGAAAAGAAAAAGGAGGAGAGTTCAATGCAAAACAAAACCATGAACCTGCGGAATATGGTGCTGATCGCCATGCTGGGGGCCATCGCCTTCATTCTGATGTATCTGGAGATCCCGCTGCCGTTTATCGCGCCGGCCTTTTACGAGATGGATTTCAGCGAAGTGCCGGTGCTGATCGGGGCCTTTGCCATGGGGCCCGGGGCGGGGGTGGCCATTGAATTTTTGAAGATCCTGCTGCATACACTGCTGCGGGGGACCTCCACAGCCTATGTGGGGGAGATTGCCAACTTTGTGGTGGGCTGTGCCCTGGTGGTACCGGCGGGGCTGTTGTACCGCCGGAAGAAAACCAGAGGGCATGCGCTGGCCGGCATGGCCCTGGGCACGGTGCTGATGGTGACGGCGGGAAGCCTGATCAACGCTTACGTGCTGCTCCCCTGGTACGCCAACCACTTCTTTGCAGGAGCCGGCGGTATGGAGGGTATTTTGGCCGTGGGGGCCCAGGTCCACGCGGGAGCCGGCACCCTGTTGGGCTTTGTGCTGCTCTGCGTGGCGCCCTTTAACCTGATCAAGGGCGTGGTGGTATCCGGCGTGACTATGCTGCTGTACAAGCGGGTCAGCGTGGTGATCAAAGGCCACGGGGCAGAGGGCGCGGTGGACCGCAGAAAAGAGAAAACCGCTTAAACGGCTGTACACATATTTTATGGGAAGGTTTTCCCCTTACGGAGACAGATGTCCATTGCAAAGCGCAGGCTTCTCTGCTAGAATGGTAGCAGGAACAGGAGGCACGGACAGATCATGATCGACGTAAGGGGAATTTCGTATTCTTATGGCAGAAGGCAGGTGCTGGAGGAGGTCTCCCTGTATGCGGAAAAAGGGGACTGTGTCGCCATCGCCGGTGCCAACGGCTGCGGCAAGTCCACGCTTCTCTCCCTGCTGGCAGGCGCTATGCGGCTGCAAAAGGGAGAAATCCGCTACGGCGGCCAGGATCCCCGGAAGGACGTGGGGGTGTTCCGGCGGATGCTGGGATACGTACCGCAGGATAATCCGCTGTTGGAGGAGCTGACGGTGCGGGACAATCTGCGGCTGTGGTACAGCAGCAGCCCGTTTTCCCTGAAGGAGGATCTGCAGAGCGGCATCCTGTCGCTGCTGAAGCTGGAGGAGATGCTTCCTATGGCGGTTTCCAAGCTTTCCGGCGGCATGAAAAAGCGGGTCAGCATCGGCTGCGCCCTGGCGGCCCATCCGCCCATTCTGATTCTGGATGAGCCCAGCGCGGCCCTGGATTTGATCTGCAAGGAAGATATCCGCGGATACCTGAAATGGTTTCAGAAAAACGGCGGCACCATCCTGATCACCACCCATGAGGAGGCGGAGCTGGATCTGTGCAACCGCCTGTATATACTGCGAAAAGGAAAATTGAGGGAGGAAAACCCGGCACTGCGGGGGGAACGCCTGGTGCAGGCGTTTGTTTGAAATACCCTTCACGTATGACGGGATGCCGTATAATACACGGCGGCTATGAAAGGAGAGCAATCCATGAACGAAAACGGTTATCAAGGGCAAAACGGTCCTTACCAGCCTGGAAACGGGGCGTACCAACCGGGGAACAACGGGACCTACCAGCCCGGGGGTTACGGAACGTACCAGCCGGGGAACAACGGAACGTACCAGCCGGGGAACAACGGGGCTTACCAGTCCGGGGGTTACGGAACGTACCAGCCGGGGAACAACGGAACCTACCAGTCCGGGGGTTACGGAACGTACCAGCCCGGCGGCGGAGCCTACCAGCCCGGCGGCAGCGGCCAGGGGCCGGAATTTTCTTGCGGGGGCGGGAGCATACCGCCGGAGCCCAAGAAAAAGAAGTGGATTCCCCTGGCGGCCGGCGGTGTGGTGCTGGCTGCCGTGGTGGTGCTGGGGATCATCTTTGTACCCCGGCTGTTTGCGGATCCCAAGGAACGGGTGCTCGACGCCTTCCGGGAGTTGCCCGGCAGCGCATCCTCTCCGATTGCGGAGGAAATCGGCTGGGCCGATATGCAGGAGGCCATGGGGGAGGCCGGCCATCTCAGCGGGGAATTTTCCATCCGGGAACTGCCGGCATCCATGGGGGCCGATGCCCAGATGCTGAGCGCCTTCTCCTTCCGCTTTGACGGTGCGTTGGATTCCGGCGCCAAGGCCGGTGAATTGGGCTTGGGGCTGCAGATGGGTGGCATGGACCTGGTCTCCGGAGAGCTGTATTTTGACGAGGATATGCTGGCGGTTTCCCTTCCCCAGTTTTACGATGGTGCGCTGGCCATTGGCACCGGCAATCTCCGGGAGCAGCTGGAGGGCTGGCCGTTGTTTGAACAGCTGAACCTTTCGGAATATGAGCTGGCAATGCTGGATGTGACGCTGGAATTCTTCCCGGACAGCAGCGTCCAGGAGGAAATGCAGGCTGCCCTGGAGGAGAGCCTGCAGGCGTTCCAGGATGAGATTGTGGTGGAGGAGCTGGACCAGACGGAGGAGGTGGAGATCGGCGGCAGGGATGAGGAGTGCCGGGGCTACCTGGTTTCCGTCCCCCGGGACGCAGTGATCGGGCTGCTGGAGGACTATCTGGATTGGTACCAGGATCTGATGGACCAGATGGGCCTTACTGCGGATGAATATACCTCGCTGATGGCGCAGCTGGATGCAGGTGTGCAGCAGATTGAGACGGTTCTGCAGGCGGAGCTGGAGGCGGAGGCCTATCTGACCGGTTCCGGTGAGTTGGCTATGGTCCGGGTGGAGGACTTCCGGGACTGGATTGCGGAGGACTATCAGGAAAATATGGACTCCCTGGCGCTGGAGCTTTCCTTCCACGGGGAGGCCATGCCCGGCGATTCCTTTGATCTGGAGCTTTACAGCCCGGAGAGCGGCCAGAGTATGCGGCTGGAAAAAACCGGGGAAGTGGACCAGGGGGATCTCTACACGGAGTACCGCTTTAGCATAGATGAAGGGGACGGCGAGGTAGAGCTGCTCTCCATGGAGGGTAGCTATCTGGTGGATTCCCGGGAATTTTCCTACCGGGTCGAGATCCCTGAGGGCAACGTTTCCTTTTTCCTGGAAGGAAGCCTGGGGGATGTACAGAGAGGCGAGTCCCTGGAAGTGATTATAGATGAGGCGGGGCTTACCGCCGAAGGCGAGACCCTTTCCATAGAAGGCTCCCTGGAGCTGGGGGCCGGTGCGGAGGGGCTGGCGGCGCCGGAGGATGTGCGGATGTTTTTTGACATGGACGAACAGGATCTGCTGGACCTGCAGGAGGAAATCAATTCCAGCCTGGGCGGCCTGTTTGGCTCCATGTATTAAAGGTCTGTCTTTTCCACAGGAGAGAAATATGAAATTTTTTTGGAATCTGCAGCTTCTGGAGTGCAAGCGGGCGTTCCGGAAGCTGCCCCAAATCCTGCTGGGAGCGGTTGTGCTGATAGCCATTGTCGGCACAATCGCTTTTTGTGGACAAAGCGTCCTGTATCAGGATGCGGTCAGCGGCCGGATCCAAATAGCGGTGGCGGCGGAGGGCAGCTCGGAAAACACAGAGCTGGCCCTCTCCTTCCTGGAGCACATGGAGACGGTGGCCAGCCTCTGTTCCTTTGTCTACACCAGTGAGGCGGAGGGCATGGAAATGCTGGAGAGCGGGGAGGCTGCGGCGCTGCTGGTGGTGCCGGAGACCCTGGTGGAGGACATTATCAGCGGTGCCAACACCCCGGTGCGGGTGATCCTGGCGCAGGGAATGGACGTGTCCAGCGCCCTGGTGGAGGAAGTCACCTCGGCGGGGGCGGGAACCCTGGGAGCCTCCCAAGCCGGAATCTATGGGGCGTATGACCTGTACACCCGGTATGGCTATGAGACGGAGCTGTCCCAAGCCTACGATGACCTGAATCAGATTTATCTGACGGCGGCCTTGAGCCGCACCAGCCTGTTTGACGGTGAGACGGTATCCGCCACCGGGGAGCTGAGCGTGCTGGAGTACTACCTGGCCTCTGGGATCGTGCTGCTTTTGCTCCTGTGGGGCATGACCTGCGGCAGCTTCCTGGAGAAGGATTCCCGTTCCCTGTCCCGAAAGCTCCGCATTGCCGGCATAGGAGGCGGCAAACGGACGCTGGTCAAATGCCTTACCGCTTTTTTGACCATGGCGGCGGGGATCCTGATTCTGGCGTTTTTGGCGGCGGGAATCTGGACCGGCCTCCGGGGCCAGTGGCCCGGTGAGCTTCTGGCGCGTCTGCCTATGCTGCTGCCGCTGTGCGCCTGTGCCTGCGCCCTGACGGTCTGCCTGTATCAGGCGGCGCCCACCGCGGGAAGCGGCATCCTGCTGATTTTCCTGGTTTCCGCGTCCCTGCTGTTTCTGGCAGGCGGCTTTGTGCCGTCCGCCTTCCTGCCCCAGAGCTTTGAAAACCTTTCCCGTTTCCTGCCGGCCAGCTGGATGATGGAAGGGGCCGGCGCGTTTCTGACCGGGGAATTTTCCGGGCAGGCAGCCGGTGTGCTGCTGGCCTTTGCGGTGCTGTTTTGGGGCCTGGGTGCCTGGATGGCCGGAAGGGAGGGGGCAGAATGAGAAGCGTTGCAGTCTGGATGGGAATGCTGGCCAAGCGCCAGCTGAAGCGGCCGGTGTTTTTGGCCATCCTGATTCTGGTCCCGCTGCTCTGCGGCTTCCTTTTCCGGATAAACCGGCAGGAGGAGCAGGGGGTGCCGGTGGCGCTGGCCTGTGAGGACCCGGATGACCTGACCCGGGCGGCCATGGAACAATTATGCGCCCAGACCGGCGTGTTCCGGTTTTATGCCTGCGGGGAAGAGCAGGTGGCCCGGGATGTGGCGGCCCGGCGGGCCGAGTGCGGCTATGTGTTCCCGGAGCAGCTGGAGGAACGGATGCGGGAGGGGACGGCAGCGGACAGCATTGCTGCCTACTCCTCGCCCAGCTCGGTGGCGGCCCAGCTCTCCTATGAGGTGGTGTACGCGGCCCTGTTTTCCCAGTATGCGGAAGGGATTTTTGTGGATTATATAACGGAGAACCCGCTGTTTGCCGGGGAAAATCCGGAAGCCCTGGCCCAGGAGGCCCGGGAAGCCTACCGGATCAACCGGGGAAACGGCAGAACCTTCCAGTTCCTCTTTGAGCGCCTCACCGGCGACGGCCAGAGCCGGGAGGTGGAGGCCAGCAGCCAATCCGTAACCATGACCTCCTCGGTGCGGGGGCTGCTGACGGTGTTTGTGTTTTTGGGCGGGCTGATGGGGGCTCTGGACAGTCTGCGGGACGAGCGTTGCCGGGCCTACCTGGCTGCTCCGCCGGGGCTGCGGCGCTGGATCCCGCTGCTGGCGGTGGCAGTGCCGGCGGCCCTGACCGCCCTGTCTGCCGAGGCAGCGCTGATGGCAGGGGGACTGGCCCGGGGGCTGCTGCGGGAGTGGGGGGTGATGGCAGCCTACTGGCTGCTGGTCACCGGCTTCTGCACTCTATTGGCGGATTTGCTGCGGCGGGAGGTGCTGCTGTGCGCAGCCATTCCGGTGCTGGTGATGGGGTGCCTGCTGTTTTCGCCGGTGTTCCTGCGGCTGGGCAGCCTGCTGCCGGTGTTCCGGATTCTGGAGAAACTGTTCCTGCCCACGTATTATCTGAATGGAGCCTCCGGTGCCTGGGGAAGCCTGCTGCTGGCAGCGGGTATTCTGCTGGCGGCCAGCCTGCTGGTCCGGGGCCTGAGAAAGGAGTGTTGAGGGCTGTGAAAATATGGGAAAACTTTTGTGAGGCGGAGACCTTTGCCCTGGGCAAAACGCTGGGAGAACAGGCGAAGCCGGGGGACATTTACTGCCTGGAGGGGGACCTGGGCGTGGGAAAGACCGTTTTTACCCAGGGCTTTGCTGCCGGGCTGGGGATCAAAGGGCCGGTGAACAGCCCTACCTTTACCATTGTACAGGAGTACCGGCAGGGGCGCCTGCCGTTGTTCCACTTTGACGTGTACCGGATCAGCGATCCGGATGAGATGCTGGATGTAGGCCTGGAGGAGTATCTGTACGCCGGCGAGGGTGTTTGCCTGATCGAGTGGCCCAGCCGGATTGAGGAACTGCTTCCCCCGGAGGCACGCTGGCTGCATATCGAAAAGGACCTGTCCAGAGGGTTGGATTACCGGAAAATCTGGACCTCCGATGGGGAAGAAGGAGAGAGAACATGAAGATTTTGGGAATTGAAAGCTCCTCGCTGGTGGCGTCTGTGGCCATTGTCACAGACGATCTGGTGACGGCAGAATATACGGTAAACTATAAAAAAACCCATTCCCAGACCCTGCTGCCCATGCTGGATGAGATTGTCCGCATGACGGAACAGGATCTGGATTCCCTGGATGCCATTGCGGTTTCCGGCGGCCCCGGTTCCTTCACCGGCCTGCGGATTGGGGCGGCAACCGCCAAGGGCCTGGGCCTGGCGTTGGATAAGCCGCTGATCCATGTGCCGACGGTGGACGCCATGGCTTACAGCCTGTTTGGCTGCGCCCACCTGATCTGCCCGGTTATGGATGCCCGGCGGAGCCAGGTGTACACCGGCCTCTATTCCTTCCAGGAGGAATTCCAGGTGATGGCGGAGAATGCGGTGATGGCCCTGGACCAGCTCCTGGAGCGACTGGAGACTTCCGGGCAGCCGGAAATCCGGGAACGCCGGGTGGTATTCCTGGGAGACGGCGTGCCGGTGAGCCGGCAGAGGATTGAAGAGCGCCTGGGAAAGCGGGCCCTGTTTGCCCCGGCCCCCTGCAACCGGCAGCGGGCCGCCTCTGTGGCGGCCCTGGGTGCCTTGTACTGGGCAAAGGGGCAGACAGAACCGGCGGGGGAATTTGTCCCCACCTATCTGCGGCCTTCCCAGGCGGAGAGGGTGCGGGCGGAGAAGGAAAAGGCAGGGAACGTATGACGCAGCCGGAAGACACATACCGGATCCGCAGGCTGGAAGCGGAAGAGGCGGAATGGGCGGCAGAGCTGGAAGCCGCCTGCTTTACCGATCCCTGGAGCCGGGAAAGTCTGGCAGAGGGCCTGAAAACCGGACGCTTTTTTTGCCTGTTGGCAGAGCAGGCTGGACAGCCGGCGGGCTACTGTCTGGCCCAGCTGGTTCTGGATGAGGGGGAGTTGCTGCGGATTGGCGTGGCTCCATCGGCGCGGCGCCGGGGGCTTGGCCGGTCCCTGCTGCGGGAATTGCGGAGCCAGTGCCCGCAGATTGCCTCCTGGTACCTGGAGGTGCGGGAGGGAAACCTGCCGGCGATCTCCCTGTACCGGCAGGCCGGGTTTGTTCCCTCGGGAATCCGGAAAAACTATTACCGGGATCCGGTGGAAAATGCCCTTTTAATGCACAGGAAAGATAATATGAAGTGACCCCACATTTGCAGCAACGTGGATTTACCT
>CAJFTW010000134.1 GCA_904420025.1 Candidatus Pseudolachnospira avium
CTTACGGCTTTCAGCCATGTATGGATGGTTCCTTCAGGGATTCCTAATTCTTAAGCAGCCTTAGCGCCGCCGATTTCTTTGGCAAGTTTTGGTTTAGCCAAAAATGTGGAGCAAGCAGCATAAAGACAACAAAAGCCCTTAGCTATGAGTTTCGTACCCACAGCTAAGGGCTTTATAATTTCATTTTATTTGTTGCAAAGCCGCTTAAACGCTGGCTTTTTACGGTGTTTCATTTTATTCGAACTCCACCGTCGCCGGCGGTTTCCCCGTGCAGTCATACAGCACCCGGTTAACCCCCTTCACCTCGTTGACAATCCGGTTAGTGGCCTTCATCAGTACCTCCCAGGGCAGCTGGGCCGACTCGGCGGTCATAAAGTCGGAAGTGTTCACGGCCCGCAGCACCACCGCGTAGTCGTAGGTCCGCTCGTCTCCCATGACGCCCACGGAGCGCATGTTGGTCAGGGCCGCAAAATATTGGCCAAGGCCCTTGTCCACACCTGCCTTGGCGATCTCCTCCCGGTAGATGGCGTCCGCCTCCTGGACAATCCGCACCTTCTCCGGAGTAATCTCACCTATAATCCGGATGCCCAGCCCCGGGCCCGGGAAAGGCTGCCGGAACACCAGATGCTCTGGAATGCCCAGCTCCAAGCCAGCCTTCCGCACCTCATCCTTGAACAGCATGCGCAGAGGCTCAACAATCTCCCGGAACTGGACCACATCCGGCAGGCCTCCCACGTTGTGATGGGATTTGATCACCGCAGACTTGCCCAGTCCGCTCTCAATCACATCCGGGTAGATGGTGCCCTGAACCAGAAAATCCACCTTGCCAATCTTCTTGGCCTCCTCCTCAAAGACCCGGATAAACTCCTCACCAATAATCTTCCGCTTGGTTTCCGGGTCCGTCACACCTCTCAGCTTGTCATAGTACCGTTGCTGGGCGTTGACCCGGATAAAATTCAGCTCATAGGGGCCTTCCGGTCCAAAGACCGCCTCCACCTCATCCCCTTCGTTTTTCCGCAAAAGGCCATGGTCCACAAACACGCAAGTCAGCTGCTTTCCCACTGCCCGGGAAAGCAGAACCGCCGCCACCGAGGAATCCACACCGCCGGACAGGGCGCAGAGCACTTTACCGTCTCCAATCTTGGCCCGCAGAGACTGAATGGTGCTCTCCACAAAGGAATCCATCTTCCAGTCACCGCTGCAGCCGCAGATCTTATACACAAAGTTGGCCAGCATTTTCTGTCCCTCAGCCGTATGCATTACCTCTGGATGGAACTGTACCGCATACAACTTCTTCTCCGGGCATTCCATAGCCGCCACCGGGCACACTGGCGTGGAGGCCGTCACCGCAAAACCTGCCGGAGCCTGCGCAATGTAATCCGTATGGCTCATCCAGCATACGGTAGTGGGAGCAACATCCCGAAACAATGCGGAATGCGTGTCCACCTGAACCTCCGTGCGGCCGTACTCGCTGACCGGTGCCGTCTCCACCGGAGCATCCAGCAGGTAGGCCATCAGCTGGGAGCCATAACAGATCCCCAAAATGGGAATCCCCAATTCCAGCACCTCCCGGCCACACCGAGGCGCATCGTCTGTATAGACGCTGTTGGGGCCGCCGGTAAAAATAATCCCCTTGGGCTTCATTGCCTTAAGTTTTTCCAGATCCATGGTGTAGGGATGCACCTCGCAGTACACGTTGCACTCCCGCACCCGGCGGGCAATCAGCTGATTATACTGTCCGCCAAAATCCAACACCACAACCATCTCTTTTTCCACTTCTGTTTCCTCCGTCAATTCATCCTATGTCCGCATTTACCGCAGTAAGCGGCCCCCGCCTCCACGGAAGCCCCGCAGGACGGGCAGACCTGCACACCCTTCAGATTGTTAATCTGTGCCTGATAGTCCTCTATAGCCGCCTTGGCTTCGCCTACATGCTCAAAATGAACAATGTACGCATCCTCGATCTCGCCTTCATGCTCTTGATAGTACAGCTCACCAATGGCCCGGTAGGCTGCCTTCAATTTGCTCTCTTCCGAGGCTAGCTTTTGCTTCAGGCGCAGTATCTCCGCCGTATCCTTAACTTTTCCGCCTACTTCTTTACCAAAATCGCTAATTTTCTGTCCAATCTCTTCCCAATCCATAGAGTCCCATCGCTCCTTTCCTTATTTTCCGCCGCAGTCCCTTCTTCTTAGCGAGTGTTCCCGTAAAATTTTTCAACCCCCTGCATGGTGGCGCCCATATTCAGCAGTAAACTGTCCAGGATGGTCAGGGCCACCATGGACTCCACCACCACCACTGCCCGGTTAACGATCACCGGGTCATGACGGCCCTTCACTTGAATCTCCACATTTTCGCCCTGCCGATTCACAGTCTCCTGGATCTGGGCAATGGAGGCCGTAGGCTTAAAGGCTGCCCGCAGGATGATCTCCGAGCCATCGCTGATGCCTCCCAGAATACCGCCAGCGTGGTTGGATTTCTTATAGATCCTCCCCTGTTCGTCCGCTCGGAAGGGATCGTTGTTCCGGGAACCGCAGGATTCCGCCACTGCAAAGCCGTCACCAATTTCCACACCCTTTACAGCCCCAATACCCATCACCGCTTTGGCCAGGTTGGCATCCAGCTTTTCAAACACCGGATCACCAATCCCTGCAGGCATTCCAGTGACCCGGCACTCCACAATACCTCCCGCCGAATCCATCTGGGACATTTTCTCATTCAGGTAAGCCTCCACCGCCTCCCGATCCTCCGCCGCATAGGGACCAATCTTTATGGCCCGGGCCTGTACCTGAATACCCAGGCTGCCCAACACCTTCTCGGCAATGGCGCCCGCTGCTACTCGGCCAATAGTCTCCCGTCCGGAGGATCGGCCGCCACCCCGGTAATCCCGGAAACCGTATTTGGCGTCAAAGGTAAAATCCGCATGGCCAGGCCGGTATACCTCCGCAATGTTGGAGTAGTCCCTGGAACGCTGGTCCTGGTTGCGCACGATCAGAGAAATGGGCGCACCAGTGGTCTTTCCCTCAAAGGTGCCAGAGAGGATTTCCACCAGATCCCCCTCTTTTCTGGCTGTAGTAAACCGGCTTTGCCCCGGCTTACGCCGGTCCAGCATCTGCTGAATATCTTCTTCCTCCAGGGGAAGGCCTGCAGGGCAGCCGTCTATAACGGCCCCCACCGCCTTTCCGTGGGACTCCCCCCAGGTGGTCACTGTAAAAATTTTCCCAAAAGTTGAGCCTGCCATACTGTTCTCCTTGTCCAGGCTGCGGAAAGACCGCCGCCGCTGTTGTTCAGCCTCGCCAGCGGTACCACTGTAAACACCGGCCTCCGCTGGGGATGTTCTCCGTAAAGCATAACATAGAAAAATAGGCTTTACAAGCCACACTTTTTTTCTTATAATACACCAGGCTGTCCCCATACGCTGGAAAACCGTCCAGACTTTTCCGGCAGGCAGCCAAACGGAAAACAAAGGAGCATTTCCCATGAAAGCATTTGTGCGCGAGTTCAAAGAGTTCATTGCCAAAGGCAATGTGATGAGCATGGCTGTCGGTATCATTGTCGGCTCTGCCTTCACCGCCATTGTCACCTCCCTCAATCAGGATATTATCACCCCTCTGCTGGGACTGATTCTGGGGCAGATTGACTTTACTTCCCTGTCCCTCACTGTCGGCAATGCCTCCATCATGTATGGAAACTTCATTCAAGCCATCCTCACCTTCCTGATCACTGCCCTGACCCTGTTCTTTGTTTTAAAAGGGTTCAACCGCCTGACCAAAAGGAAGCAAGCCCAGGAGGTAAAGCCGGAAGAGCCGGCGCCGGTTCCGGAAGATATTCAGCTGCTCACGGAAATTCGAGATCTGCTGAAAGCGGAACGTTAACCCGGTTCCTGCCAGCCTGCAAATAGGGATCCTGCCCGCAGGAATTTTATCCCAAGGAAAAACGGCGTGCAGCCTGCCCGCAAAGGGGTGCTACACGCCGCTTTTGATTTTCCATTGTTCGCCCTTTCCTTTACTGTCCCATCTCTGACTGCAGCAGCTCCTGGGCCGCCTGCAGCTGCACATCCGGATCCGCCCCGGTTTCCATCTCCACCGTCACATCCGGCTCAATGCCAGTGCCGTGGATGTCCGTTCCGTTAGGGGTAAAGTAATGGGCGGTGGTCAGCTTAATGCCAGATCCATCGCTGAGTTCATAAAAAGTCTGCACAATTCCCTTGCCGAAGGTGGTAGTCCCTACCAGCTGCGCAATCCCGTGATCCTGCAGGGTTCCGGAAAGCACCTCCGCCGCGCTGGCAGTGTTGCCGTTGACCAGGATGACCAGAGGGCCATCGTAGGCAGTCCCATCTTCCGCGTCATAATCCACCCGGTTGCCCGCCTTATCTTCCATATAGAAGATATTGGCCTCATCCAGGAACAGGTCTGCGATATCCACCACGCTGGTCAGCAGACCTCCGGGATTATCCCGCAGGTCCAGAATCAGGCCTTCCATCCCCTGGCTCTCCAGATCCTTCAAGGCATCCTCCATCTGCTGCAGGGACACATCGTCAAACTCTACCAACTGCAGATACCCGACATTGCTGTCCAGCATCCGGTACTCCACCGTGTCCACTTCCACCTCCCGGCGTTCCATGGACAAATCCAGGGTTTCCCCGGTACTTGCCCGGTATACCGTCACAGTCACCTGGCTGCCCTCGGCCCCTTTGATGTACGCGACCACCTGGTCCAGCTCCATGCCTTCCACATTCTGGCCATCCACCCCTACAATCACATCTTCCTTCTGCATGCCGGCTTCCATAGCAGGTGAATTGCGAAACACATTGACTACCTGCAGGGTCCCGTCCTCCATCTGCCCCACCAAAACGCCGATCCCATAATAGGCGCCGCTGGAGGATTCCAGCACACTGTCCAGCTCTTCTTCCGTATAATATACGGAGTAGGGATCCCCCAGCCCGCTGACGTAACCAGCCAGCAGGCTGTTTTCCATAGCCTCCTGATCTACGTCAAAGATGTAGTAATAATCAATATACGCATTGATCTCCTCAATCTTTTCCAGCAGGCTTTCCGCCGCATCACTGGTGCTTGCCTGGTTTCTCCCGGAACGAAGCGCCGGGACCACAAAGAATGCGCCGATTACCACCAGAACCGCCACCGCTGCCAATGTTACACTGATTCCCGTCAACAACCCATTTTGAAAGCTATGATCCTTTTTCTCCACGATTTCACTCCTCACGGTCCAATTCCCGCAGCCCTACGGCCACTGTTTTATTGTACGCCGGAAATGTGAAAAATAAAAGAAGTATTTTTCCATTTTCCGCAAAAACATGGCAGAAAACCCGTTCCTGTGCTAGACTAGAACCAACCCGCTTGGGTATACCTCTATCTCATGATGTTGGGGGCAAAAAGTATTTTAGCCCCATGATACCCGCGCCATGCAGGCATGAAACACATGGCCTTTTGACCCTGGTATCCTATTGTATCAAAAAAACAGAAGAAGGAAGGAGTACAGACACATGAAAAACATTGCATGGATCGGCACCGGTGTGATGGGCCGCCGTCAGGCCGGCCACCTGGTAAGAAATGGGTATTCGGTAAAGGCCTACAGCCGGCGTCCAGAGCAAGTACGGGAACTGGCAGCCCAATATGGCTTCATCCCTTGTGAGACCATTGCAGAGGCAGTGGCGGACGCAGACTGCGTCTTTGTGATGGTAGGCTATCCCCAGGATGTGGAGGAGGTATTTCTCTCCCCGCAGGGAATCTTGGCCAATGCCCGCCCTGGCACCCTGGCAGTGGACATGACCACCTCTCTGCCTTCCCTGGCCCAGCGTCTCTATCTGGCCGGCAAAGAAAAAGGGATCCGTATATTGGACGCACCGGTATCCGGCGGTGACTCAGGGGCGGAAAACGCAACCCTGTCCATTATGGTAGGCGGAGACCCGGAGGACTTTGATGAAGCCCTGCCGTTGTTCTCCTGCATGGGCAAAAATATCCAGCACATGGGCCCTGCCGGCTTTGGCCAGCACACCAAGGCCGCCAACCAGATTGCGGTAGCCGGAGCTACCGCTGCCTACACAGAGGCTATCGCTTATGCAGAAAAAACAGGGCTGGATCCGAAAAAAATGCTGGCTGCCATCGGCGGAGGCGCTGCCGGAAGCTGGCAGATAGAGCACATGGCCCCTCGGGCACTGGCAGGGGATTTTGCTCCCGGTTTTTATGTAAAGCATTTTATCAAGGACATGAAAATCATTGAGGAAGAAAGCCAAAACTGTGGCCTGCAGCTGGAGATGCTGGAATCCGTTCTGGCACTCTACCAGAAGTTTGCCGCTCAAGGAGGGGAAAACCAGGGCACCCAGGCCCTGATCCAGCTGTACCGGAACCTGTAATCCTCCCTTTTCCACACACTTTTTGTCACGATGAATCACGCTTCCTTGGTTTGTTATCTTTTCCGATAAAACAGGGTAAGATAGCATAAACAAAGGATAATTCGCGATAAAAAGGAGTTTGCATGGAAAAAACCCATTTTACTTCGGATCCGCCTCAGCGGATCGGCCAGCGGATCCGAAACGAACGCAGCAAGTGGAATCTTACACAGGAGCAGCTCAGCGAACATCTGGGAATCTCCACCAACTATCTGGGGCAGATTGAGCGCGGGCGTTCTTTTTCCCACGCCCTGGCGGAGCGTTTCTGTGAGTTTTTTCACATTACCTACGATTATCTCTATTACGGCACGGAACCCTCCAAAGAATACACTCCCTCCGAGACGGATGGGGAGCTGGAGCATCTGCTCCAATCCTGCACCCCAGAAGAAAAGCGTCTCTGCCTACACATTCTGAAAGAGGTTCTAACGGAGCTGCGCTCGTTCCGCAGGGGAAGCGAAGCCTCCCCTCCATCTGCCCCGACTGATCGAGCAGGGGGCGGTGATTAACCGCCGGCTTCTCGCACCACCGTGCCGTACCGTTCGGTACTCGGCAACATCCGGCTTTCTTCACCTTCCACCCCACAGTACCCCCCTTACCTTTGGCTGTATCCTTCCCGCTGCCGGGCAGATGGGGGACTTGTGCCTTTAAGAAACGTGCGCCGCCAGGCGCGCCCAACAAAAAGCAGATCTCTTACCGCCTCTTGGCTGAAAGAGATCCGCTCTTCTTTTTTCGGCAAACCGTTATTGGTGATGGCCGCAGCCTTCCCCATGTCCATGGCCGTGGTGGCCGCAGGACTCCCCGTCTCCATGGCCGTGGTGGCCGCAGGACTCCCCGTCTCCATGGCCGTGATGGCCGCAGGACTCCCCGTCTCCATGGCTATGGTGCTGGCAGGTGGTGTCCGGATTGTACTGGAGATTTCCGGCCAGCAGCGCTTCCACCGCCGCATCTGCCTCTCCGGTAACGCCCGGATACAGGGTAATCCCTGCTTCCGCCAAAGCGTTGCGGGCGCCTCCGCCCAGCCCGCCGCAGATCAGCGCACTGACTCCCTTATTCTTCAGGAAACCTGCCAATGCTCCGTGACCAAACCCATCGGTCCCAATCACCTGGGAGGAAACCACTTTGCCGTCCTCCACCTCGTACACCTTAAACTGTTCCGTGTGTCCAAAATGCTGAAATACCTGTCCATCCGCATACGTTACCGCAATCTTCATTTTTGCTCCTCCTTCGGATTTTGATCCAAATATTCCAGGTGGTCCGCCAGATGATCCAGCCAGCCGCCATCAAATTCTTCAATTTCACCCTCGTCGCAGAGGGACGCCAGCTTCGGGTCCATGGGCAGCTTGGCCACATGGGAGATTCCATACCGCGCCGCAATCTCCTCGATATGGCTATCCCCGAAGATTTTATGCTTCTCCCCGCAGTTGGGGCACTGGAAGTAGGACATATTTTCTACCAGCCCCAGCACCGGTACTTTCATCATCTCCGCCATGCGGACAGCCTTCTCCACAATCATGGAGACCAGCTCCTGGGGAGAGGCCACCACCAAAATACCGTCCACTGGAATAGACTGGAATACGGTCAGAGGCACATCCCCGGTTCCCGGCGGCATATCCACAAACATATAGTCCACATTGCTCCAGATTACATCTGTCCAAAACTGTTTGACGGCACCGGCAATCATAGGCCCCCGCCATACCACCGGATCTGTGTCATGATCCAGCAGCAGGTTAAGAGACATAATCTGGATGCCGGTTTTGGTGGTCGCCGGGAACATTCCTGCCGGGCTGGCCATGGCCCGGGTGTGTACCCCAAAGGTGGTGGGGATCGAAGGGCCGGTGATGTCCGCATCCAGCACCGCCGCCTGAAGGCCCTTCCGCTGCATCAGCACTGCCATCAGAGAGGTGACCAGGGATTTGCCCACGCCGCCCTTGCCGCTGACTACGGCAATAACATGGCGGATGCTGGACAGCTCATTGGGCTTTTCCAGAAAGCTTTGGGGCTCCCGGCGCTCCGCGCAGTCGCTTTTGCAGGAGCTGCAATCGTGATTACATGCTTCACTCATTGTTCCATTCCTCGCTTTTTGTTTTTTTGCAGCAGGGGCACGCCTGCCCAGTGCCGCATCCCGGCGTCCGATGTTCACAGAGGGCAAAATCCCCACCTTCAATCACCAGACGCCTGCCGTTGACCAGCACATCCGCCAGTTTTCTCCGGGCAGACATGTAGATCCCCGTCACGGTGGTCCGGGCAATCCCCATCTGCACGGCGCACTCTTCCTGGGTTTTTCCTTCCCAGTCAATGAGCCGGACCGTCTCATACTCATCCACACTCATCACCAGGCAGTCCTCCTGGCCGCAGCTGCCTATGGGCATTACCCCGGCAATGGCGGGCAGAGAACAGACACGCCGGCACTTCCGTGGTCTTGGCATCCCGGCACCTTCCTTTCTGACTTATGTCGAAAATAGTATAGCGCAGTTTCTGACATAAGTCAAGAAGAAAAGGGCAAAAAAAAACCACGGAAACCCGTGGATTGCATCATGAGCGATGGGGGATTCGAACCCCCGACAACTTGATTAAAAGTCAAGTGCTCTACCGACTGAGCTAATCGCCCCTGCGGCCATTGCCGAGCTGGGCTAGTTGGATTCGAACCAACGCGTGCAGGAGTCAAAGTCCTGTGCCTTACCGCTTGGCGATAGCCCAATAAGGTGGGGGGTGGGACTCGAACCCACGACCTCCAGAGCCACAATCTGGCGCGCTAACCAACTGTGCCACACCCACCATGTCAGGTCTA
>CAJFTW010000135.1 GCA_904420025.1 Candidatus Pseudolachnospira avium
AACTCCGGGGGTTCCGGCTTTGGCCTGCATTCGCTGGCGTATCTGGTGGCAGGCCCGCTGTACGGCTTCGGCTTTGTCTTCGCCAACTGGCACTACGTCATCCAAAAGACGAAGGTGGGGGCCATTGAAGGGGCGGCAGGGCTGGGGATTGGCCTGGTGCTGGCCCATCTGTTCCGGAACCGGAACTGGGGGATTGCGGGGATGCTGTATTTTCTGCTCCGGGTTTCCTGGCACATCGGCTTCTGCTGGATTCCCGGGATCTGGTATGGGATCCGGGCCATCCGGGAGGAGCGCCGGCAGGAACGCCCGGCCAAACCGCAGAAGGAGCGCCGGGAGGACCGGCCTGCCGCTGCCCCGGCCGGGGCGAGAAGGTCGTCCACCCCGGCGGCAGCGGCAAGGCCCCAGGCCCCGTCCACCCCGGCAGGGCAGGCAAGGCCCCAGGCCCCGTCCACCCCGGCGGCAGCGGCAAGGCCTAAGGCCCCGTCTGCCCGGCCGCAGCTTACGGCCCTTTCCGGTCTGTTTTCCGGAGGAGTGTTCTCCGCGGCGGATGGCGAGGAGCTGTTGATTGGAAGCGACCCGGAGGTCTGCCAGATTGTACTGCCGCCGGAGTGCGCGGCCCCTATCCACTGCTCCCTGGTGTTTGACCGGGCGCGGGGCGTCTGGCGGGCGCGGGATCTGACGGAAGGGCAGACGCTGTTCAATGGCGCGCGGGCCGCCCGGGTGGGGGAATTCCAGGATATGGCCAGCGGCACCGTGCTTTCCCTGGGTCAGGGGGCAAACCGTCAGCAGTTCCAGCTGGGCTAGGAATGCGCCGGTTCAGGGGGATGGCATTTTCGGAGCCCTATAAAATTACCAGCTTTATTGACAGCCCGCATGGAAAATGGTAAACTAGCACTGGACTCCGGCGGAGGGATGCTTCCCGCCGGAATTGTGCCGCAGGTGCGGTCTTCGGACCGTGAAAAGGGAAACAGGTGCGAATCCTGTACGAGCCCGTCGCTGTGAAAAGTGTTCCTGCCAAAACCACTGGGAGACCGGGAAGGTGGCAAGGACGAAAGCTTTGAGTCAGAAGACCTGCCTGCGAGCGGAGGAACCATTCTACGCGGACTATAGAATTGGGAGAGATACCGTTGTGTAAGCCCTTTCTTCTGCGCGGAAGAGAGGGCTTTCTTTTGTTTTATGGGGAGGGGCCGGATGAAAACCGGAATCGAAGACTATTTTGTCTGCAAGAACAATAAAAAGATGGCCTTCGGCTTCACCACCGGCACCTGTGCGGCGGCGGCGGCCCAGGCGGCGGCCCGGCTTCTGCTGGCCGGGGAGCCAGTGGACTCTGTCTCTATTTTGACGCCCAAGGGCATCCGCCTGCAGCTTCCCATCCGGGAAAGCCGCCGGGAGGGCGGGCAGGCCATCTGCTCGGTGGTCAAGTATGCCGGGGATGACCCGGACGTGACGGATGGGACGGAAGTGTGGGCATCGGTGGAGAAAACACCGGGAAATGACCTGGAAATAGACGGTGGAGTGGGAGTTGGGCGTGTCACAAAGCCGGGATTGGACCAGCCGGTGGGGAATGCGGCCATTAACCGGGTGCCCCGGCAGATGATTGGGGAGACCGTGGAGGAGGTGCGGAAGGAGCTGGGCTATGCCGGCGGCCTGCGGATTGTCATCTCCATTCCCGCCGGTGTGGAGCTGGCGGCCAAAACCTTCAACCCACGGCTGGGTATTGTGGGAGGCATTTCCGTGCTGGGGACCAGCGGGATTGTGGAGCCCATGAGCGAGGCGGCCCTGGTGGCCACCATTGCCGCGGAGGTGCGTATGCGGGCGGCGGAGGGGGACCGGTATCTGCTGGCAGCCCCCGGCAACTACGGCATGGACTTCCTCCGGGACAGGCGGGAGCTTTCCCCGGAGCGGGCGGTGAAATGCAGCAACTACGTGGGCCAGACCATCGACCTGGCGGTGGAGAACGGTTTTCAGGGGCTGCTGTTTGTCAGCCATATCGGCAAGTTTGTGAAGGTGGCCGGGGGGATTATGAACACCCACTCCCGGGAGGCGGACTGCCGTCTGGAGATCCTGGCCGCCCACGGGGCTCTGGCCGGAGCGGACGGGGAGACGCTGCGGCGGGTGCTGGTCGCCGCCACCACCGAGGATGCCCTGGATGTACTGGAAGCCGGCGGCGTGCTGGAACCGGTGATCCGTTCTCTGTTGGAAAAGATTGAGTTTTACTGCAGCCACCGGTGCTATGACCGGATTCCCATTGGAGCGGTGCTGTTTTCCAGCCGCCGGGGAGAGCTGGGGCGTTCCGCCCGGGCGGAAGAGCTGGCGGAAAAAATCATAGGAGAGAATTCCCAAAAGAGATAGAAACAGATCCAGAAAGAAAATCGAAAAGGAGAAACCCATGAGAGGAACATTGTACGGTGTGGGGGTGGGTCCGGGGGACCCGGAGCTGCTGACCCTGAAAGCCCTGCGGGTGGTCCGGGAAGCGCCGGTGATTGCGGTGCCGGCGGAGCAAAAGGAGGAGAGCGTGGCCTACCGGATTGTCCGGGCAGCGTATCCGGAGCTGGAGCAGAAAGAGGTGCTGCCGGTGCCCATGCCCATGACCAAGGACAAGCAGCGGCTGGCTGCAAGCCATGAGGCGGGGGCCGCGGCGGTGGAGCGGATTCTGGAGGAGGGGAAGGATGTGGCCTTCCTGACCCTGGGGGATCCCACGGTGTATTCCACCTACCTGTATATCCACCGGCTGGTGGCCCAGGCAGGATACGCCACGGAGATTGTCAGCGGCATCCCTTCCTTCTGCGCGGTGGCGGCCCGGCTGAACGTGGGCCTGGTGGAGAAGGCGGAGCTGCTCCATGTGATCCCTTCCTCCTACCCGGTGGAGGAGGCGCTGAAGCTTTCCGGCACCCGGGTGCTGATGAAGGCCGGCAAGAAAATGGGCCAGGTGAAGGCGCAGCTGGAGGCCCTTTCGGCGGATGTGTGCATGATTGAAAACTGCGGCATGGAAAATGAAAAGATCTACCGGAGTGCGGAGGAGATTCCCGAGGACGCCGGATACTATTCCCTGATCCTGGTCAAGGAGAAGGCAGAACAATAGGAGGCCAACGAAGATGGTATATTTTGTGGGAGCAGGGTCCGGCGCGCCGGATCTGATTACGGTGCGGGGGCAGCGGCTGCTGCGGGAGGCCCAGGTGGTGATCTACGCCGGCTCGCTGGTAAACCC
>CAJFTW010000136.1 GCA_904420025.1 Candidatus Pseudolachnospira avium
AGCCTGGCCCGGCGGATTCTGGACGGTATCCGGGGTGTGATTGAGAAGCTGAAGGGACTGCTTTCGGACTATGAGCCCAGGAGCCTGGAGGCCCGTGCCCTGCGTCAGAATCTGGAGGTGTATGAGGAGGCGGAGAAGCTGTGGGTGAAAGGGATCCTGGAAATGGCCGATAACACAGGGATGGATTTTTCCCGGGCTTCCCGTTATAGCAAGGCAAAGCAGCAAGTGATGCTGGAGTATTTGGATGCAGTGGATGAAAGTTTATTGGATGCGGCGGAGAACGCCAGGAAAGAAGGGTATAAGACTTTTCGACGGCATAAGATTTCTGATGTTTCTGAGCGACAGGCTCAGGATATAAAGCGGTTGCTGGGACTGGATGTTTCGGGGTATACAAATAATATCAACACTTCCGGATTACAGCATATCGAAAAGCGTCATGGAATAAATGGGCAGCAAGATTCCAGTATGGCAGACTTGCAGGATGTAGCCCGTATGGCATATATTTTGGAACATTATGACCGAGTAGAGGTATTGAAAAATGCAGATGGGAGTATAAAAACAACGAACAGTTCTCTTGGAAAAGATGGAAAACCTTCCCCGCTTGTTATGTTCACAAAACAAGTTGGAAAGGAGTATTATTGTATCATTGCGGCAAGTGAAACTTCTTGGAAAAAATTATGGGTTATATCTGCGTATACAGGAAAAGAAGCCTCGTATACGCCCAATGCAAATGCCCTGGGCCGGACGTCCGAAAACGCTTATACTACCGCTTCTTCTATTTCTACTATAGCAGACAGTAACCAAGATGGCAAGGGAAAATTCAGCCTGAAAAAGGACATGTCCGAAAAGGATCGGGCGGCGGAGTTGCCGGTTACCTATGATTCCTTGATAGAAAAGGGGAGTGTGCGGGTAGCTGAGATGGACGGGGCGGTGCCTATGGATGGTAAGCGGGTCGATAGAAAGAGTACGTTGGCCATGGCAATGGAAAATGTGCGGAAATATGGGAGGAAAAATGAAAAAGGACAGCTTGTGCTTCATGTGAATGACCTGGATGTAGATGTTGTAGTTGGAAAACCCGGCATAGAGCATGGATTGTCAAGAAATGCGCAAGATACCGCATTGGCAACGATAAATATTGGCCGTATCCTTCCGGAGGCTATAAGGGTTAACGAATTAAGTCAGCGTGATAAGAATACAGTTGCTACAAACGTTCTTGTAGGCCTAGGTTATAGCTTGGATGCGAATGGCAACACAAATATATATATCGTGCGTGCTTTGGTTCGGAAGATGGGAGTTCAATCATGGCAATTAAATTCCTACGAAGTGGAGAATGTGCTTTACGCCGTAAATGCAAAAAAAGAGCGGCTGCGCGCACGCGCCTCCGTTTCAGGCCAAAGCCGTACTAAAGATTACCGCTCTTTTGATATTAGTATGACAGAATTCTTGGATTATGTCAAGGATCATTTTTCAGACGTGCTGCCGGAGGAGGTGCTGGATCATTACGGCATGACCCGGGAGAGCGCGTTTGAGGACAGCCTCCGCTATTCCCTAAAAGACACCACCCACACGGATCCCGCTTCCCTGCCGGAACTGGATTCGGAAACCCTGAGCATTCTGGAGGAGGGGCTGCGGGTGCTGGGGGACGCGCCGGTGAAGTCCAATGTGACCCAGGGCATTGCCCGGCGGCTGGTGCAGGAATATTCCTCCGGCTACCCGGCGGAAACCCTGGCCTCCAACCTGGACAAGCTGTTTGCCTATGTGAGGAGCCACGAGGGCCAGGTGGATGCCCGGGACATGGAGCGGATCATGCTGGATGTGGCACGGCCGGTGGTGGAACAGACCCGTTCCCTGGACCGGTCTACGGAGGGGGATTACAACGCCCTGCGGGAGTACCTGAAAGGCAAGAAGATCCGGCTGAATGACCAGCAGAAGGCGGCGGTGGCCTATGCCTATGGCTCTTACAATGCGTATCGGAAGAAGAATTTTGGCAGGGTGGTGCTGTCCAACAACGGTACTAGCCTGGACCGTATCTGGAGCGAACTGTGTGACCAGTTCCCGGACTATTTTAAGGCGGACGCGAACCCGGATGAGCAGATCTTTGAGCTGGTGGATACCCTGGAGGCGTTGAAGCCGTCCTGGAAGAACGCGGCGGGCCTTGACGTGGCGGAGGCTTCCCGGGATCTGGCCCTGCGGATTTACCAGGAATATTTCATGTATCAGAATAATGCCCAGCTGGAGGCGCTGCGGAAGGAGCTGAACGCCCAGCGGGTCCAGAGCCAGAGGGAGGCAAAGGCCTCTGGCCAGACAAAGGTGGAGCGGGCGAAAGCCAAGGATCCGGCTTTGCAGGGGCTGAAGAATAAGCGGGGATTCCTTCCCAAGGGGGAGAACCCTGTCCGGGATGTGGATGTGCCGGTGCGGGACCGGAAGGGCGGCAAGGTGCGGCGCTTTACCCGGACGGTGCTGGAAAGCGCGTCCATTACCGATGAGATGGTGCAGCCGATTCAGGATCAGATCCTGGAAGGCGGCATGTCCTATCAGCCACAGTCCAACGAGCGGTCTATGAAACGGGCAAAGGAGATTCTGGAACGGTATGGATTGGAGCGGGCCCGGGACCGGTGGACTTCTATGGTCAATGGGAACCAGCTGCCCAGGGTGGAGGATGTGGCTTTGGGTGAAGCCTTGCTGCGGGAGTATGCCCGGAAGGGAGAGGCTGCCGCGGTGGTGCAGCTGACGGCGGAGCTGGCTGCGGTGGGGACCCGGGCTGGCCAGGTGGTGCAGGCCCTGCGGATGATGAAGCGGATGGAGGAGCTGGGGGATCTGAAGTATATCGGAGACCTGTACTTCATTGAGAAATCGGTGGAGAACATCAACCGGCAGCTGGAGCGGCGGTTCAAAAACAAGAAGGAGATCCCTTCCATCCGGGTGGACCGGGAATTGGCGGAGCAATACGCCCAGGCGGGATCCAAAGAGGAGCAGGAACGGATTGCCGGGGAGATCTATAAGGATCTGGGAAGGCAGCTGCCCTCCACCTGGCTGGATAAGTGGAACGCCTGGCGGTACCTGTCCATGCTGGGGAATCCCCGGACCCATATCCGGAACATTATAGGCAATGCCATCTTTATGCCGGCGGTGAAGCTGAAGAACCTGCAGGGGGCTGCCCTGGAGGCGGTATTCCTCCGGAAGCGGGAGCGGAGCAAAGCGGTGCGGGTGTCCCGGGAATACCGGCGCTTTGCCCGGGAGAATTTCCAGCAGGTGAAGGACATCCTGGCATCTGGCGGCAAGTACAATGAGCAGAGCCGGATTGAGGAGAACCGGGTGGTGTTCCAGAGCCGGATCAAGCTTTTGCGGCCGGTAATGAAAGCGCTGCAGTTTACCAGCTCGAAGAATTCCTGGCTGCTGGAGGCGGAGGATATGCTGTTTCTGTCCCGCCACTATCAGAACGCGTTGGGGCAGTACCTTCAGGCCAACAAAGCGGACCTGGAAAATGTGAGCCAGGAGTTTCTGGATCGTGCCATGGCCTACGCGGTGAGAGAGGCGCAGAAGGCAACCTACCGGGATGCCTCCGCCTTGGCGTCTACGCTGTCCCGGGCGGCCGGCAGCAATAAGACGCTGAACCTGGTGATTGAGGGCGTGCTTCCGTTTAAAAAGACACCCATCAATATCCTGAAGCGTGGCGTGGAGTACAGCCCGGCGGGGCTGATCGGGACACTGGTCCGGGGGACCCGGCGGCTGCGGAACGGGCAGATCACGCCCAATGAGTATATAGACGGCCTGGCCGCGGGGCTGACGGGGACGGAAATTGTGGCGGTGGGCGCGTTCCTTGCGTCCTGTGGCTTCCTGAAAGGCGCACTGGGGGATGACCCGGAGGATGAGCTGGCGGCCTTGACCGGTGAGCAGGGCTATGCGGTGGAAATCGGGGATGTTTCCTTTACGGTGGATTGGGCGGCGCCTCTGTCCCTGCCGCTTTTTGTGGGGGCGGAGCTGCAGTCGGTGTTGACAGGGGAGTATGGGGATGCCCAGTTTGCGGATTACGCGGAAACGTTGATACAGATCACGGAACCCATGTTTAACCTGTCTATGCTCAGCAGCCTCAGTGATACCATTGAGGCGGTGAGCTTTTCGGAGCATAAGCTGACTGCTGTGGGAATAGAGGTTTTGTCCAGCTATCTGCAGCAGGCCTTCCCTACCCTTGGCGGGCAGATTGCCCGGACTATGGATCCGGTGGCCCGCCGGAATTACACGGACCAGAATAGCCCGGTCCCTTCCGATGTCCAGTATTTCCTCCAGCGGGTAATGGGGAAGATCCCGGCCCTATCCTTCCTGAAGGAGCCGATGCTCAATGCCTGGGGCGAGGAGGATGTGGAGGACAACACGCTGCTGCGGGCCTTTGAGAACTTTGCAAGCCCCGGATATATTTCGCGAATAGAGCAATCGGACGTGGAGCGGGAGCTGGAGGAGATCTTCCGGGAAACCGGAGATGGCGGTGTGGTGCCGAGGACGGTGGAAAAGCGCTTGCAGGTGTCCGGGGAACGGGTGGACCTGACGGCGGAGGAGTATACCCGCCTGCAGAAACGGGTTGGGCAGGATTCCTACCGGATTTTGGAGGACTTGATCGACCTGGATGTGTATGACGATATGGAGATGACCACCCGGGCGGCGATTGTGGAGGGGGTGTATGATTACGCCGTCCAGCTGGCCCAGCGGGATTTGTTTGGCCGGGAGGCGGATAGCTGGGTGGACAGTGTGGAAGAACTGGAAAGTCAGGGCATTCCGGCGGCCATGAGCATTCTGGTGCGGCAGGATATTGCCCAGCAGGATTTGGAGAGAGATGAGGTGCGGCAGTATATCAGCAGGCTGCGGGTGTCCCAGGATGAGGAGGCGGCGCTGCTGAACCTGGTACAGGAAAGCGATTACGCGGCCCTGCGGGTGGCGCTGGGCCGAGACTCGGAGGTGCAGGAAAATATTGACCAGGTGTATCAGGAACAGCTGGATCAGGGGAAGGATCCCAGCCGGGCGGCCGGCGCGGTGAGAGAGGTGGTGACAGCGGAGTATAAGGACGCCTGGGTAGAAGGCGACGCGGCAACCCGAAGGGACATTGAGGGGCAGCTGCTGGAGTATGAGATTGCCGGTGAGCCGATGTATGAGCGGAAGGATTTCCTGGGATGGCAGGAAGGCGGCCAGTACGCGGGGCTGTATGATGCCATGGACAGCGGCGATGGAATCCGGGAGAGTGTGCGGGAGCTGACGTCCTATGGGGTCAGCGAGCGGAGCATTGCTTCCCAGCTGACCAGGCAGTATAAGCCTACATACATCCAGCTGTACCGGACCAACCGGAGCCAGGCGGCCCAGCTGAAGTCCCGGCTGCTTTCGGCGTATCAGGCGGCGGGATATGACCGGGAAGAGAAGAGCGAGGATATTGACGCTTGGCTGAAAGACTGACTTTGTGGGGAGGGGAGATATTCCCTCCCCGATTTGGTATGCTGAAGAAAAGTTGCGATGTCGCAAGGAAAGGAGCTTATTTTGCGGGTGAAGGAAATGATATGCGCCGGGATCGGCGTGATCGGGAGCGCGGTGGCGCAGTTTTTTGGAGGATGGGATACAGCCTTGGTGACGCTGCTGATCTTCATGGGAATTGACTACGTGACAGGGCTGGTGGTAGCGGGGGTGTTCCATGCTTCCCAGAAGTCCTCCAACGGAGCGCTGGAGAGCCGGGCCGGCTTTAAGGGGCTGTGCCGGAAGGGGGCGGTGCTGTTGATGGTGCTGGTGGCCCACCGTCTGGATCTGGTGATTGGGACGCAGTATATCCGGGATGCGGTGGTGATTGCTTTTTCCGCCAATGAGGCGCTGTCCATTATTGAGAATGTGGGATTGATGGGGGTGCCGATGCCGGCGGTGGTTACCCGGGCCATTGAGGTGCTGCAGAAGAAGGGAGAAGATGGGAAATGACGTACAGTGAACAGCGGGCCGCCCTGGTTGCGGCCGTGATCAGCCGTGAAGGAAAAAATCAGTATACCCAGGGCAGCAAGCGAGATCAGGTGGCGTCTGGTTGGTCGGATTGCAGTTCTCTGATGCGGTGGGCGCATGAAGAAGCATTGGGCGTGTATATCGGTGGGAATACGGAGGCACAGATTGACAGTGACGAGCTGATCACAGTGGGTGTTCCGATTCAGAGTGGTGTCCCGGATGAGGAGGCTCTGCTGCCCGGGGATCTGCTGTTCTTCCGGGGGAGGAGTCTGGATCGGAAGAGCAGCCAGTATGTGGGCCATGTGGAGATGTACATCGGCAATGGCCAGCTGATGGGGCATGGGTCTGGCACCGGGCCGACCAGGAAGGCTATGGCGGACTACTGCCGACAGCGGCAAGCGTCCAGTTCCCCGGTGCCGGAAGGGAATAGGGGGCTGATTTGTATTCGCCGGGCGGTGACCGGCATGGATCCGGATGGAAAGAA
>CAJFTW010000137.1 GCA_904420025.1 Candidatus Pseudolachnospira avium
CATCCAGCGTGACGGCCAGCTGATCCCCATTGAAGTAAAATCGGCTGACAACACCAAAGCAAAGAGCTTGAAGGTCTATATGGACACTTATAAGCCGGCCTATGCGATCAAGCTTTCTGCAAAGAACTTTGGCTTTGAGGACAATAAAAAGACGGTCCCTCTCTATGCTGCGTTTTGTGTCTGAACCTTTATATCCGCTGACGAAGACACCACGAACCATGAAAGCCTTCGGATCGTTCCGTTTTAAGGTTTCTTTACCTATCAAATACCAAATAGATCGGCATGCGTACCTGTGCGGTAGAGTAGCAGTTCCTCCTCGCTCTGACGATAAATAAGTAGCCAGTCTGGCTCTATATGGCACTCTCGGTAGCTGGCATAATTTCCGCTTAAATTGTGATCGGAGTTTCTTGGTGGCAGGGACTCTGGTATTCGTAGGGTGTCAATGACCTGCTGTAGGCGCTCCATGCGATTGGAAATGTATATGGACAAAACAGGTTATGAAGCAACCAATACGGAAATTCGTTTGAATAGCTACTTTGAAAAGAATATTTCTATGGAACCCCATTCAAAGTTCTGCCTGATTCTGTCATGTGATGAAGAACATGTGGAAATCCGGTTCCATAAGATTCATCCGGGAGAGAAGATGTGGTTGGATGAAAATCTGGAAGATTATCCGGAAGAAGCGATTGGATATGCGATTGTTTGAAATACAAAGGGTTGTGCGATGCCCTTTCCCAAAACAAAAGCACCGGGCCGCCCGCTTACCCATACAGGCGCAGGCGGAACCAGGCCCCTTCCCCCGGATGGTCCATCAGCTCCAGTTGGCCTCCGTGTTTTAAGATAATCTCGTAGGCCAGGTTCAGGCCGATGCCGGTATTCCTCCCATCTGTCCGGGCGGGTTCAGAAGAAAAGCGGCGGAAAATCTGGTCCCGCTCCGCCTTTGGAATCCCCGGGCCATTGTCCCGGATGTGGATGTCCACCCCATCGGAGACCGCCTCCGCCCAAACGCGGATCCGGCCGCCCGCCGGAATATGCTCCAGGGCGTTCTTTAGCAGATTGAGGAGCACCTCCTGAATCCAAAACCGGTCGCACAGAACGGACAGATCCTCCGGGTAATCCCAGAAAACCGCTGCTTCCCGGTCGGCGGCCAGCCCGTGGACCGTCTGCTGCACCCGCTCTAGCAGCTGCCCCAGGGGAATCCGCTCCAGCTTCATGGCGGCTTTCCCGGCGTCCAGGCGCGCCAGGAGCAGTAACTCCCGGATCAGCGCTTCAATGTGGTTGATCTGTACCCGGCTCTGCCGCAGCAGTTCTCTCTTTTGAGGAGAGGTTTCCGTGGCCTCCAGATAATCATGGCACAGAGAGATCCCTGCCAGGGGCGTTTTGATCTGGTGGGAGATGTTCTGCAGATAGCGGGTCTGTTTTTCCAGGTCCTTCCGCTGGGCACTCTGCTCCCTTTTTTGCTGTTCCCGGTAGCGGGCCAGGCAGTCCCGCAGGTAGAGCAGCTCCGGGAAGGACACCTCGGGAAAGGAACCTTTCGGCCAGGCGTCCTCTTGCCGGGCATCTTCCGGTGTCTGGGGCTTCCACAAAAACAGAGACTCCCCCAGCGCCCGGGCTTCCCGGAGACGGCGGCGTTCCCGATGTTCCTCCAGCAGAAAGAAGGACAGTTCCAGGGCAGCCAGCCCGCCGAGGCCCAGAAGCAGGAGGCGGGAGGCCTCCGTCCGCCCCAGGGCCCGGAAGCCAATGCTGGCGTAGGGGCTTTGCTCCAGCAGCGCCAGGCCGGCGGCGTAGTCGGCGGCGGAAGTATCCCCCAGCACCGTCTCCAGCAGCGCTTCCTCTTGGCCTTGGCATACCGAAAGCAGCCTTCCGGCCAGGGACAGCCGCTCCCACCGGGCAGCGTCTGCCAGCTGGCCCAGGCAGAAGATTGCCCAGAGCGCCGCCAAAGCCAGCCAGAGGCCGGCGGCTATAAAGCGTTGTGTTTTCTCCTTTATGTGAACCTTCCCCATGGTTCCTCCTTCCCACCTTCCCGGCAGGTGTCCCTTTTACTTCTTTTCCCTCCGCGCCTCCCAGCGCTGGTTGCATATCCTTCCTTTTAATGCAGATCCTCCTCCACCGGCAGCAGCCAGCGGTAACCTCGGCCCCAGCAGGTTTCAATGGCGCCGGGGCAGCCGATCCGTTCCAGTTTCTTGCGCAGGCGTCCCACCGTGACGGAGAGGGTGTTGTCCTCCACCTCCAGGGCGGAGGTGCCCCAGACCTGGGAGAACAGCTCCTCCCGGCTGACCCGCTGACCGCCCCGGCGCAGGAGCAGCAACAGAATCTCGTATTCCTTCCGGGTAAAATCCAAAGGCTGCCCCTTCCAGCGAACCTCCTCCGCGCGGTCGGAGACAAAGAGGGAGCCGCTTCGGTATCCCCGCACCGTATGTTCCGGCCGGGAGCGGCGCAGCAGAGCGGCCAACCGGGCTATCAGTTCCCGGCTGCGGAAGGGCTTGATCACATAGTCGTCCGCCCCGGCCTCAAAGGCCCGGACGGCATATTCCTCCTCCTCGTAGGCGGTCAGCACCAGAATGGGCATGGGCCCGGCTTTCCGGATTTCCCGGCAAAGGCGGATGCCGCTGCCATCCGGCAGGTGCAGATCCACACAGAAAAAATCAAAGGTCAAGAAATCCTGGGACAGGGCTTCCTGAAAGCATCCGGCGGTTTTTACGGTGTGGCCATGAAGCTCCAGGATGCTTTTTAAGGAAGCCGCTAGCAGTGCGTCATCCTCTGTGATCAGGGTTCGGATCATGCCATTACCTCCTCTCTGCCTTAAGGCTGCCATTGCTCACCGCCATGCAGGCTGCCAGTACCACCAGACACAACAGCGCATACCATTTTCCGTCCATCCCCAGGTTCAGAAAGAAGGGGCGGATCAGCTCCGGAGGCGTTTCTGCCTCTATGCGTCCCCAATAGTATTCTCTGTAAGAGAGAACAGAGATGGCCAGTACAGAGAGGCCGGCGGCAAGCAGTGCCAGCACGCCTGTCCGGAAAAGCGGCAGCGCTGTCTGCCAGCTGCCCTTCATCCCCAGTTGCTTCAGGGTATGCCACTGTCCCTGCTGGTACTGGAGGCTGTTTCGGGAGACGCCGGCCAGGATGGTCAGAAGCAGCAGGGTCCCCAGGCCGCAAAGGCTGCCGTACAGCGCCAGGCCCAGGTAGAGATCCTGGCGCAGCTGTTCCGTCCGGGTGCGGTGGTTTTCATAGGCCATGCCGGTGGCCTCCGAGAGAGTCCGGGCCACCTGCACATCGGTCCCGTATCCGGCCTCCGGGGAGGCGTTTACCTGAATATACTGATAACGCCCAGCCGAAGGCCAGTCGAATTTTTCTAAAAAAGCCTCGCTGCAGACCAGCCCGTATGGGCCGATGGATGAACGGGCAAACATTCTGGTTTGGCTGTCCATTTCCATATCCCACAAAATTCCATCCACTCGTACCGAGGATACCTGGTGTTCCTGGGAACGGGGCAGGTAAGAGACCGGAAGCAGGATGCCCGTAGGGATGTTTTGTTCCTCCCAAATCAGACGTCCTTCCTTTTGCCAAACGAGGGCGGTGCTTTCATCCAAAGTGGTTTCCACAGAGAGAAACGCTTTCATAGCTTCGGAGGGCTCTGCCTGAACCGGCAGAACCAGGATGGCGGAATTCCCTGCAAAAAAGTCTGGGATGTTGATCGCTCCCTGATCCAAATTTTCCAGAATGATCTGCAGATCTTTTTCCGTTTGGATGGTCAATAGCGTTGTAGGTACCTGGCCCTGGGATAGGCGTTCCTCCATCTCCGTCCGTTCTGCCTGCGCAGCCTCCAGCATTCCTTCACAGGCCTCGATATAGGCGGGGTCCTGAACCGTTTTTGCCTCCTGCAGGGAAAATTCGCATTCCTCCACCTGCATCTGCAGATTCTGCAAAATGTCTTTTTCCAGCATCTGCCGGTATTCGGATTTTGGAAGGCCGGAGAGATCCAGGAAAAAGGGATCCTGGTCCGAGGTGTTTTGGTAGGCGGTATAGCTTTCCACCCCATAGAGATCCCGCAGAGCCTCCAGGCTCTCCCCGGGTACGCCGGCAGCCGCGCCGCTGTCTCCGGATTCCCGCATGCAGGTATAGGAATCCCCATACCACCGCATCTCCGCGTGCAGAGTACGGGACAGGCTGGCAATCTCCCCCGCCCCAATCCCCGGCAGGATCAGGGCTCCGGTTAGGATCACCAGCTGTGCCAGGCAAATCCAGGGATGGCTGCTCCACTGCCGCCGCCATAGGGTGCCAAAGGTCACCGGGCCGGCGGAGCGGCCCTTCCGCCGCCTTCTCGGCTTCTTCTCTTTTTTGGGCGGCTGGTGCAGGCGGGAGAGCCGTCTCATCTCCAGGAAGGGCAGCAGGTAGGAGAGGAGCACCATGCATCCGCCCAGCGCCGCCGCCAGCAGCAGATGCGGTCCGGAAAAACCATAGTACAGGGAAAATCCCACCAGCCGGGAGGACAGGGGCAGCAGCAGAGCAAAGGCCGCCAGTGCCAGGCCCAGCCCCAGGGCCATGGAGAGAAGGCCAAAGGCCAGGGCTTCCCGGGCCAGGATCCCCCGCAGCTGGCCACGTTCCGCCCCTAAGAGGGTCAGGCTCCGCCACTCCTCCCGGCGGCTGCGGACGGAGGACACCACCGTCACCACCAGGATGATGGCCGCCAACAGCCCGCCCAGCAGGCGCACGGCGGTCATCATGGTTTCGATGTTGTTGGCTGGGTCAGAAGGGTAGGTGTACACATTTCGTTCCAGCTTTTGGCCCAAAGAACTCAGACGGGACAATATCGTTTCCTGCGTATCTCCATCCTGGATCTTGAGAGAGGTGCGCCCTTCCAGATCCTGCTCCATCTCCTCCAGATCCCAGTCCGGATCCCCCAGCATGAGAAAACAGGAATAGGGAGTGTTCTCCCAGCCGGCAAAGGCTTCCTCTGATAAGAAAACGCTGGGCAGCAGGGCTTGGTTGCTGATGCACCAGTTGGCGTTGTAATCCCGTATGATGCCGCAGAGCCGGATCTCCATTTCCTCCGTCTCCGCGCCCTCCATTGGCCTTCCCCTTTCGTCTACCGGGGCCAGATGGAGCCGGACTGTCTCCCCCAGCTGCCCCTGGAGGCCCAGACGGTTGGCCAGGGAGGCCTCCAACGCCGCCTCCCCCGGCTGCTCCGGCAGGTGCCCCTCCAGCACCTGGATCCGGGCAAGGCCTACGGCGCCGGAGTCTATGCCGCCCACCCCGTAGTCTGCGTCCAGCCCCGGGTTGGTGAGGATGGCCTGGCTCCAGATATAGCCAGACTGTTGGATAAACGGGCTGTTTTCCAGGGAATGGCTTTCTCCCTGCTCTGGATCCAGAGACAGCAGGGCAAACTGCCACGCGCCGTAGGCGTCCTTCCGGCGCTCCTCTAAGGAAGTTTCCAGGCTGTCCCCCAGCAGGAAGGTGAACTCCATCAAAAAGAAGCTGAGGCACATGACCAGGAGGATCCGGACCAGGTGTTTCCGGTCCTTCCGCCAGCGCCGGAAGCCGGGAACGCCGGCCAGGCTGGATTCCAGGTTCTGTGTGTGTTGTCGGACCATTCAGATCACCTCCTCCGGTGTGCTGCTGGGAATCTCCGCGCTGTCGCTGAGGGCCGTGCTGCTGGGATCCTCCGCATGGCTGCCGGAGGCCAGCAGCCGGCCATCCTCCATCCGCCACAGGAAGTCCGCATAGGAGGCGGTCTCCGGGTCGTGGGTGACCATCACAATGGTCTGCCGGAAGCGATGGCGGCACACGGCCAGAGCGTTCATCACCTCCTGGCCGGTGGCATGGTCTAGGTTGCCGGTGGGCTCATCCGCCAGCAGAATGCCGGGCTTGGCCGCCATGGCCCGGACAATGGCCACCCGCTGCTGCTGGCCGCCGGAGAGCTGGTCCGGGTAGCTGCCCAGCTTATCCAGAATGCCGCAGCTGCGGGCCAGGTCCCGCAGATAGTCCGTATCCGGCTTGGCCCGGTCCAGGCACAGGGGCATGCAGATATTCTCCCATACGGAATACTCGGAGAGCAGCCGGTACTGCTGGAACACAAAGCCAATCTCCCGGCGGCGCAGGGCGCTGACCTGTTTTTCTTTCATGCCGGAAACCTCCTGGCCCCGGAGCAGGTAGCTGCCGGAGGTGGGGGCCAGCAGGGTGCCCAGAATCTGCAGCAGCGTAGACTTTCCGCAGCCGCTGCGCCCCATAATGGCCACAAAGCTGCCCTCCGGGACCGTAAGGCTGATGTCTTTGACTGCATGTACGGATTCCCCCGGTGTGGCGTAGGTTTTGCATATATCCTTCAAAATAATGGGATCGGCCATGGAAAATCCTCCTTTCCTCTGCTGGCCGTGTTTTTCACGGCATCCGGTTATACCCGAAGGGTGCTTCCTCTGCTGGCCGTGCTTTTCACGGCATTCAGTTATACCCGAAGGGTATTCCTGACTCCAGTGTAGCACAGAAACCTGACAAAATCCTGACAGGAAAGGCAAGAAAGGCAAAAAAGCATATTTTTTCTCCTCCGGGGCACCCTAAGCTACAAAAAAACATGCGGAGGGATTTTTATGTCGCAGAAAAAAGTTGTCATTGCCCTGGGGGGAAACGCCCTGGAGGAAAAAGGAAAGCCTTCCACCGCGGAGAATCAGCTGCAGGTGGTGAAGCGGACGGCGGAGCGGCTGGCCAGGATCAGCGCCGCCGGGTATGAGATTGCCATTGTCCATGGCAACGGCCCCCAGGTGGGGCGGATTCTGCTGGCCTCGGAGACCGCCCACAACGTAACGCCCCGGATGCCCTTTGATGTCTGCGGCGCCATGAGCCAGGGCTATATTGGCTACCACATCCAGCAGGCTATGAAGGCGGCACTGACCCGGGCAGGCCGGGGGGATATCCCGGTGGTGTCCCTGGTGACCCAGGTGGTGGTGGATCCGGAGGATCCGGCTTTTGAAACCCCCAGCAAGCCCATCGGCATTTTTTACACGGAGGAGGAGGCTTGGAAGCTGGAGCAGGAGAGCGGTTATATCATGAAGGAGGACGCCGGCCGGGGCTGGCGGCGGGTGGTCCCTTCTCCCAAGCCCTGGGAAATTGTGGAATTTGAAACCTTAAAGCGCCTGTGGGATTCCACCATTGTCATCCTCTGCGGCGGAGGCGGCATTCCGGTGGTAAAGCATGCGGACGGTATTCTGGAGGGGGTGGCCGCGGTGATCGACAAGGATCTGGCTGCCAGCCTGGCCGCCCGATCCATAGGGGCGGATCTGCTGATGATTCTGACGGAGGTGGAGCGGGTGGCCATCCACTACCAGCGGCCGGACCAGCGGGATCTGGATACCATGACCGCGGCGGAGGCAGAGCAGTATATGGCGGACGGGGAGTTTGCCCCCGGCAGCATGCTGCCCAAGGTTCAGGCGGCGGTGGAGTTTGTCCGGTCCCAGCCCGGCCGCCAGGCGGTAATCACCTCCCTGGACCGGGCCCTGGAGGCGCTGGAGGGGCGGGCCGGCACGCGGATTGTGCCGAATTCTTTGTAATATTTGACAAGCTATAAACAATGCTTGTTTTTGTGCAAAATCCGTATTATATTATTGTAAGAAAACTGCCTCCGGTATGGTTGGAGGAGGGGAGGCAGGGCAACTGGAATGCCGTAGAGAATACGGCAGGGGAAAGGAGTAGAAGATGAGTACTGGAACAGGAACGTTTCAGGGCGGCGTACATCCTTACGACGGCAAAGAGCTGTCCAAGGATACGCCGTGCCTGGCTGTGATGCCCAAGGGGGATCTGGTCTTTCCCATGGCGCAGCAGCATCTGGGCGCTCCGTCCCGCCCCATTGTCGCGGTAGGCGACAAGGTTTTGATGGGGCAGCGGATCGGGGAGGCGTCCGGCTTTATCTCCGCTCACATCTGCAGCTCGGTGTCCGGCACGGTCAAGGCCATTGAGCCGCGGCTGACGCCCAGCAGCGCCATGGTGGAGTCCATTGTCATTGAGAACGATGGGCAGTACACCCCTGCGCCTGGTGTGGGAGAGAAGCGGGATTACACCCAGATGTCCAAGGAGGAAATCCGCGAGGCGGTGAAGAACGCCGGCGTGGTGGGCATGGGAGGCGCGGGCTTCCCCACCCATGTGAAGCTGACCCCCAAGGATGACAACGCCATCGACTATATCATTGCCAACTGCGCGGAGTGCGAGCCGTATCTGACCTCGGATTACCGGATGATGCTGGAGGAGCCGGACCGGCTGGTGGGCGGCCTGAAGGTGATTCTGCAGCTGTTCCCCAATGCCAGGGGGATTATCGCTGTAGAAGACAACAAGCCGGATGCCATCGCCCTGCTGCAGGAGAAGGTAAAGGCTGAGGAAAAGGTGGAGGTGCGGGTGTTAAAGACCAAGTACCCCCAGGGCTCCGAGCGCCAGATCATCTATGCCTGCACCGGACGGAAGATCAATTCCTCCATGCTTCCGGCGGATGTGGGCTGTATTGTGGACAACTGCGACACGGTGATTTCCATCTACCGGGCGGTGTGCGAATCCACACCGCTGATGCGCCGGGTGGTTACGGTCACCGGGGATGCGGTGAACAAGCCCCGGAACCTGATTGTGAAAACCGGTACCCTCTACCGTGAGCTGCTGGAGTATGTGGACGGCCTCCGCTGTCCGCCGGAGAAGGTCCTTTCCGGCGGCCCTATGATGGGCGTGGCCCAGACCAGCCTGGATGTGCCGGTGACCAAGATCTCCTCCGCCCTCCTCTGCATGGAGAAGGATCCGGTGGCCCGGTATGCCAGCACCCACTGCATCCGCTGCGGCCGGTGCGTTACCGCCTGCCCCAGCCGTCTGGTGCCCCAGAAAATGTATGAGTGCTCCACCCGGGGCGACCTGGAAGGGTTCCAGAAGCTGAACGGCATGGAGTGCTTTGAGTGCGGCGCCTGTACATACGTATGTCCGGCCAAGCTGCGGCTGACCCAGGCCTTTAAGCAGAGCCGCCAGGCCGTGCAGGCGGCCCGGAGAAAGGCACAGGCAGAGGCCCAGGCGGCCAGAGCCAAAGCGGAGGCGGAGGAGAAGGCCAAAGCGGAGGCTGCCCAGGCGGGGAAAGAGGCCGCCGGGGAGGAGAAGAAAGAGGGAGGTGAGAAGGCATGAGCCAGCTGTTCCACGTTTCCACCAGCCCCCATGCGCTGAGCAAGGATACCACCCACAGCCTGATGCTGGACGTGATTTTGGCGCTGCTGCCGGCCACGGTCTTTGGCGTCTACCGGTTCGGATGGTACGCCGGCGTGCTGGTGCTGGTCAGCATTGCCACCTGCGTGGCGGCGGAGTACATATGGGAGAAGGCCATGAAAAAGCCTCTCACCCTGAACGATTACAGTGCGGTGCTCACCGGCCTGCTGCTGGGGCTGAACCTGCCGGTTTCGGTGCCCATCTGGCTTCCCATTGTGGGCGGCGCCTTTGCCATTATTGTGGTGAAGCAGCTGTACGGCGGCCTGGGCCAGAACTTCATGAACCCGGCGCTGGCGGCCCGCTGCTTCCTGATCCTGGCCTTTGCCGGCCTGATGAACGATTTTTCGGTGGACGGCGTTTCCACCGCCACGCCGCTGGCGGCCCTGAAGGCGGGAGAGAGCGCCAACCTGGCGGATATGTTCTTTGGCTTTACCCCCGGCGTCATCGGGGAGACCTCGGCGGCCCTGCTTCTGGCCGGCGGGCTGTTCCTGTTGGTCCGTAAAGTGATCAGCTGGGAGATCCCTGTGATCTACATTGGCACGGTGGCGGTGTTTGTACTGCTCTTTGGCGGCCATGGCATGGATTTCTACTATGTGGCCTGTGAGATCTGCGGCGGCGGCCTGATGCTGGGTGCCTTCTTTATGGCCACCGACTATGTGACCAGCCCCATCACCTTCAAGGGAAGGATCCTGTACGCGGTTCTCATTGGCGTGCTCACCGGCGTGTTCCGGATCTTCGGCAACATGGCCGAGGGCGTTTCCTTTGCCATTATCATTGGGAATATTCTGGTGCCGCTGATTGAGAAGGCAACGCTTCCCAAGGCGTTCGGAAGGGAGGGCAAGTAGATGGGCAAGAGTTCGATTGTGAAGGATGCTCTGATTCTGTTTGTCATCGCCGTGGTGCTCAGCGCCGTGCTGGGCGCAACCAATGAGATCACCAAGGACCGGATTGCCGAGCAGAACCAGCTGAAAAAGGAAAATGCTTACAAGGCAGTTTTTACGGATGCCGCTTCCATACCGGAGGATCCGGAGCTGCAGGCGTTGATTGCGGAGAATGCCGCCGGACTGGCGGAAAACGGCTTTGAGGCGGTGACTATCAACGATGCCCGCCCCGCCCAGGACGCTTCCGGCAATGTGCTGGGCTACGTGCTGGATATTACCACCGGGGAAGGCTACGGCGGGGACATCAACATGTCCCTGGGAATCCGCACGGACGGCACCATCACCGGCCTGGAGATCATCTCCAATGATGAGACCGCCGGCCTGGGCGCCAACTGTGCCAACGACTCCTTTAAGGGCCAGTTCGCCGGCAAGCAGACCGAGTCCATCACTTATGTGAAGACCGGGGATGCCGGGGAGAATGAGATCAACGCCATCAGTTCCGCCACCATTACCACGGAGGCGGTGACCGGAGCGGTGAATGCCGGGCTCTGGTTTGCCTACCAGTGCATGGACGTGGGACAGTAAAGGAGGGGAGAAGTCGATGAAAAAGTATCTGTCTACCTTGTTCAACGGACTCATCAAAGAGAATCCCACCTTCGTCCTGATGCTGGGCATGTGCCCAACCCTGGCGGTGACCACCTCCGCCATCAACGGAATTGGCATGGGCCTCTCCACCACGGCGGTGCTGATGATGTCCAACATGTTTATAGGCCTGCTGCGGAACGTGATTCCGGAAAAGGTCCGGATTCCCGCGTACATTGTGATCATTGCCTCCTTTGTGACGGTGGTGGACCTGATGCTGCAGGCCTTTGTGCCCAGCGTCTATGACGCCCTGGGAATCTACATTCCCTTGATTGTGGTAAACTGCATCATCTTTGGCCGGGCAGAGGCCTTTGCCAGCAAAAACGGCCCCATTGTCTCCCTGTTTGACGGCATAGGCATGGGACTGGGCTTTACCTGCGCTATCACCATCATCGGCCTGGTCCGGGAGTTCCTGGGAGCCGGCACCCTGTTTGGCATAGAGGTGATGACCCACATCCCCGGCTACACCCCGGCTGCCATCTTCATTATGGCTCCGGGCGCGTTCTTTGTCCTGTCTGTGCTGACGGCCCTGCAGAACAAGCTGAAGGCCCCCAGCGCCACCAACCGGGAGGAGTCCTGTGACTCCATCGCCTGCGGCGGCAACTGCGCCAGCTGTGCCGGCAGCGTGTTTGTGAAGAACAAAGAGGTGATCGAGCAGGCCAAGGCGGAGGCAGAGGCCAAGAAGGCGGCGGAGAAGGCTGCCAAGGCGGCGGCTGCCAAAGCGGCCAAGGAGCAAGCGGAGGCGGCTTCCGGCCTGCCGGAATCGGAAAAAACGGCGGAAAAGGAGGATAAGGGAGAATGATTGGCGAATTGATTTTACTGCTCATTGGAGCGTCCCTGGTCAACAACGTTATCCTCAGCCAGTTCCTGGGCCTGTGCCCCTTCCTGGGCGTCTCCAAAAAGGTGGAGACGGCGGCCGGCATGGGAATTGCGGTGGTGTGTGTCATCACCATTGCCTCGGCGGTGTGCAGCGGCATCTACCTGCTGCTTTTGAAGCCGCTGGACCTGACCTACCTGAATACCATTGTGTTTATCCTGGTCATTGCGGCGCTGGTGCAGCTGGTGGAGATGATCCTGAAGAAGATGATACCCTCCCTGTACCGGGCCCTGGGCATCTACCTGCCGCTGATTACCACCAACTGCGCGGTGCTGGGCGTGGCGCTTCTGAATGTGCAGGACTATGGCACCTACAGCGCCGGAAAAATGATGATCTACTCCATTGTCAACGCCTTTGGCACCTCCAGCGGTTTCCTGGTTGCCATTGTGCTGATGGCTGGTGTCCGGGAGCGGATCCAGAACAACGATGTCACCAGCTCCTTCCGCGGCCAGCCTATTGTGCTGGTGACGGCCGGTCTGATGGCCATTGCCTTCTGCGGATTTGCCGGCGTGATTTGAGAGGGAGGGGACGATTATGGATGTGAGTTTGATTCTGTTGGCCGTGGTTGTAGTCGGCGGCGTGGGCCTGGTCATCGGCCTGCTCCTGGGCGTGGCCGGCAACAAATTTGCGGTGGAGACGGACGAGCGGGTGACCCAGGTCCGGGAGTACCTGGCTGGGAGCAACTGCGGTGGCTGCGGCTACGCGGGCTGTGACGCCTGTGCCGAGGCCATGGTGGCGGGGAAGGCGGCGCCCAATGCCTGCGCCCCTGCCGGTGTGGCGGGTGCCAAGGCCATCGGTGAGATCCTGGGGGTGGCGGTGGAGGAAGGGGCACGGAAGGTTGCCTTTGTCCGCTGCGCCGGAACCTGTGACAAGACGGTGATGAAGTCGGAGTATTACGGCATCCAGGACTGCCAGAAGGCTTCCATGATGCCCGGCACCACCGCCAAAGCCTGCAGCTACGGCTGCATGGGCCTGGGCAGCTGCGTGTCGGCCTGCAAATTCGGGGCCATGCGTATTGTGGAAGGGGTGGCCCAGGTGGATCCGGAGAAATGTACGGCCTGCGGCGCCTGTACCCGGGCCTGCCCCAAGAACCTGATTGTGCTGGTTCCTGCGGACGCCAGGCACCTGGTGCGCTGCAGCAGCCGGGAGAAGGGCAAGGCGGTGAAGGCTGTCTGCGAGGCAGGCTGCATTGGCTGCGGCATCTGCCAGAAAAACTGCGAGGCCGGAGCGGTGACGGTCACCAACAACCTGGCTTCCATTGACCCGGAGAAGTGCACCGGCTGCGGCAAGTGCGCGGAGAAGTGCCCGGTGAAGGTGATTTCCTAATCCGGATTATGTAAAGAGGAAAAAGCCCCGGTGCGACCGCCGGGGCTTTTGGCGGGAGTGCCGGCCGCAAAAGCGGGAGCGGTTGATTCTCAGGTACAGAGGAGGTTTTACTGGATTGGAATATATAGAAATTTACGGGGCGGAGGAGAACAACCTGAAGCATGTGTCCCTGAAAATCCCCAAGAAGCAGATCACGGTGTTTACGGGGGTTTCCGGGTCCGGGAAGTCCTCCCTGTGCCTGGACACCATTGCCGCCGAGTCACGGCGGGAGCTGAATGAGACGTTCCCCAGCTTTGTCCAGCAATATCTGCCCAAGTACGGGCAGCCCCGGGTGGAGCGGATGGAAAATCTGCCGGTGACCATTGTCATTGACCAGAAAAAGACAGCGTCCAACACCCGGTCCACCGTGGGCACCTACACGGACATCTATTCCCTGCTGCGGCTTTTGTTTTCCCGGGTGGGCAAGCCCTTTGTGGGCTATTCGGACAGCTTTTCCTTCAACCATCCGGCGGGGAAGTGCCCCCGGTGTGACGGCCTGGGGACTGTGACGGAGCTGGACATCCACAAGCTGGTGGACTTTGACAAGTGCCTGAACGATGAGGACGTGATCCATTTCCCTACCTTTACCACCGGCGCCTGGCGCTGGAAACGGTACGCCTACAGCGGCCTCTTTGACCTGAATAAGAAAATCAAGGATTATTCCAAGGAGGAATTGGACCTGTTTCTCTACTCCCCCCAGATCCGGCTGAAGAACCCGCCGTCCAACTGGCCCAAGTCTGCCAAGTTTGAGGGGCTGTATCCCCGGATGTACCGGAGCATTATCACCACCAAGGAGGGCAAGCGCCAGCAGAAGGTGCTGGACAAGATGGTCTCCACCTTCACCTGCCCGGACTGCGGCGGCACCCGGGTCAACGAGCGGGTGCGCAGCTGCAAGATCCAGGGGAAGAATATTGCGGACGTGGTGGAGATGCCCATTCCGGAGGCTATGGAGTTTGTCCGGGGCATTGAGGACCCGCTGGCCCGGGACATCCGCCGGGAGCTCTTGAAACGGCTGGGGGCCCTCAATGACATTGGACTGGGCTACCTGTCCCTGAGCCGGGGCACCGGCACCCTGTCCGGCGGCGAGGCCCAGCGGATTAAGATTGCCAAATACATCAATTCGGCGCTGACGGACATGGTCTACGTGCTGGATGAGCCCAGCGTGGGCCTGCATCCCCAGGACATTGACCGGCTGAAGGTTTCCCTGCGGCGGCTGCGGGATCACGGCAACACGGTGCTGATTGTGGAGCACCACCGGGAGATTATTGCCATGGCGGACCATGTGGTGGACATGGGTCCCCAGGCGGGCAGCCACGGTGGGGAGATTATGTATGAGGGGGATTACCCCGGCCTGGTGGCCTCGGATACCATCACCGGCCGGATGCTCCGCCACCGCAGCGGCCTGAAGGGGCAGGTGCGCCGGCCGGCCGGCTTCTACCACCTGGAGCACGCCAACCTGCACAACCTGCGGGATCTGACGGTAGATCTGCCCAAAGGTGTGCTGACGGTGATTGCCGGTGTGGCCGGCTCCGGGAAAAGCTCCCTGATGGAGTTTTTCTGCGAACACTGCGGGGAGGAGGTTATCTTCATCGGCCAGAAGAACATCGGCATCAACCTGCGGTCCACACCGGCCACCTACCTGGAGATTGCGGACCCTATTCGGAAGCTGTTTGCCAAGGCCAACGGCGTCAGCCAGATGCTGTTCTCCTTCAACTCCAAGGGGGCCTGCCCGGCCTGCGGCGGAAAGGGCGTCATTGTCTCCGACATGTCCTTTATGGACGCCATTGAGACCGAGTGTGAGCTGTGCCACGGGACCCGCTATGCCCAGGAGGTGCTGCAGTACCAGTACCAGGGGAAGAACATTGCAGAGGTGATGGACATGACCGTGGAGGAGGCCATCCAGTTTTTTGACGGGGAACCGTTCCTGCCCCAGCTGCGCTCCCTGGAGCAGGTGGGCTTGGGGTACCTGCACTTGAACCAGGCCATGACCACCCTGTCCGGCGGGGAGCTGCAGCGGGTGAAGCTGGCCAGCCAGCTGTACCGCACCGGCTCCGTGTTTGTGCTGGACGAGCCCACTGATGGACTGCACCTGGACGATGTGCGGAAGCTGATTGAGCTGTTTGACCGTATGGTGGACGGGGGAAACACCCTCTATGTGATCGAGCACAGCCTGGATGTGATGAAGCATGCGGACTATGTGGTGGAGGTGGGGCCCGGCGGCGGCCGGAACGGCGGCGACCTGCTTTTTGCGGGCACTCCGGAGGAGATGCTTTCCAGTGAGCGCTCCGTGACCCGGCCGTTTCTGGAGGCAGCCCTGGAAGGGTAAAACGGAAAATATGCAATAAAAATCGGTGCGAAAAGGCGCCTGCCGCCCGGCGGGCGTTTGCCCAAATACATAACCGCCGGAGGCCTGTCAGACAGGTCCGGCGGTTTTTAAGATTTGGCAACCTTCCGGCTGCGTAGAAGGGAGCGGGGCGGGACCGGTGGTTTCTTGTCCTCGGTTTTTTTCTGCCCCAGCTTAGGCTTTTCAAAGATACTCACATAAATTTCATCGGTCAGGTAATCGGCGCAGAGCGGATCAATTTTGTCGTACTCCCGCAGGATGTAGGAGCGGATCAAATCTCTCCGCAGGAAGTAGCGCTCCTCCAGGGGGAGCCAAGCCTCATCCGTGGCGGCGGCAATGGTGTTGTCCAGCTGGAACGAAGAATAGGTGCTGACAAACCATTCAATGGCCTCAGTGAAGAAGGCATTCTCTTCTGCAATCTTTTCCTGGATGGCCTGGGCTTTGCGCAGCGTTTGAATGCCAAAGCCCATAAAAACACTCCCCATGCACAGGTCCAGTAGGCAGGCGGGGGCCGAATCCTGCCGGTAACGCAGCATAACCATGGCAAAGCGGATTAAGGCAAGCAAAAAGACAAAAGCACCGGCGGTGAGCAAGGCATAAGCGGAACCGGTGGTATTGCGGTAGCGCTCTTCAGCGCACACAAAAACCGGAGCACGGCTGAGAAAGCTCTCCGGCGGGGCGCAGTCAGCCTCCCGCCGCGGTTCTGTTTTCTTCTTTTCATAGCACTGTATGATTTTTTCCGCCAAATCCGCTTGTTCCTGCGGGACCGATACAACATAGACGGCGTGTTCCTGGTCATAGGAGATGGTAGCATCCACTCCGGAATACGTCAGGAATTGGGTGAGCCTGTCGGCAGATTCCTGGGTACCCTGGGCAACAGCCGTCCGCCCCAATGCTTCCCAGTATGGCATAAAAAACTCCTTTGTGCACGTTCCATAAATCTCCCTCCATTATACTTCACAGGCCGTAGAAACTCAAGATAAGGCATTAAAATGTTTGTTTCTATTCTATTAAATTTTTGAAAAATATGGATGCGCTGCTCGGGCTGTGGTATGATGGGAGAAAGCACAGAAGAATGAAACGGTCATATCGATTTCGAGGTGATGCGCATGATCAGCTTTGGAAACGAAAGAGAGAATATAAATTCCGCTCCCTTTTTGATAAAAGCGGTGGAAAAGCAAGAAAATAGCATTACTTTTATGGTTTCATTTGCGCGAAAAGGGGAGAAGAAAGCGGGCACAGATGATGAGAGTATCCCGTTGTTGAATGAAATTTTAGCGGACAGCGCTCCGTTATATCCGGATGCAAACAGTACTTACGAGATTACCTTTGAAGATTATATCCTTTACATGACAAGAAATGAATCTTATACTTCCTGGGATCGTTATGAAATACGACACGGCATATATTGCCAAAACCATATTGTAGATATTATCACAGCGCATGATCCAGTGATTCAGTGGCTAAGCCGGGGCGTTACGGGGGAGGAACACCGATGAAGATCGACGTTTTGTGTGTGGGCAAACTGAAGGAGCGGTATTTTACTGAGGCGGTGGAGGAATACCGGAAGCGGCTGGGACGCTACTGCCAACTGGAAATCCGGGAGGTGCCGGATGAACCGGCTCCGGAAAATGCCAGCCCCGCCCAGGCGGAGCAGGTAAAGGCGGCGGAGGGAAAGCGGCTGCTTCGGTGGCGAAAGCCGGAGGCCTACGCCATAGCCCTTGCCATAGACGGAAAATCCCTTTCCTCTGAAGGGTTGGCAAAAAAAATGGAGGGGCTGGGAATTTCCGGCCATAGCCATATCCAGTTCATCATTGGCGGTTCTCTGGGGCTGTCCCCGGAGGTGCTGCGGCAGGCGGATGAGCATCTGAGCTTTTCCGCCATGACCTTTCCCCACCAGCTGATGCGGGTAATCCTGCTGGAGCAGATCTACCGTAGCTTCCGGATTATCCGGGGGGAACCATATCACAAGTAAGGGAGGTCTGTAAGAGAGTGTGCAGTTGATGTTCCGCTCTCTTTTTGCAACGGTGACGAGCCAAAGTCCGGGCTTGGCGACCGCTTACAATCCCGGAATGTGCCTGTGGGCACTTCTGGTGATTTGTATGAGCAAAAATAGAATGACAGGGAAATATTTAGGGTGTTACAATATAAACAATAAGCAGCGTATAAGAAGCAGGGAGGAATGATGATATGATGTATCCATTTATGACATTGAATGACGAGACAGAAA
>CAJFTW010000138.1 GCA_904420025.1 Candidatus Pseudolachnospira avium
AAAGTATCGCGGCGTCAGCATGTCCTCACCTCCCGGATGTTCTGTGGCAAAAGCCTCTTCTATCATTGTACCCTGACGGAATCCATTTGGCAATCATGCATCGGAAGGAGAACAACGCAATGCAGCACAAAGTAAAAGTAACGGTACTGGACAAAAAACTCTATCCGGAGCTTCAGGAACAATACTGTGCCGATCCCCGCTCCGGCCCCTGTCCCTGTTATCAGGTGGGGGATACCTTTGTCTTTGAGCGCTACGGCGCAGCCGATGATTTCTGGCATATCGGCCTGAATACCCTGCGGCAGCCCGCCTCTTCCCCCGCAGAGGGAACACCTGGGACAGCCGTGCCCGCAGGGGCAGCGGCCCGTACCGCAGGGGGTCCGGCCTTTCCCCACTGCTCTGAGGCCTGGGATGCCATTGCCCGGTATATCTATACCGGCCTCCAGGGCGGCTCCATTATGCGGGGATGGATGCGGGATGAGCGGGTGATGATCACCTGCTGTTCCGATGGCACCCGGCCGGTGATCTTCAAAATCCAGCGGCAGGACTATAAAGTGCTGTATGTGGATGGCATTGGCTGCGATAAATGCCGGGCCAAAATCCAGGCAGCCCTGACCGCCCTGGAAGGTGTGACAGAGGTGTCCTTCCGGGAGGACTTTACGGAGGTATTCCTGGAGCAGGATGTGCCGGATGATGCGCTGAAAGCAGCCGTGGAGGGCTGCGGCGGCTATTCCGTGACCAGAATAGACTGAGCGGAAAGCGCTTTTCTATTTTCCCTGCTTCGCCCAGGCGGACGCCAACCGCCCCAGCCCCTGGGACCCGTAATAGGCCAGAAATACAAACAACCCCATGATGGCCGCGTATTCGGTGAAAAACAAAGGCAGCGGCCTCTCAAAATCAAAAAATACGTAAGAAGATTTCCTCACACCCAGCGGGTGTTACATTTTTTGTGCAATCTGGCAGTTGGCCTGGATCAGGTCCTGCAGGGATACATGCTCGTTGCGGTACCGGGCGTCCGGATTCTTCTCCGGCACCGTCAGGGCAATGGCTTTCTGGGGACAGGCATGGACGCAGGCCAGGCAGGTCTGGCATTGGCCCGGCGTGTGCACCGCTTTCCCATCTTTCAGGCGGATGGACCCGGAGGGACATACCTTCTCACAGATCCCGCAGCCAACACAGCCGTCCGTCACCTGCAGCAGGTGCTGCCAGGCATCCGGGGGCAGCTGGCGCATCCGTTCCAGGAACTGCCGGTGGGCAGCCCGGTCGGTGTCCGTCACCGGCGCAATCCAATGCCGCCGGGCCTCCACATCCGCCCGCACCGCGGCAATCTGCACTTCCACCTTTTTGTCAAGCTGTACCTGCTCCTCCATATCAAAGCTGGGCAGCCAATTGTCCACCATGAGAACTACCTGGATGTACTGCACCGGAATCCCGCAGGCGTCGCACAGCTGCTTTGCCAGCTCCGCCGCCCCGCCGTGCCGGTTTCCATAGGTCAGGACCATATAGAAATAGTCGGTGTGGAAACGGGCCCTTTTCAAAAACGCCCGGACCATGGACGGCACCTCATGGCCATAAACCGGGGCGACCACCCCAATCCGCTCCCCCCAAAACTCCAGCGGTTCCCGGCCAATGACCTGGGGGATGCTCACCGGGTTTTCCTCCAGCTGTCTTGCCACATAGAGGCTGTTGCCGGTTCCGGTAAAATAGAATACCATATCAAATTCCTCCCATCGAAGCTCTTGCACATTTTTGGCTGTGGTGTTATAATCCGATTGTTTCTACCGCTTACTGGAATCGATTATAGTTTCCGGTTGTTACAACCGGTCAAGGGGTTTTTGAAATTTTTTTATTTTTTCTGTGGAGATTCTGTGAAGGATTCCCGCGGGATCATCGGGAGGCAGTTAGAATGTATACCATGATGCAGGTATGCCGGGAGGCAAATTTAACCTACCAGGCATTGAAATTTTATTGTAACCAGGGGCTGGTCCCCCATGTAAAGCGGGATCAAAACAACCGGCGGATTTTTGACGAGCACGATGTGAAGTGGATTAAGGACCTGGTGTGCCTGAAGAAGTGCGGCATGAGCATCCAGGAGATGAAGGCCTACCTGGACCTGTGCCTCCAGGGAGAGTCCACCATTCCCCAGCGGAAGGAAATGCTGGCAAAAAAACAGGAGGCGCTGCGGGCCTCCATTCAGGAACTGGAGGACAGCGTCTCCTATATTGACTGGAAACAAAACTTTTATGACGAGGTGCTCTCGGGAAAACGGCCTTACGTCAGCAACCTGATCCGGCCCAAGGAATGAGGCCGGCAGCGGGAGTCTGCCCCGCCAGCAGCGGAGGTTCTCCGCTGACGCACCGTCACCCCAGCACAGCCATGGCCACGGTCCCCGCTGTCAAAAGCGCCAGCCCGGTCATGGCTTTTTTGCTCAGCTTTTCCCCGAACACCACATAGGAAAAGGCCACCGTCACCAGTACGCTCAGCTTATCAATGGGGGCCACCACGCTGGCCGGCCCCTCCTGCAGGGCCCGGTAATACAACAGCCAGGAAGCGCCGGTGGCAAGGCCGGAGAGGCAGATAAAGACCAGTTCCTGCCGGTCAATCTGCTTCACCTCCCGCTGCTTTCCGGAGACAAAGACCATAACCCAGGCCATGATCAGCACCACGCCGGTGCGGATGGCTGTTCCCAGGTTGGACTCCACGCCGGAAATGCCAATTTTCCCCAAAATGGCTGTAAGGCTGGCAAAAAAAGCGGAGCCGACGGCATAAAGCATCCAGCTGCCCCGCCCGGTTTTCCCGGTATTCTGGACATCCTTCTTTTCAATCATCAGAAAAATCCCGGCGGCAATGACCACCACCGCCAGCGCCTTGGAGACACGGATCCCCTCCTGGAGGAAAATCAGCGCCAGCAGAATGGTCAGCACCGTGCTGGACTTATCAATGGGGACCACCTTGTTGATGTCCCCCAGCTGCAGCGCCCGGAAATAGCAGAGCCAGGAAGCGCCGGTGGCCGCCCCGGAGAGGATCAGGAACAATACGGTCCTTCCGTCCAGGGAAGCCAGCTGCCCTGCCGACCCCACAATGGCCACAATCAGCCAGGAAAAAATCAGAATCACCACCGTCCGCACCGCCGTTGCCACGGTGGAGTCGGTTTTGCGGATTCCACACTTTGCCAGGATCGAGGTGAGGCCCGCAAAAAACGCGGACGCCACCGCATAAAGAAGCCACATGGTTCATTCCCTCTTTCTTCTCTGTTTCAGCCGGCGGATTTTCCGCCGGGCAGCATAATGTCCAGCAGCACCAGGTCATACCGGTCGGCCCGCAGCTCCGGGATCACTCGGCTGCCCTCCTCCACTAAAACCGTCTCATAGCCGCTGCTCTCCAAATAATCCCGCTCCAGCTCCGCAATCTTCCGGTCATCCTCTGCAATCAATATTTTTGTTTTTGCCACTTTTTATACCTCCGCCTGCCCTTGCGAAGGCCCGGGGAACCTTCCGGTTCCGGCTTTCCCCTTTTCCAGGGGAAAATACAGGGAAATTTTCAGGCCGCCGGCATTCCCCGCCTCCACGCGGCCGCCGTGCTGCCCATAATGAACCGCACCACATACAGGCCAATGCAGCTGCCCTTCCACAATGTCCTCAAAGAGGATCAGCACCACCAGGATAATCAGCAGAAACGAGCACAGCGCCGCAAAGAGGATCATCATGTGGGAGCGGAACATTCGCTTCTTTAAAGACATTCCTTTCGCCTCTTTCCCATTTGTGCTTCGCCTCTATCATAGACGAAACCCCTTCCTTTTTCCACCCCTCTCCTGCGAAATTTTTTGGACTCACATTTTTCCAAGGCACCAGGCCAGGAAACCGCTGGCTATCCCCACCACCATTCCGCCCAAAATGTCCACAGGGAAATGTACATAAAGATACAGGCGGGAAAAGGCAATCAGCAGGGCCGGAAGGGAAGGAATAGTCGGTGGGGCGGGCGATCAAAAGCGGTACCGATGGATCCAGGTCACAGGGGCGCGGTGCGGCAACCATATTTTTTCTTTGACACATTACAGATCAAGAACTCGATTGTCAGAGCTGCCAGCACCAGGGCACCGGTCCGGCGGTGCCCCCGCTTTGCCAGCAGCAGGACGCCCATAAGGATCCACAAAATTCCTCCGTCTCCCAGATGGGTGATCCACACCATCAACACATCCCCCAGAGGAGTGCGCATCCGCGGGAAGTGAAGAAAAGGCATGGACCTGGATCCCTTTCTGGGGAAGCAGGTAATTGCCCCCATAGATCCCGGCCAAAGAGCAGCGCCGCAATCAGCAAATCCGCCGTCATAAGAAACCATTTCCGCTTCATCTCCATCCTCCTCGCTTTCAGTCCTGACCCTCCCGTGCTCCGGAATACGCCGGAGCATATTCCAGCCGGCCGGCTCGCTTTTCAGAATGCTTTCCAAAGATCCACCGCTTCTGTACCAGTCAGCTGAAAAGGAACAGCGTCCCCTCTGTCAGGAGCTTGGCCGGATGCAGCGGAATGGCGGCTGCCAAAGCCAGATAATCTGCCGCTATGCAGAATGTCTGCTTCTTCCGGAAAACCAGGCGGCAATTCAGCGTAAATTGTAGGCTGCGGCAATGCCCCAGGGCCTGGGGGAAAGCAGCGCGGCAAAAAGCGTAAACAAACCGTAATCCAGGCAAAAGCTGGAGAGGGATACGGCGGAGAACCGGAACAGCTGCCGGTAGATGCGAATCGAATCCCGCACGCGCCGGAAATGGGAGCAGCTGTTGCCCGCATCATGATAAATATATAGTTCTAAAAACTCCATGCGGATATTTTAAAGGGGGATTCTCCAAATCCTAAAAAATATGACGTTTTTACGCGGTTTTATGTTCCATAACGGTTCCATCCACCAAACTTATACGCATAAACCCTTTGGGCATCTTCCCTTCCGGATAGTAATCCGCTGATATACTATCCGCCGTTTTTTGGATGTTCTTTAATACTATCATAGTAATCTGCGGTATCCTTCCTGTAGCTATATTTTATAAAGCTTCAAACACCACTTCGATTTGGTTTATCATCTGCCACCGAGCATATAGAAAAGCCGGCCTCTGCGCCAACAGAGACCGGCCAATACAGCTTTTCTTTATGATGGAATCCCTTACCGAATCTCGTGGATCCAGCCCTCGGGAGCCTCAATCCGGCCCATCTGAATGCCGGTGAGGGTGTCGTACAGCTTCTGGATCACCGGGCCCATCTTCTCCATACCGCTGGGGAAGCAGATCTCTTTGCCGTGGTCCACAATCTTGCCCACCGGGGAGATCACAGCCGCCGTGCCGCAGAGGCCGCACTCCGCAAAGTCCTTCACCTCGTCAAAGTAAACCTCTCTCTCCTCCGCTTCCAGGCCAAGGTACTTCTGGGCCACGTAAATCAGGGAGCGGCGGGTTACGGAAGGCAGGATACTGGAGGACTTGGGGGTTACCACCTTGCCGTCCTTGGTCACAAACAGGAAGTTGGCGCCGCCGGTCTCCTCCACCTTGGTGCGGGTGGCCGCATCCAGGTACATATTCTCGTCAAAGCCCTGGCGATGGGCATCCATAATGGCATACAGGCTCATGGCATAGTTAAGGCCGGCTTTGATATGTCCGGTTCCGTGGGGCGCGGCCCGGTCATAATCGCAGACCCGGATGGTGATGGGCTTGGCGCCGCCTTTGAAGTACGGGCCCACCGGTGTGCAGAACACCCGGAACTGGTACTCGTTGGAGGGCTGTACGCCGATGACCGCATCGCTGCCGAACATATAAGGGCGAATGTAAAGCGTTGCGCCGGAGCCGTAAGGCGGAACGTAAGCGGCATTGGCTCTCACCACCTGCTCCACCGCGTCAATAAAGCGCTCCTGGGGGAACACCGGCATCTCCAGCCGCTTGGCAGAATTTTCCATACGCTCCGCGTTCAGATCCGGACGGAAGGTGACAATCCGGCCATCCTCGGTGGTGTAGGCCTTCAGGCCCTCAAAGCAGGTCTGGGCATACTGCAGAACGCCTGCGCTCTCATTGATCACTACGGTGGCGTCCGAGGTGAGGGCCCCCTCATCCCATGCGCCATTCTTATAATTGGCCACGTATCTCTTGTCCGTCTGGATATAGCTGAATCCCAGATTGGCCCAATCAATATCCTTCTTTTCCATTGTGCTGTGACACTCCTTTCCATGTATCCATCTCAAGGGTGGTATACTTATACATAAATCTGTTTTATTATACACCTAAGTTTCCGTTTTTCCAACCTATATTTTTTTACTTTTTGCATTTTTTTGCAGCCGATGTTTTTTGTGTTTGCGCCATTATACCACCCGTATACTTGTTCCCCTTCACATGATGTGATATAGTGTTCTCAGAAAAGAGAATGTCAGTGCGTTCGGAAAGGATTGGTATGATGGCTGGAATATTTTTTGATTTCTATCATGAGCACAGTGAATGCGAGAAAGCTCTGAAAAGCGAAAGCCATCAGGGTCCTGTTTCCATACGCCCATATAAAAAAGCAAAGCGAAAATATTCTTTCTGAAAGTCATCTTCCAGTATCCGTGAATGACATGGTTGGATTTGCCGCTTGCCTTTTTGTATGAGGCAGGCGGTTTTTGTTTTGCTCCATTCGCTCAGCGGCTGAGCACCCGGCTTTTAACCGGGATTACGCGGGTTCGAATCCCTCATGGAGCATTGCCAGGTCACCATCTGGAAAAATTTACATTTTTATACGCATTCTGATCCCTTGGTCGAGAGGATAAGATACCGCACTTTCAATGCGGCGGCGCTGGGTTCGATTCCCGCAGGGATCATGAGATGGCCCCCTGGTCAAATGGTAAAGATTCCGCCCTCTCAAGGCGGAGATGCTGGGTTCAATTCCCGCGGGGGCTGCTGTGGCCGTAGGACAACGGTAGTCCGGCAGATTGTGGCTCTGCACACAGGGGTTCGACTCCCCCCGGCCACCCCACGGATGGGTTTGCCTAGCTGGCCGAAGGCAGCGGTCTGTAAAACCGTTACGACTGAGACATCGCAGGTTCAAATCCTGCCCCATCCACGATTCGCTTGCGTGGCCGAGAGGTCCATGGCACCGCATTGCTAATGCGGCGTACCATTCCGGTACCGGAGGTTCGAATCCTCCCGCAAGCGTTATAAAAAATCATTCTACAAAGAACCCTGCATGATTGCAGTTTGCGTATAATGAATAAGTGACGCTCATCTTCCGGCTCCATCTGCGCAACCTCCACAATGGTCTTATTCCCTTTGGTTTTGTTATTTTAAACAGATCTGAAACTTTCACTTATAAATTTGCCGAAGGAGGAAGCTCTCTCATAAGCTGTAAAAGCAAAAATCCAGCAGCTCTACGGCCAAGGGGCAGTATAAGCCACCGGACCCGCCCCATAAGAGAAGGCGGTGACGGAAGAAATCTTCCATCACCGCCTTCTCTGTTCTCCGGTCTGTATACTACTTGTTCCTCTTTTTCTGGTCTCTGAGCCAGGCTCTCAGAACGGAGAGGATCAAAACCCCGCTGCCAGAGATCAGAATCAGCAAGATCCAGCTGATCATATGAAAATCATCGCCGGTTTTGGGGGAATGATCGGCATCATCCGCCTCATCATTCTGTCCTGTTGAGCTGGCCGGAGTGGTTGGCTCTGTTGAATCAGCCGGGTCTGTCGGGGTGGTTGGAGAGGCCGGATCCGTGGGAGCAGCCGGGTCTGTCGGCACATAGCCTGCATCAAGGGCTCCACAAACCGTACAGATTCCGCCTTGATAGCTGTGGGCAAGCATCGGAATGGCTTCTCCCTTTTCCAAGATTTCTCCGCAGTCCCGGCAGATTGTATCGCCGGTATAGCCTTCGGCAGTACAAGTGGCTTTCTTCTCAGCAACCAGTATTCCTGTATGGACCTGCTCCAGCTTTTGTTCCGCCACGTAACCGCAGACAGTACAGTGCTTGTCCGTCTCCTCCGTGGCAGCCTCCACATTCCAGGTGTGGGCCTCCCCTGCGTCCTTCTCTCCGCACGCCGTGCAAACATGGTAATGCTTCTCCGCGTCCGCGTGTTCGCTCCGGTAATCCGTGGACCAGGTATGCTCCAGTTGCTGGATCACCCCCCAGCTTTCCAGATCGTCGATCTCTTTTGTACAGGCAGCGTCCTCAAAGAATTTTCCGCAGGCGCAGGTATAGTACGCTTGTTTGCCATCTTCCGTGCAGGTGGCCTCCTGTCCGGCCACAAGCGTTCCCGCGTGGACATGCGCCCCCGCCTGGGTCTGCTCACTGCGGAAATACCGGATTCCTTGGAGGATATTTTCCACATTCTGTTCGCTGCCAAAGGGCGAACCGGTAAGGGTCCCTGCCGTGCTCTCATCCGCTCCGGCTCTCACCAGGATCTCCTGACCGTCCTGTGGGTTGATGGTGACGCTCACACCCCAATCTGTGCTTAGGTAAAACGCCGAGTCGCCGCCCACGGCTGTAAATGTACCGCCGGTGATCATAGTCTTCAAAGCATTCATACCGTAGCTTCTCGCATACACGGATTCGCCTTCCGCCGTTGCGGTCCCGCCGGTGGCTGTCGCGGTCCCTCCGGCAATGGTCATCTCACCTACAAGAACACCGTCGCTTCTCGCTTCACTCTCCGCGCCTTCCGCCGTTACGGTCCCGCCGGTGGCCGTCACCGTTCCGCCGGTCACGATCATTGCATTATCTATATAAATACCGTCGCTCCTCCCATAGGAGGATTCGCCTTCCACCGTTGCGGTTCCTCCGGCGGCGGTTACCGTTCCGCCGGAAATCGTAAGGCTTTCGTATAATTCTATGCCATGGCTTTGGGCCTCTGCCCTGGAACCGCTGTCCTCTACCGCACCACCGCTGGCATGCAGGCTGCCCGTGCCCTCAAAGGTAAGATTCCCCCAAACCAAGAGACCGCTGCTGTAGCTGCCGCCGCTGGGGCCGGCCACGGTATTCTCCCCCTCCAGGCGGACGGTCAGGTCTCCCATATCATAATAAATGGCCGCATCCCAATGACTCCCTTGGGTGATGACCGCATTCCGAAGCGTCAAAGTTTGACCATCCCACGCAATCTGATATTGGTCCGCGGAAGCGCCCTCGGTGGAAACCGCGCCGTCCGCGCCCGTCACGGCGTAGGCGGTGACCCCGTTGCCGCCTTCCAATTCCTGGCCTCCCACATAGATACTGCTAGGAACCTGAGAGCGGTCCAAAGTCCAGCTGTGAAAATAGGAATACGCCTCCACCTCTTCGGTGAAATTCACTTCACTCATATACGTATTTTCAAACTCTATTGCATCCGCCGATGCCCCGGCTTCTACTAAAACAGCCGTTCCCGTCTGGGGCGTTGCCCTAACATTTTGAGCGCGGAACGCGGCCGTGTTCCCCTTGACCGTGACCTCCCCGCCCTGGATATTGAAATCTCCACTGAAAATGCTGACGCCATAAGTTGTACCTACCTTGTCAAGGCCTCCTTCCGCAATGAGCACGCCTCCTTTAATATTGACTTCATGATTAATGCCGTTCAGGTAGAGACCACAGCCATAGCTTTCGCCGGCTGTGCCGCCGGGGGCCGTGACGATGCCGCCAGAGGCCGTCACCGTGCCGCCAAGTAGGTTGAATTCCCCCGTCCAAATTCCGGCGCTTATGCTGATTAGCTCCGGATCATCACAGACGGCCTTGCCTCCGGTGGCCGTCACCGTACCGCTTTCTATGGTGACTTGGGGGGCGTATAGGCCGTAGCTATAGGCTGGATCCTCCTCCGAATGGGTATCGCCGCCGGTGACGCGCAGGCTGCCGTTGCCGTCCGAACTGGCAATGGTGAGACTCCCATCCGTAAGATAAATTCCTTGGCTGAAGCCCGCACCGCTGGGTCCGGTGACTGTGTTCTCACCTTTCAGTTCCATGCGGAGGTCCCCTCTCCTGTAAATGGTTTCATCCGGCTGCTCCCCCGAGGGAATTTTCCGGGTGATGGTTGCCCCATTCAGCGTCAGGGTTTCGCCATCCCACGCAATCTGATAGTTGCTCGCAGAAGCGCCCTCGGTGGAAACATTGCCGTCCGCATCTGTCAAAGCGTAGGCAATATGGTCCGCGTCTCCCCACAGTTCCACACCGCCCACATCAATGCTGGTTTCTGCCGCAAACGCCTTGGCAGGCAGCAGCGTAAACAGCAGGCAAATGCAGAGTAAGATTGCCGTCCACGTTTTTTTCATGCTGTCTTTTTCTCCTTCCCCTACTTGCTTTTGCTTGTCCGTTTTCATATTGGACCGCTTGTTTTCTGATTTCATCTTGTTTATACTTGTTCCGTTTCATCTTCCATTATAATTGTACAGAAAGAAAAGCAGCTTTTCTATTACCCGTTTTGCCCCCTAAAATGGAGGAGGCCTGCGGGACAACCGCAGGCCTTTTTTTATGGCAGCATATACAATTTCCGTTCTCTTTTTGGGTTTCTATCCGCCTTTTTCCATGACTTTTGGGACATGTATCTCAGTGGTATAAGCCACCCATTCCGGCAAGCTGGCCGCAAACTCTACGTAATTCGGAAGAGAAGCAGACCATTTGGGGGAACCGCCATGAGCCCATCATAGACCGGGAAACATGGAAGCGTGTGCAGAACGCAAGCAAGCAGCGCAAACGCCCGAACCGCTATAATGAAGTGGGGCTGTTCTCCGGTATGCTATTCTGCGCCGAATACAGCCATGTGATATATCAGCAGCGGTATCCGAACAAGGACTGCATGCATATGCCTTAAAGGAAATGATAGGGCATTCTATACAGGATCACGGAGTCAACGTATACAGTTCGAGACCTCGAATGGCTCCGAAAGGACCTTGAAAAAGCACAATAAACGAGGGGCCTTACACTGGAGGATAATCTCCAAAGTAAAGCCCCCATTTTCTTTGCAGAATTTGTGTCCTACTTGCGTCTTATGCAGAAAAAACAGGATTTTTCTCAGCCTTTTAAATCAACTAAGTTCCTTTATTTAAGCCGTTTTTTCAGAACTTCCCAGCTTTCGCAGCTTCCTCAACAGCCACGGCGCAGGCCACGGTGGCGCCCACCATGGGGTTGTTGCCCATGCCGATGAGGCCCATCATCTCCACGTGGGCAGGCACGGAGGAGGAGCCGGCGAACTGGGCGTCCGAGTGCATACGGCCCATGGTATCGGTCATGCCGTAGGAGGCAGGGCCGGCAGCCATGTTGTCCGGATGCAGGGTACGGCCGGTGCCGCCGCCGGAGGCCACGGAGAAATATTTCTTGCCAGCCTCAATCCGCTCTTTCTTGTAGGTGCCGGCCACCGGGTGCTGGAAGCGGGTGGGATTGGTGGAGTTGCCGGTGATGGACACGTCCACGTTCTCCTTCCACATAATGGCCACGCCCTCCCGCACATCGTTGGCGCCGTAGCAGTTAACCTTAGCCCGGGGGCCGTGGGAGTAGGACTTGCGGAAGACCTCCTTCAGCTCTCCGGTGTAGTAGTCGTACTGAGTCTCCACGTAAGTAAAGCCGTTGATCCGGGCAATAATCTGCGCCGCGTCCTTGCCCAGGCCGTTGAGGATGACCCGCAGCGGTTTCTGCCGCACCTTGTTGGCCTTCTCCGCAATGCCAATGGCTCCCTCCGCCGCCGCAAAGGACTCGTGCCCTGCCAGGAAGCAGAAGCAGTCGGTGTCCTCCTCCAGCAGCATCTTGCCCAGGTTTCCATGGCCCAGGCCCACCTTCCGCTGGTCCGCCACGGAGCCGGGAATGCAGAAGGCCTGCAGCCCCTCGCCGATGGCTGCCGCAGCGTCCGCGGCCCGGCGGCAATCCTTCCGGATGGCAATGGCGGCGCCCACAATATACGCCCAGCAGGCGTTCTCAAAGCAGATGGGCTGAATTTTCTTTACCTGGTCGTAGATCTCCAGACCTGCGTCCCGGGTAATCTTCTCCGCCTCCTCAATGGAGGAGATGCCGTAGCTTTTCAGCACGCTGTTGATTTTATCAATCCGTCTCTCATACGATTCAAACAAAGCCATATTGAATTTCCTCCCTACTGATCACGTCCGGCGCACCGGCTTACTCTTTTCTGGGGTCTATGATCTTCACCGCGTCCTCCACTCGGCCGTACTGTCCCTTGGACTTTTCCCAGGCGGTGTTGGGGTCGTCCCCCTTCTTGATGAAGTCCGTCATCTTCCCCAGGTTCACAAACTGATAGCCAATGATCTCGTCGTTCTCATCCAGGGCAATGCCGGTGACATAGCCCTCGGCCATCTCCAGGTACCGAGGCCCCTTCTTCAGGGTGCCGTACATGGTGCCCACCTGGGAGCGGAGCCCCTTGCCCAGATCCTCCAGGCCGGCGCCCACCGGCAGCCCCTCCTCGGAGAACGCGCTCTGGCTGCGGCCGTAGGCAATCTGCAGGAACAGCTCCCGCATGGCCGTGTTGATGGCATCGCAGACCAGGTCCGTATTCAATGCCTCCAGCACCGTGCGGCCGGGCAGGATCTCCGCCGCCATGGCCGCCGAATGGGTCATGCCAGAGCAGCCGATGGTCTCCACCAGCGCTTCCTGAATAATGCCATCCTTCACATTCAGGGTCAGCTTGCAGGCTCCCTGCTGGGGGGCGCACCAGCCCACGCCGTGGGTCAGGCCGGAAATATCCTTCACTTCCCTCACCTGCACCCATTTGGCTTCCTCCGGAATCGGCGCCGCGCCGTGGGCCACGCCCTGGGCCACCGGACACATCATCTCCACCTCATGGCTATAAATCATACTTTTTTTCCTCCTCCGCGTCTTCTATCAAACCAGCCGACGCCGGGGGCTGCATTCCGCCGCCCCGGTACCGGCCTCACTGTCATGGTTACTCGGCCTTCTGCAGCAGGGAAACGCCGGTCATCTCCGGCGGCTGGGGCAATCCCATCATCTCCAGCAGCGTCGGCGCAATATCGCAGAGCCGCCCCCCCTCCTTCAGGGTCCAGGCGGGATTGCTGTTCACCAGCACAAAGGGTACCGGGCTGGTGGTGTGGGCCGTAAAAGGCTCCCCGGTCTCCGGGTCCAGCATCTGCTCCGCGTTTCCGTGGTCGGCGCAGAGGAACATCTGTCCGTCCGCCGCCAGCAGGGCCTCCACGGCCCGTCCCACGCAGGTATCCACCGCTTCCACCGCCTTCACCGCCGCCGGGATCACGCCGGTGTGGCCCACCATATCCGGATTGGCAAAGTTGATGATGATCACATCGTACTTGCCGCTGCCGATGGCCTCCACCAGCTTGTCACAGACCTGGTAGGCGCTCATCTCCGGCTGCAGGTCATAGGTGGCCACCTTGGGGGACGGCACCAGAATCCGCTCCTCCCCGGGGTTGGGCTCCTCAATGCCGCCGTTGAAGAAGAAGGTGACATGGGCATACTTTTCCGTCTCCGCCAGCCGCAGCTGCCGCAGGCCCTGGGACGCCAGGTATTCCCCCAGGGTGTTGTCCAACTCATCCTTGGGGAAGGCGACCAGCGCATGGGGAATGGTGGCATCATACTCGGTGAAGCACACGTAGGTCAGATCCCGCAGCTGTTCCCGGGGGAAGCCCTGGAAATGATCGTCCAGGAAGGCGCGGGTCAGCTCCCGGGCCCGGTCCGGCCGGAAGTCAAAGAACACCGCCGAATCCCGGTCCCGCACCGTGGTCAGAGGCTCTCCCACCGCATCCGTCACAATCAGCGGCTCCACAAACTCATCGGTGACGCCCCGGTCGTAGGAATCCTGCACCGCCGCCATCACATCCGTAACCTTCTGCCCTTCCCCTCTGGTCAGGGCAAAGTAGGCCCGGGAGACACGCTCCCACCGGTTGTCCCGGTCCATGGCGTAATACCGGCCCATGACCGTGGCAATCTGCCCCACGCCAATCCGGTCAATTTCGCCCTGCAGCTCCCGCAGGAACTCCAGTCCGGAGGTGGGCGCCGTGTCCCGGCCGTCCAGGAAGCAGTGGACGTACACCTGGGTCAGGCCCAGGCCCTTGGCCATCTCCAGCAGCGCGTACAGGTGGCTGTTGTGGCTGTGGACGCCGCCATCGGACAGCAGGCCCCACAGATGCACCGCCGCCCCCCGCTCCCGGGCATTGCGGAACGCCTGGAGCAGATAGTAATTTTCAAAAAAGCTTCCATCCTCAATGGACTTAGTGATTTTGGTCAGATCCTGATACACAATCCGGCCGGCGCCCATGTTCAGGTGCCCCACCTCGGAGTTTCCCATCTGCCCCTCCGGCAGGCCCACCGCCAGGCCGCTGGCAGCCCCCTTCACAAAGGGGTACTCCCGCATCAGCCGGTCCAGGTTGGGCGTATGGGCCATGGCCACTGCATTGCCCTCCTGGCTCTCCCGGAGGCCAAAGCCGTCCAGGATCATCAATATGGTTGGTTTCTTCATTCTCGAATCCTTCTTTGCAATTTTCGGTTTCCGCTGGCTTTCCAAGCCTTATTTCCAGTGGACAATCTGTCCAAAATCCGGCTTCAGGCTGGCGCCGCCCACCAGGCCGCCGTCAATATCCGGCTGGGAGAAGAGCTCCGCCGCATTGGCCGGGGCCACGCTGCCGCCGTACTGAATCCGCACCTGCTCCGCCACCTCCGGGCCATAGAGCTCGCCCATCAGCTGCCGGATGGCGTGGCACACCTCCTGTGCCTGGCCGCTGGTGGCCACCTTGCCGGTGCCGATGGCCCATATAGGCTCGTAGGCAATCACCGCCGCAGCCGCCTGCTCCGGAGTAATATCCTGGAAGGCAATCTTAATCTGCTGGCGTATCCAGTCGATGGTGATCCCCTGCTCCCGCTGCTTTAAGGTTTCACCGCAGCAGATAATAGGGATCAGTCCATGGGCAAAGGCCGCCTTCACCTTCCGGTTGACCATCTCGTCCGTCTCGGCAAAATATTCCCGCCGCTCCGAATGGCCCAGGATCACGTGGGAAACTCCTGCGTCCACCAGCATGTCCGGGGCAATCTCCCCGGTGTAGGCACCCTTTTCCTCAAAGTACATGTTCTCCGCGCCAATCCGGATGTTGCTGCCCTTGGCCGCCTCCACCGCCGGCACAATGTCAATGGCCGGCACGCAGCAGACCACCTCGGCCTCCGCATCCGCCACCAGCGGCACCAGCTGGCGGATAAACTCCGCCGCCTGGCTGGGGGGTTTGTTCATCTTCCAGTTACCGGCTATAATCATTCTTCTGGACATATCCTGCCCCTCCTATTTGTCATCTGCCGCCGCTACGCCGGGCAGCTCTTTTCCTTCCAAAAACTCCAGGGAGGCGCCGCCGCCTGTGGAGATATGGGTCATCTTGTCCCCAAAGCCCAGCTGGTTCACCGCTGCCGCCGAATCGCCGCCGCCGATGATGGTGATGGCGGAGATCTCCGCCAGGGCCTTGGCCACTGCAATGGTGCCTGCCGCAAAGTTGGGCATCTCAAAGACGCCCATGGGTCCATTCCAGACCACCGTCTTGGCATCCTTCAGAGCGTCCGCAAACAGCTGGCGGGTCTTGGGGCCGATGTCCAGGCCCATCTCATCCGGCTGGATGTCTCCCTCGGCCACCCGGGAAGGAGCGTCGTTGGCAAATTCCTTGGCCACCACCGTATCCACGGGGATCAGCAGCCGCACGCCCTTTTCCTCCGCCTTCTTCATCATCTCCGCCGCATAGTCCAGGTAGTCCGCCTCCAGCAGGGACTTGCCCACCTCCTGGCCCTTGGCCTTCATAAAGGTGTAGGCCATGCCGCCGCCGATGATCAGGGTATCCACCTTGTCCAGCAGGTTTTGGATCACGGAGATTTTGCTGGACACCTTGGAGCCGCCCAGGATGGCCACAAAGGGGCGTTCCGGATTCTCCACCGCGTTGCCCAGGAAGTCGATCTCCTTCTGCATCAGGTATCCCACGGCGCAGGTGTCCACGTACTGGGTGACACCCACGTTGGAGCAGTGGGCCCGGTGGGCGGTGCCGAAAGCGTCATCCACAAATATATCTGCCAGGGAGGCCAGGTCCTTGCTGAAGGCCTCACCGTTTTTGGTCTCTTCCGGGCGGAAACGGGTATTCTCCAGCAGCATAACCTCTCCGTCCTTCAGCTCTTCTGCCGCTTTCCGGGCGTTGGGTCCCACCACCGTGTCATCCGCCGCAAATTTCACTTCCTGCCCCAGCAGCTCAGTGAGGCGCTGGGCCACCGGCGCCAGGGAAAACTTGGGATCCGGCCCCTTAGGTTTCCCCAGATGGGAGCAGAGGATCACCCGCCCGCCGTCTGCCAGAAGCTTCTGAATGGTGGGAAGCGCTGCCACCAGGCGCACCTCATCGGTGATCCTCCCGTCCTGCAGCGGCACATTGAAATCACAGCGCACCAGCACCCGTTTCCCCTTTACCTGAATGTCATCAATGGATTTTTTGTTCAGCATACTCCGTACTCCTTTCACGCTTTCCGGATCGCGTATTTTTTAATCATTTTAGCAAATAATCGCAGGGAACGCAAGGTTCGGCCCAGTATTTTCCTACAAAATCAGGGAAATACACATTTTTTCATAAAACGACAATCCGGTGCCCCTACTGGCCGGACTTGTCACTCAGATCGGGGAAATTTCTTCCGCTTGCCGGGCTTATCGCGCATAACACAGGCGGAGTCCACCGTCCGGCAGGCTCCGCCTCCTATACTGTCCTTACTTATTTGCTCAGCTCTGCAAAGTATTTGATGGTCCGCACCATCTGGGAGGTGTAGGACAGCTCGTTGTCATACCAGGCCGCGCATTTTACCAGGGTCTTGCCGCTATCCATGGGCATCACCTGGGTCTGGGTGGCATCAAACAGGGAGCCTTCCCGGATTCCCACCACATCGGAGGAAACCAACTCCTCCTCCGTATAGCCAAAGGAAGGATTTACCGCCGCCTTCATAGCCGCATTGACCTCCTCCTTGGTCACGGTTTTCTCTACCACAGCCACCAGCTCCGTCAGGGAACCAGCCGTCACCGGCACCCGCTGGGAGGTTCCGTCCAGCTTGCCGGCCAGCTCCGGAATCACCAGGCCGATGGCCTTGGCCGCTCCGGTGGAGCTGGGGACAATGTTCACCGCCGCCGCGCGGGCTCTGCGAAGGTCTCCCTTTCTGTGGGGGCCGTCCAGCAGCATCTGATCACCGGTGTAGGCGTGGATGGTGGTCATAAAGCCCTTCTCAATGGGAGCCAGCTTGTTCAGGTTATAAGCCATGGGAGCCAGGCAGTTGGTGGTGCAGGAAGCCGCGGAGATAATGGTATCCTCCGGCTTCAGGGTATTCTCATTGACACCAAACACGATGGTGGGCAGGTCGTTGCCCGCCGGCGCCGAAATGACCACCTTCTTGGCACCCGCATCCAGATGCGCCTGGGACTTGGCCTTGGAGGTGTAGAAGCCGGTGCACTCCAGCACCACATCTACCCCCAGCTCCTTCCAGGGCAGGTTGATGGCATCCTTCTCTTTGTAAATGGTGATCTCCTTGCCGGCCACCACAATGCTGTTTTCCTTGGCCTCCACCGTGTCCCGCTTCTCATAGGGGCCCTGGGCCGAATCATACTTCAGCAGGTGGGCCAGCATCTCCGGGCTGGTCAGATCGTTGATGGCTACAATTTCATAGCCCTCTGCCTCAAACATCTGCCGGAATGCCAGGCGTCCAATTCTTCCAAAACCATTGATTGCTACTCTTACAGCCATTTCCGTAACCTCCTGATTATTGACAGTTCTTTTTGTTCTCTTATTTCGGCTTTAGTATAGCAAGGAAAATTTTTCCCCGCAAGGAGGGATTTCATCTTTTTTTCTCCGGTTCCTTTCCCTCCGGTTATTGTCCCCTCTTCCTGTATATTTTTCAAGTGTTTTCTGTTAAATTCGTGTTATTTTTCCGTGTTTTCTCGTTTTCCCTTTTCTTTTCTTTGTGTGCAACTCCTTTTACTTTCATTAATTCTTTTTGCAAAAGTGGTTTCCGCATTGACATCTCCGAAAATTTTCCGTATAATTTCCATAGTTGAACTAAAATTGCCAAGAACTCAAGGTGGTATCGCGTCATGGCACATACAACTCAGATTAAGCGGATCAACCGCAATGAAATTTATCGTTTTATCTATGGAGAAAACGGGGTCTCGCAGCAGGAAATTGCCTTGCGGCTGTCCCTCAGCATGCCCACGGTTAATCAGAACCTTTCTGTGCTGCGGCAGCTGGGGCTCATTGAGGAGAGCGGGACCTTTGAATCCACCGGCGGAAGGAAGGCCAAGATCATCCGCTGTGTACCGGACGCGCGGATTGCCCTGGGCCTGGACATTACCGCCAACCATATCAGCCTGGTGGCCATCAACATGAAAGCGGATGTGCTCCAGTACAGCCGCATCCGCCACCGGTTTGTGGACAGTCTCTTCTATTATAATACCCTGGGAAAATTCATTGATTCCTTTATCGACCGGAACCATCTGGACCGGGAGAAGATCCTGGGGCTGGGCATCTGCCTGCCCGCCATTATTGCGGAAGATCGGAAGACGGTCACCTATTCCAAAGCCGTGCCGGTTCCCCCGGATCTGTACCAGAAACTGAAGCCCCATGTGCCGGTATCCTTTTTTCTGTTCAACGACGCCAACTCCGGCGGCTTTGCCGAATCCTGGAATATGGAGCGGGAGGATTCCCTGGTCTACCTCTCCCTGAGCAACAGCGTGGGCGGCGCCATTGTCCAGAACAACAAGCTTTACACGGGCTCCCATCAGAAAAGCTGCGAGTTCGGCCATGTAACCCTGATTCCCAACGGGAAGCCCTGCTACTGCGGCCAGAAGGGCTGCCTCAACGCCTACTGCTCCGCCAGCCTGCTCTCCGACATGACCGAGGGGAAAATGCAGCGGTTTTTCAGCTATGTCAAAGAAGGGCAGGAGCCCTACGCTTCCGCCTTCCGCCAATACCTGGAATACCTGGCCATTGCGGTAAACAACCTGCGGATGCACTATGACTGTGACATTGTGCTGGGAGGCTACGTGGGCTCCTACATGGGCGATTATCTGGAGGAATTCCGGGAGATGGTCCGGAAGCGCAATCCCTTTGAGGAAAAAGAGCCCTACATTTTCTGCTGCCGGTATAAGTTTGAGACCGCGGCCATTGGCGCTGCCTTGTATTACATTGACGAGTTTATCAAGAGCATTTGACGAGCCGTGAAAGTTCCCACCGAAGGATCAGCACCGGCACTCCGTTTCCGGCTGGAGCCGCCGGGCCAGCCGGGGCACAAAGGGATACAGCCCCACCACGCTGACCACATTGGAGGCGGTGTGGAACAGGGCCAGCCCCGCCGGGGAGACCGGGAGAGACGCCCACTGGGGCTGCCCGGCAAAGACAAGGGCGCAGAGGGGGCACAGCACCACCGCCCCGGCCAGATTGAAAATCAAATGAAACCGGGAGGCCGCCCTGGCCTCCGGCCCCAAACCGGCACCAGCCGCCAGCGTAGTTAGGCAGGTGCCGATATTTTCGCCCAAAATCAGGTAGGCGCCGGCGGCCAACCCCACCTGCCCTTCCAGGGCCATCACCTGCAGAATGCCAATGCCGGCGGAGGAGCTCTGGATCACACAGGCCAGGGCCATCCCGGCCAGCAGCCCGCCCAGAGGATGGGCGCCCACCTCCAGCACCCAGTGGAAAATCCGGCCAGCCCCTTCCCCGGCGGCCAGCCCGGCGTTCATCCAGTCCAGCCCCAAGAAAACCAGCCCCACGCCCATCACCAAAGCCGCCGGTCCTTTCCATGGAAACCGGGGCAGCGCCATACACACAAAACCGCCGGCGGCCAGCGCCGGCATCAGCCACGGAAGCTGCGGCAGCTGCCGCAGGGAAACCAGCCAGGCCGTGGCTGTGGTTCCCACGTTGGCCCCCATAATCAAATCCAGCGCCTGGCGCAGGGGCAGCGCCCCCGCTTCCGCCATTCCCACCACCATCACCGTCACCGCCGTACTGCTCTGGACCGCCCCGGTGATGCCGCAGCCCAGAAGAATAGTCCAGATCCGCCCCCTGGTCAGGCGCAGCAGCACCCGGCGAAAGCCGCCATCGGAAAGCCGCAGCAGCGCCTCCATGGAACGGCTCATCTGGTGAACCCCGTACAAAAAAATGGCCACACCGCCTAAAAAGTAGAACAAAAAATCCCCCCATCCGCTTCACATCCGGCCCGGTACCCGTACCAAAGGCGTGTTCTTCCCTTATTATCCTATGGCGGGGTGGGGGAATTATGAAGGGGAGGGGGAGAAAGTTCAGTCCTCAAATCTGGTTCTTCTGTCTGCACTCTTTACCCCGGCGGCTATGCCATCACCACCATACATTCTTTTTCATAAAAAGCAATTCCGTACTTGATGATCTTTTTCATGCTCCGGCGTTTCATGCCTTCCGCATACCTCTTTTCCTCAATCTGCGCAAGCGCTTCACTGCAGGCTTTCTCCAGCTTTCCATCATCCGCATACTTCAGTTCGATCACAATTCCAACCCTGTCCGATGTCTGTATGGAAATATCACTGTAACCTTCCCCGGTCTCAGCATTGGATTTTACAAACCAATTATCCTGGTTCTGCAAAAGCCCGAGTAGCATCCCATGATAAAAGTTTTCCTTCATGTTCCTACGCACTGCCGTATCACGTACACTGATTGAATCCCACAGGTAATCGCCGAGCATTTCCTGGATCGTATCCGTATCACCAGCCGGGAATGCCGCGCAGAAGCGGTTGATTCTTGAAGTCTCAGAACGTGTCACCTCACGGAACCAATCCTCTACCAGTTCATAAAACAGTTTCCGGATCTCCCCATTGGGAATCCACAGCTGAAAGAGATCCGCATCCGCCTGCTCCACATGCATCCCTGTCAGGTACCCTGTGGCATACAGTACGCTCCATACATTTTCAATACTATCATTGATCTCTCGGTATGTCAGTTCCTGTTTAATACGTTTGCTTATCTTCCCACCGTTTAACAGCTCTTCCACTTCGCTTTTTGTGGTCAGGTTTGCATTCTTCAACATACGGCGAATCAAATCATTGCCGCTGGTATTTGCCCAATAGTTTTTTGGGGGAGTATTCGGCGCTGCCAGCAGCTCATCGCAATAATTGATCACATCCCAGGGACAATATACATCTGTATTTCCAAAGCGATACCCATCATACCAGTCACGGATCACATCCTTATAAGAGGACAATCCATAAAATTCCAGCAGCTCATCCACATCCGCATTGGTAAATCCAAAGTACTCATCATACCGGACATCCGAGATTGAGTGTACTTTCAGATTGTTCAGCCCTGTAAAAATACTTTCTTTGGAGATCCGCATGCATCCCGTTAGTACGGCAAAGTACAGGCTGTCGTTGGTTTTCAATGCATTATCAAAAAGGCTGCGGATAAGATTTACCATCTCATCATAGTATCCCTTCTGGAACGCTTTATCAAGCGGAACGTCATACTCATCAATCAGGAGGATAGCCTTCTGGCCATAGTGCTTTTCGAGGAGCTGCGAGAGTGTCTGCAGGCTGTCAATCAGTACGGCATCCGTCATGTCATAGATAGCCTCACTAGTTGTTCCGATTTTAATCAGTCTCTGGTATGAATACTTTTCTGCCTCAGACAGGCGTTCGCTTTCAAGCAAAAACTGAAATCGCATGGCTTCTTTACCAATAACATTTTTCAATGCCGCCGACGCTGTTTTAAAGTTCAATCCACCCACACTTTTCAGACTGATAGAGATCACCGGAAACTTCCCTCTATATTTTTCACACAGTTCCCTTTCCTGCATGATCCCCATGCCCTCAAACAACGCCAGATCGCCCTCTATTTCAAAAAAGCATTTCAACATACTCATGTTAAGGGACTTTCCAAACCGCCTTGGACGGGTAAACAGATTCACCTTCCCCCAGTTTTGTATTAATTCCTTAATAAACAGCGTTTTATCTACATAGTAAAAATTTTCTGTAGAAAATTCCTCAAAATTTTCAATCCCGATGGGAAGTTTCCTTCTCATCTTACCCACGCCCCTTTCCGGTAAGCCCACCGATTATGTACCCATTTTACCGTCAAGCCGCAGGACAGTCAAGTTTGCCTGCTAAATTATTTTGTCCGGAAAATATTTAAACTATTTCAGCCCCCCTGTACGCCTTCCGAGGCTCCTGCCATTCCGCGGAGCTTCGGAAGGCTTTATTTTCCCCTTGACAATTATCCGGTTTCGGACTATAATGCAGAATATCCGGTTTCGGATAAAATGGAGGTAGCCATGAAAAAACCAATTACCGGCTCCCTGGCCCAATTTAATCAACTCTACCGGGAGATGGATGAAATCTATCACCGGTATGCCCAGAGCCATAGCATTTCCGACACTGCCCTGTGGCTGCTGTACTCCTTGTACGAGGAGGGTAACACGTATACCCAGCGGGAGCTCTGCGCTGCCTGGCATGTTCCGCCTCAGACGGTTAACTCCGCGCTGAAAAAGCTGGCAAACCAGGGGCTTATTGCGCTGGAGCCTGTTCCGGGGAATCAGAAGAATAAGCAGATTCTTTTGACGGAAAAGGGGCTGGAGCTGAGCCGTCAGGTCATTCTCCCACTGGTGCAGGCGGAACAGACCGTATTTCAGGAATTGGGCGAGGAGCCCCAGGCCGCCCTGCTGTCCCTGACCAAAAGGTACGTGACGCTGCTGCACACCAAACTCAACTGAATCCTGCTCATCGGAGGATCGTGTATCGCAATACACAGAGAGGGCTATGCCCTCTGGTCAGAGAAGATGTCGGGTGCGCCCGGTTATTGTAACAGATAACCGGGCGCTTTCTTGTATGGTGGTGTCCGCGTCAGCGGACATACAGGTTTACCGCCGCAGGCGGGAATCTCATCATTTATATAGAAAGAAAGGATAAAACTATGAATTCCACTAACCTGTTTTCCAAGACACCGCCGCTGAGGCTTTTCTTCCTGGCTGCCCTTCCCGGCGCAGTCAGCATGCTGGCATCGGCTTTGTATCAGACGCTGGACGGCGTGTTTGTGGGGCGCTTTCTTATTACCATCAGCCGTGAATTCGGCAGCGGAGGCCGGGAGCTGGGGAATCGCCTGGCCGACCAACCGGGCTATGCCTATTATGACCGGGAAATCGAGGAAGGCATTGCAGAAAAAATGGATATGGACGTTAACTATGTGGCCCGCTTCATGGAACGCGGAAGCCTGACCAACATCCCGCTCCACTTCGGGAGGACGCTTTCCGGAGACTATTCCCTGAAGCAGCGGGTGAATATGCTGCTCGAACACCAGCGGCCTGTCCGTCCGGGAGATGGTCCCCATTCTTGCCCAATACACGGAATACTGGTTCCGGCAGAAGCAAAGCTAGGACGGATTCCGCCGGCAGAAGTATGGATCGGATTAGGGATCGGCAAATGCAGCGCCGGAGCCAGCGAATTTGGCTCCGGCGCTAACAATTCACTTTAAATTCTCCGGATTCAGGCACTGCAGCTCCGGCAGTACAAAACGCCCGTCCTTGCGGATCAGCACATCGTCAAAGTAGATTTCTCCGCCGCCATACTCCGGCCGCTGAATGCAGACCAGATCCCAGTGGACGGCCGAGTGGTTACCGTTGGGGGCATCCTCGTAGCAGCAGCCGGGGGTAAAGTGGAAAGAGCCGGAAATCTTCTCATCAAAGAGGATGTCCTTCATGGGCTTCTCCACATAAGGGTTTACGCCCAAGGCAAACTCGCCCACATACCGGGCCCCCTCGTCCGTGTCAAAGATCCGGTTGATCCGCTCGGTGTCATTGGCGGTGGCTTCCACAATCTTTCCCTGGTGGAACTTCAGCCGCACATTCTCAAAGGTAAAGCCCTGCTCCACTGAAGGGGTATTGTAGGTCAGCACGCCCTCCACCGAATCCAGCACCGGCGCCGTGTAAATTTCCCCGTCTGGAATGTTGCACTCCCCGGCACAAGGGACCACCGGAATGCCTTTGATGGAGAAGGAGAGGTCCGTGCCGGGCCCCACCAGGCGCACCCGGTCCGTCCGCTCCATCAGCGCCTGCAGCGGCTTCATGGCCTCGGCCATCCGGGAATAGTCCAGATTGCATACATGGTAATAGAAATCTTCAAAGGCCTCCAGGCTGGTGCCCGCTGCCTGGGCCATGGAGGCGTTGGGATACCGGAGAACCACCCACTTGGTGTCATTGACCCGAATATCCATCACCGGCCGCTGGTATATCTTGGAGAACAACTCCAGCCGGTCCGCCGGCACATCCGAGAGCTCAGATATATTGTCCGCCCCCCGGACCGCAATATAGGCATTCATCTGCCGCATCTCTTCCATATCCCGCCGGGCCATCAGTTCCAGCTGCTCTTCCCGGCAGTTCCAGATCAATTCCCGGCGCACCCGGGGGTCCTGGAAGTGAACAAAAGGCAGCCCGCCGGCCTGGTATACCTCCTTCACCAGCAGCCGGGCCAGGTCTGTGGTATCGTGGCCAATATACTCAATATACACCTTCTCTCCCGGCTGCACCCGGCAGGAATAGCTGACCAGGTTGTGGGCCAAGGTTTTCAGACGCTCGTCCATGAACAACGCTCCCTTCTGAATCGTTTTCTGGTATTATTATCTCCGGAAATCTGAAAATTGTAAAGGCCTTTCTTGACAACCTTTTCCGGTTCCGGTATGCTGGGAAAAAAGAAAGGATCTTTCTATGTATAGCGATTTTCATGTGCACACCGCCTTTTCCAGCGACTCGGAGGCAGCCCCGGAGGCCCAGCTGGAAAAGGCCGTCTCTCTGGGGATGAAAGAAATCTGTTTTACAGACCACCAGGATCTGGATTTCCCTCCGGGGGAACTGGACTTCCTCCTGGACACCCCTGCCTACGTACCGGCTGTTCAACAGCTGCAAAATGCCTGGAAAGGGCGGATCCAGCTGCGCCTGGGGGTGGAGCTGGGCCTGCAGCCCCATCTGGGCAGCCGGCTTCCGAAATATGTGGACACCTACCCCTTTGACTTTGTCATCGGCTCCACCCACGTATCCCGCCGCCTGGACCCTTATGAGCCCGCTTTTTTCCAGGATATTGCCGAGGAGGAGGCTTACCGGCTTTACTTTGAGGAGGAGCTGGAAAACCTGCGGAAATACGACTGCTTTGATGTGGCCGGCCATATTGACTATGTGCTGCGCTACGGGGCTCATGGGGGGGACCGGGATCCTCTGGACGCCTACGGGGATGTGTTGGATGAGATTCTGCGGACGCTGATTGATAAGGGAAAAGGGCTGGAGTGCAACACCGCCGGGCTGCGCTCCCGCTGCGGTGTCACCAACCCCAGCCCTTCTGTTCTCCTGCGCTACCGGGAGATGGGCGGCGAGATTCTGACATTGGGCTCTGACGCCCATGATCCCAAGGACCTGGGAAGCCGCTTTCCGGAGCTGCGGGATCTGCTGGCCGCCTGCGGCTTCCGGTATTATACGGTATTCCGGGAGCGGAAGCCCTATTTTCTTCCGCTGTAGGCTGCCGGGACGAAGTTTCTTCTTTTCTCTCATCCCGAGCACCCAATTTGGGAGGCTTTACCACTGTTTTTGCGATTTTGAAGATTTCAGCAGTAGCCCGGCCCCCGCATTTACCGCTGTTTTCACAATTTCGCTGTTTGGGGCAGTATATCGCCCACCTCTCTCCAGCAGCCTGCCGCTGATTTTACCCTTGGACATTTAGCTGCAGCCGGATGGACGCTCCAGCCGGTATACCTCCGGCCGCCGGTCCTGAAACACCGGAATCTGTGCCCGCACCCGGGCAACCTGGGAGAAATCTGCCTCACCGCACACCATCTGTTCCTCCGTTCCCGCCTGGCATACCACCTGTCCCAGGGGATCCACCAGCATGGAGGAGCCGCAGGAAACAACGCCGCCGTAGTCCCCGCAGCCGTTGACGCAGGCCACGTACAGCTGGTTTTCAATGGCCCGGGCCTGGTTCAAAATCCGCCAGTGCTCCTGCCGGGGGAACGGCCACTGGGCTGGCACAAAGAGCAGCTGGATCCCCTGGAGCGCCAGCGACCGAGCCAGCTCTCCAAAGCGAAGATCATAGCAGAGGATCAGCCCCGCCGGAATCCCGTCCAACCGAAACGTACAGAGGGCCTGGCCCGGCTGAAAGAATTGATTCTCCCCCGCCAGGGAAAATCCATGAACTTTGTCATACCGGGCCAGCTGCCGCCCCTGCCGGTCAAAGACGTAGGCGGTATTGTAAAACAGAGGCTTGCAGGACGGATTCTCCTCTGTCTGATTATGCGTGGCCTTGCTGTCACCCACGCAAATAGCGGAAGCTTCCTCTGCTCTTCCCTCCTCCCGGCGGGTGACCAGGGAGCCGCCCACCAGGTTCATCTGATAGCGGGCGGCCAGCTCCGCCAGCAGGGCCCGGCTGGCCCCGCCGTCCTCCTCCGCCAGTTCCCCCATCCGCTCTCTGGGGAAGAAGCCGGTGTTCCAGGTTTCCGGGAGCACCGCCACGTCACAGCCCTGCTCTGCCGCCTCCTGCACCAGCCGCGCCACCGTCCGGCGGTTTTCCTCTGGCTGGTCCGGCAATACCTTCATCTGCAGCAGGCCGATCTTCATACCTGCTCCTTCTCCGCCGCCAGAATCTGGCGCCCCATGTGTACCCCCATGGAGGAAGCCATCATCAGTCCCCGGGTCCAGCCGCTGGAATCTCCCAGGCAGTGGAGCCCCTGGATGCTGGTGTTCAGGTTCTGATCCATCTTCACCCGGTTGCTGTAAAACTTCAGCTCCGGCGAGTACAGGAGGGTCTCCTCCGAGGCAAAGCCCGGCACCACCTGATCCAGCGCCGCAATAAAGTTGATAATATTCAGCATGGAGCGGTAGGGCATGGCCGCGGTAATATCCCCGGCCACCGCGTCCGGCAGCGTAGGCTTCACATTGGACTGGGAAAGCTCCTTGGGCCAGGTGCGCTTGCCATCCAGAATATCCCCGTACCGCTGCACCAGAATGTGCCCGGCCCCCAGCATATTGGTCAGCTCGCCCACCTTCTGGGCGTAGGCGATGGGCTGGTTAAAGGGCTGGTTGAAGTTGTGGGAACAGAGGATGGCCAGGTTGGTGTTGTCCGATTTCAGCTCCTTGTAGGAATGGCCGTTGACCACCGCCAGGTCGTTGTCATAGTTTTCCTGGCTCACAAAACCGCCCGGATTCTGGCAGAAGGTCCGTACTTTGTTCTTAAAGGGCTTGGGATAGCCGATGAGCTTGGACTCGTAGAGGACCCGGTTCACCGTCTCCATCACCTCGTTGCGCACCTCCACCCGGACGCCAATATCCACAGTCCCCGGCTGGTGGGCAATGCCGTGCTCCGCGCAGATGTGGTCCAGCCAGTCCGCTCCCCGGCGGCCGGTGGCAATGACGGTCCGGTTCCCGTAAACCTCCTGTTCCACGCCTTCATGCTCCAGGATCACACCCCGGCAGACACTATTCTCCAAAATCAGATTCCGGCACTCGTATCCAAACCAGACCTCCACCCCGTGTTCCAGCAAGTACTGCTCAATGGAGTAATAGATGGCCTGGGCTTTCTCTGTGCCCAGATGGCGGATGGGGCAGTCCACCAGCTTCAGGCCGGCCCGGATGGCCCGCTTGCGGATCTCCTTGACCTCCTCCGTCTGGCCCAACCCTTCCACATGCTGGTCTGCGCCGAACTCCAGATAGATGGAATCCGTGTAGTCAATGAGCTCCTGGGCAAACCGCTCGCCCACCAGGCTGGGAAAGTCCCCGCCCACCTCATAGCTTAAGGACAATTTTCCATCGGAAAAAGCCCCGGCCCCGGAGAAGCCCGTGGTGATGTGGCAGTAGGGCTTACAGTTGACACATTTCTGGGTTTTCACCTTGGGGCAGCGGCGTTTTTCAATGGCCACGCCCTTCTCCACCAGCAAAATTTTCTGGGTACTTCCCCCGCGGATCAGCTCCAGGGCCGTAAAGATGCCTGCCGGTCCCGCGCCAATGATGATCAAATCATATTTCATGCTTCTCCTCCATTCTGCCAAAACGTATTCTTAATCTTCCGATGCAGATGGATAAAGGCCGCCAGCGCCACTCCAAAGCCAGCTAGGCATAAGCCACTGATACCACTATACTGCAGCCGTTCATTGATAGCTCCGGTAAAAAAGTTAAAAATAACCAAGGCCATCAGCACCACACAGACGCCCATTCCAAAACGAAAAATACCTGTTACCAGTTTCATCTATGCTTCCTCCTGTTCCGCCAGCTGCAGCAGCCCCTCCTCCGAGAGGATAGGGATGCCCAGCTCCTTGGCCTTCCGGTTCTTGGAGGAATTGGAGGTGGTGTCATTGTTGACCAGGTAGCTGGTCTTGCTGCTGACACTGCCTGCCGCCTTTCCTCCCAGGCTCTCAATCCACTCCTGGGCCGCTTTCCGGTTGGGGAACCGCTCCAGGCTGCCGGTGATCACAAAGGTCTTGCCCGCAAAGGGCTGGGAATTGCTCTCCGCCTGGGGTTTCTCCAGCTCCAGCACCGCCAGCAGCCGGTCCAGCAGCCGCTGGTGATCCGGATCCGCAAAATATTCCTGTATCCCCTGGGCAATGACCTCGCCGATCCCGTCCACCTCCACCAGCTCCTCCTGCCCTGCGTGGCGCAGCTTTTCCACATCGTAATCAAAGGCGCGGCACAGGATCCGGGCGTTGGCCGGTCCAATGTTGGCAATGCCCAAGCTGTAAATAAGCCGGGGCAGGGTTGTGTGGCGGGCCCGCTCCAGTGCTTCCATCAGGTTGTCAAAGGACTTTTGGCCCAGCCCCTCCATCTCCGTGATCTCCGTCTCATGCTCTCCCAGGGCAAACAGGTCCGCAAAATCGTGGACAAACCCGGCGCCGATGAATTTCTCCAGGGTGGCCTCCGAAAGGCCATCAATATTCATGGCATCCCGGCTGACAAAAAGGGCAAAGCTCTTGAGCTTCTTGGCCTGGCATTCCGGATTGGTGCAGTACAGGGACTTTACATCGGTAGTCTGGTGAATCTCCGTCCTTCCGCCACACACCGGGCAAGTCTCCGGCGGCTGCACCGGACCGCTGCGGGTCAGGTTGTCCGCAATCTGGGGAATGATCATGTTGGCCTTGTACACGGTAATCCGGTCGCCGATGCCCAGCTGCAGATCCTCCAGAATGCTCAGGTTGTGGACGCTGGCCCGGCTCACGGTGGTTCCCTCCAGCTGCACCGGCTCGAAGATTGCCACTGGATTGATGAGGCCGGTGCGGGAAGGGCTCCACTCAATCTCCTTCAGGGTGGTCTCCCCCTGTTCATCCGCCCACTTAAAGGCGATGGAATCCCGAGGGAACTTGGCCGTCCGCCCCAGGGATTGGCCATAGGCAATATCCTCATAGGTCAGCACCAGCCCGTCTGAGGGCAGGTCGTTCTCCGCCACCTTGCCGGCAAAGGAGATCACCGATGAGGCAACACTGTCCCGGTTCACCCGCTCGTAATGCACCACGTCAAAGCCCATGGCCCGGAGCCACTCCAGCTGTGCAGACCGGGAATTGTGGAAGTCCACGCCCTCCGCCTTCACCAGGGTAAAGGCGTAAAAGCTGACGCTGCGCTGGGCCGTCACCTGGCTGTTCAGCTGCCGTACGGAGCCGCTGCACAGGTTGCGGGGGTTTTTATATTTCTCGTCCTCATCCGTCAGCTCCGCATTGATCCTCATGAAATCCGAATAGCGGATCACTGCCTCCCCCCGGAGGATCAGCTCCCCCGTATAGGCAATCTGCAGGGGGATGTTCCGGAAGGTCCGGGCGTTGCCCGTCACCACCTCCCCAATCTCCCCATTTCCCCGGGTCACGGCCTTGGCCAGCTCCCCGTTGCGGTAGGTGAGGACAATGGTCAGGCCGTCCATCTTCCAGGAAAGCAGCCCCTCCTGGTCCCCCAGCCACTCCCCCAGCTCCTCAATATCCTTGGTCTTATCCAGGGACAGCATGGGGCTCTCATGGGCCTCCTTGGGCAGCTGGCTCAACAGTTCATATCCCACATGGATGGTGGGGCTGGCGGAGAGCACAATCCCGGTCTCTTTCTCCAGGGCCTGCAGCTCATCGTACAGCCGGTCATACTCCAGGTTGGGCATGATCTCCCGGCTCTCCTGATAATACGCCCGGGAAGCCGCGTTCAGCTGCTCCACCAGCTCCTTCATCCGTTCCATTTTTGTCTGTTCCATTCGGGCCTCCTACTTGCCTTTTTTCCATCTGACTGCGGTGCCGGCCTCTGGCCTCCGCCCTTGTCCCCGGCCTCCAGGGCCGTCAGCAGCGCCTGCTTTTCCTCCCCCTGGATTTCCCGGTACTGGCCAGGCTGCAGGTCTCCCAGGAGGATATTCACCACCCGCACCCGCTTTAGGGACTCCACCCGGCAGCCCAGGGCCTCGCACATCCGGCGGATCTGCCGGTTCAGCCCCTGAGTCAGCACAATCCGGAACCGGTCCGCCCCTATCTTTTCTACAGTACAGGGGCGGGTCACCGTGTCCAGGATCGGAACGCCTCCGCGCATCTTCTCTAAAAAATCCAGGGTCACCGGCCGGTTGATCTGCACCAGATACTCCTTTTCATGGCCATTCCGGCTCCGAAGGATCTGATCCATCAGCGTCCCCATGTTGGTCATAAGAATCAGCCCTTCGGACTCCTTATCCAGCCGCCCCACCGGGTAGAGCCGCTGGGGATACCCCACCAGGTCCACAATATTTTTCTCCCCGGCATGGCGGGCGGTGGTGCACACAATGCCCCGTGGCTTATACACCGCCAGCAGCACCTTCCTCTGTTCCGGCTCCACCGGACGGCCGTCCACCAGCACCCGGCTCTCCGGTCCTACCTGGCAGCCGGGCCGGGCCACATCCCCGTCCACGGTCACCCGGCCGGCCTCCATCCACCGGTCCGCCTCCCGCCGGGAGCAGACGCCGGCATCACTCAAAAATTTGTTCAACCGCATACCCGCTCCTCCCGGCTATATGCCCAGCAGCTGCAGCAGCAACCCGCTGATGACGCCGGTCCCGTAGAGGATGGCCGCCAGCCGCATATTCTCCCGCCGGTCCGGGTTGGCCCGGAACAGAACCGCCACCCCCACGCCGGCCCCAGACACCAGGCCGGCAGTGACGGCCCCGAAGGAGATGGCGCCATCCAGAAACAGCTCCGCCAGCACCACCGAGGGCAGGCAGCTGGGGATCAGCCCCACCGCCGCCGTAAGGAACGGCTGCCACAGGCCGGTGCCAGAGGCAATCCGGTTCACCACGTCCGCGCCGCCCAGCTCCATCAAAATTTCCAGGCTCAGCATCAGCACCAGCAGAAATACGTAGATCTTCACCGTGTGCTCCAAGGCCGCCCGGAAGATGCCTTCCTCCTCCTCATGGACCTTCTCACACAGCTGCTCCAGCCGTTTGGGTTTTCCCAGAGGATGCAGCCGGTTCCAGCCATCTGCCAGATACCCGGCCACCACCCCAATGACAATCTTGCAGAGAATCAGTTTTCCCACCCAGGGAATCCCCTCCGGATGGGCCATCATAATCAGGAAGGCTTCGTCCGAGGTGGCAATGAACACCGCCAGCAGCGTCCCCGGCGTCACCAGCCCCACCGCATACAGGTTGGCGGAGGCGGCGGAGAAGCCGCACTGGGGGATACACCCCAGCACGGCCCCCAGCACCGGCCCTGCCTTTCCGGTCCGCTGCAGGGCCTGGGCAAATTTATCCTGCCCTTTTTTCTCAATCCACTCCACCAGCAAAAATGCCGCAAACAAAAACGGCAGGGTGCTGGTAGCTTCCCAGAATGTATCCATCAGTTCGGCCCATTCCATCCAAATAACTCCTTTACTTCCTTCTCTTCTGTCTGCCACAGCCTAGGTGCCATCTCCTCCTGGCCACAGATTGCCATCATGTATCCCGTCACCGGCTCCCGGAGCCAAAACCGCTCCGGCTGCGGCTGCCCGTTTCGAATCACCTGAAACGCTTCCCCCCATGCGGTCCGGTCCCCCTCGTCCGGCCAGGTGTGCTG
>CAJFTW010000139.1 GCA_904420025.1 Candidatus Pseudolachnospira avium
GAGGGATTTGAACCCTCGCGCCGGTTGCCCGACCTACACCCTTAGCAGGGGCGCCTCTTCGGCCTCTTGAGTATTTCTCCGAATTCCATAAACCGTATGAAATTGCCGCGTCTTCAGACGCTTAGTGTATTATACTAAAAAGAAAAATTCTTGTCAACGCCTTTTTTCGTATATGAAAAAGTTTTTGCATTTTTGCGGAAAACGCCTATTCTTTCTTTTCCTCCGCCTTCTCCATTACCATCTGGTACAGGTCATTCCCCCTGCAGTCCACCACCACAATGGCGGGAAAGTCCTCCACCTCCAGCCTGCGGATGGCCTCGGCTCCCAGATCCTCGTAGGCCACCACCTCTGCCTTTTTAATCCGCTGGGAGAGAAGGGCGCCTGCGCCGCCCACGGCGGCAAAGTACACGGCCCCGTTTTTGACAATGGAATCCTTCACAGCCTGGCTCCTCTTTCCCTTGGCAATCATGCCGGCCAGGCCCAGGTCCAATAGCCGGGGCGTATACTTGTCCATCCGGCTGGCGGTGGTGGGGCCGGCGGAGCCAATGGGACGCCCGTCCCGAGCCGGGGAGGGCCCCATATAGTAGAGGACAGTCCCTTCCAGGGGAATGGGCAGCTCCTCCCCCCGGTCCAGAGCCTCCGTCATCCGCTGGTGGGCCGCATCCCGGGCGGTATAGATAGTGCCGGTGATGGATACCGTATCCCCTGCCTGCAGCTTTCCCGCCGCTTCTTTGGTCAGAGGCATCGTCAGCTTATAATTCATTACAAGACCCTCCTCACATGGCGGTTTACATGGCAGCAGATATTCACGGCCACCGGCAGGCTGGCAATATGGGTAGGGTAGGTTTCAATATTCACCGCCAGAGCCGTGACGCTTCCCCCCAGGCCCGCCGGGCCAATGCCCATCTGGTTGATTTTTTCCAGCATCTCCGCCTCCAGCTCCTGCACATAGGGAATGGGGGACTCCTCGTACAGCTCACGGGTCAGGGCCTGCTTTGCCATCTCGGCGCACTTTTCAAAATTTCCGCCGATTCCCACGCCCACCACTATAGGCGGGCAGGCGTTGGGCCCCGCTTCCCGGACTGTATCCAGGATCACCTGCTTGACCCCCTCCAAGCCATCGGCAGGCTTCAGCATCACCAGCCGGCTCATGTTTTCGCTTCCGGCCCCCTTGGGAGCTACGGTCAGCACCACCTCCCGGCCCGGCACAATGTCATAGTGGATGATGGCTGGGGTATTGTCCTGGGTATTCTTTCGCTCAATGGGGTCCTCCACCACAGACTTGCGCAGAAAACCATCCACATATCCCTGGCGCACCCCCTCGTGGATGGCATCGGTCAGGCTGCCGCCCTCCACCACCACCTCCTGGCCTACCTGGGCATACACCACGGTCATGCCGGTATCCTGGCAAATGGGGATACGGTCCTTCTCCGCAATCTCCAGGTTTTCCTGGAGCTGCCGGAGGATTTTCTTTCCCAGCGGTGAGGTTTCCACCTGGACACCGGCGGCAAGGGCCTCCGCCATATCCTCGGACAGGGTATAGTTGGCCTCTATACACATGTCCCTGATATTGCGAATAATCTCCTTTGTGTGTATGATTCTCATGGTCATCCCCTTTCCCTGCCGCTGTCTGGATCCGGCGGCTCCCATCCGCAAACGCAGAAAACGCTCCTACTTCAGATACGCTGCGTACTCCGGCTTATCCTCCGCGTCAAAGAACACAATGCCGATCAGCCCCCGGCCAGTGTGGGCTCCAATGGCACAGCCGATGGTCCCCACCACCAGCTCTCCCGGGTGAATATGCTCCAGCAGCATAGCCTTAGCTGTCTCCAGGGATTCTTTGTCCCCGGCATCACAGATTCCCACCATTTGGCCTTCCTTGGAACAGATATTCTCCTCCACATAGTCCACCAGGGCCCGGAGGGATTTTTTTCTCCCCCGTACCTTGGAAATGGGGTCTAAGGCGCCCAGTTTATTCACCTCAATAATCGGCTTTATATCCAAAGCTTCCCCCACAATTCCGCTGAATTTTTTCACCCGCCCGCCTTTGATCAGGTATTTCAGGGTCTGGGGGGTCAGGATATGGCGGATATGCTCCACATAAAAATCTGCCGCCTCCAGGATCAGCTCCTTAGGAGCCCCGTTGGCCTGCATTTTCAGCAGCTTGTACACAATCAGCGCAAAGCCCAGGGATGCGCTCTTGCAATCCAGGATCGTCAGCTGGAAATCCGGATACTCCTCCAGCAATTCCTCTTTTGCCAGATTTGCGGCATTGTAGGTACCCGCAATACCAGTGGAAAAGCAGCAGTAGAGTACCTCATCTCCGGCTTTGGCATAGGGTTCAAAGGCATTCCGGAACATAAATGCATTGATGTGGTAGGTGGAGATCACATTCTTGTCATCGTCCAAATAATTGTAAAATTCCTCTGTGGTGATCTCATCCCCGTCCAGATGGTCCACCCCGTTTAAGATGAATGGGGTGGGAATCACGTGGAGATGGTATTTCTCCCGGATCTCCTGGGGCATATCGGTTGCGGAATCTGTAATAATGCGAAAAGCCATTTTTTCCCCTCCTATTTTTCCGATTCCTTCTCCAGATTCAGCAGAATCTGCTCGTCGCTCTCGCTAGAGCTTCCCTCTCTTACCTTGGCAATGCTAGCCACCCGGATATCCTTCTCCATATCAATGAGCTTCACGCCGGAAGTGATACGGCCCAGAACCGAAATATCCTCCACATTCATGCGGATGATAATGCCCTCGGTGGTAATCAGCATAATCTCCTGGTTATCCTTCACCGCCTTGGCCCCCACAATATTGCCGGTGCGGCTGCTGATCTTATAACACTTGACACCCTTTCCTCCCCGGTTCTGGGGGGTAAATTCCTCCATCAGGGTCCGCTTGCCCATGCCGTTTTCGGAGACAATAAGCAGGGATTCCCCCTGGGTGTTCATCTGCATACCAATGACCTCGTCGCCGGGATCCAGCTTCATGCCAATGACGCCCATGGAGGTGCGGCCGGTGGGGCGCACATCCGTCTCATGGAAGCGGATGCACTGGCCCAGGCGGGTCACTAGGATCATATCCTTTTTGTCGTCGGTAAACTTCACCTCAATCAGCTCGTCGCCGTCCCGCAGGGAAATGGCAGCCAGGCCCGATTTGCGGATATTTTCGTAATCCCGGATGGACGTTTTCTTCACCATGCCCTGTTTGGTGGCCATGAACAGGTACCGGCCGTCCTGGTACTCCTTGATGGAGATGATAGCCGTCACCTTCTCCCCGGGTGCCAGCTGGATCAGGTTCACAATGGCGGTTCCCCGGGCAGTGCGCCCGGCCTCCGGAATCTCATAGGTCTTCAGCCGGTACACCTTCCCCAGGTTGGTGAAGAACATGATATAGTGGTGGTTGGTGGTCATCAGCAGGTCTTCAATATAGTCCTCCTCAATGGTCTGCATTCCCTTGACGCCTTTGCCGCCCCGGTGCTGGCTCTTGAAGTTGGACACGCTCATCCGCTTGATGTACCCCAGGTTGGTCATGGCAATGACCATGGGCTCATCGGGAATAATATCCTCCACGGAAATATCGTCCATATCCAAGCCAATCTTGGTCCGCCGGTCATCCCCGTACTTTTCCGCAATAATCAGGATCTCCTCTTTGATCACCTGCAGCAGTTTCTTCTCATCGGCCAGGATCGCCTTCAACTCGGCAATCCGCAGCTGCAGCTCCTGGAACTCCTTCTCCAGCTTATCCCTCTCCAAGCCGGTGAGGGTGCGCAGCCGCATGTCTACAATGGCCTGGGCCTGGGCGTCGCTTAAGCCAAAGCGCTCCATCAGCCGCTGCTTGGCCAGCTGCACCGTCTCGGACCCCCGGATGATCCGGATCACCTCGTCAATGTTGTCCAGGGCAATGAGCAGCCCCTGCAAGATGTGGGCCCGCTCCTCCGCCTTGTTCAGATCGTACTTGGTACGCCGGGTCACCACATCCTTCTGGTGGTCCAGGTACAGGTGCAGCATCTCCGAAAGGTTCAGCACCTTGGGCTTATTGTTCACCAGCGCCAGCATGATCACCCCAAAGGTGTCCATCAGCTGGGTGTGCTTGAACAGCTGGTTCAGCACAATGTTGGCGTTGGCGTCCCGCCGCAGCTCAATGCAGATCCGCATGCCGGACCGGTCCGACTCATCCCGCAGGTCCGTAATGCCGTCCACCCGCTTTTCCTTCACCAGGTCGGCAATTTTTTCAATGAGCCGGGCCTTGTTGACCATGTAGGGCAGCTCCGTGACAATAATGCGGCTCTTGCCATTGGACATGGCCTCAATCTCCGTCACTGCCTGCACCTTGATCTTGCCCCGGCCGGTGCGGTACGCCTCCTCAATGCCGCCTCTGCCCAGAATCACGGCGCCGGTGGGAAAATCCGGCCCCTTGACAATCTCCAGCAGCTCCTCTATGGTGGTCTCCCTGTCCTCCAGCACCTGGTTGTCTATGATCTTGACCACCGCGTTGATGGTCTCCCGCAGGTTGTGAGGCGGGATGTTGGTGGCCATGCCCACGGCAATGCCGGAGGTACCGTTGACCAGCAGGTTGGGGAAACGGGAAGGGAGCACCACCGGCTCCTTCTCCGTCTCATCAAAGTTTGGGGTAAAGTCCACAGTGTCCTTGTTGATGTCCGCGGTCATCTCCATGGAAATCTTGCTGAGCCGGGCCTCGGTGTACCGCATGGCCGCAGCGCCGTCACCGTCCACGGAGCCAAAGTTTCCGTGGCCGTCCACCAGGGGGTACCGGGTGGAGAAATCCTGGGCCAGCTTGACCAGGGCCTCATAGATAGAGCTGTCCCCGTGGGGATGATATTTACCCATGGTATCGCCTACGATACGGGCACATTTCCGGTGAGGCTTATCTGGCCCGTTGTTCAGCTCGATCATGGAGTAAAGAATTCTTCTCTGCACCGGCTTTAAACCGTCCCGCACATCCGGAAGAGCCCGGGATACGATGACGCTCATGGCGTAATCGATATAAGATTCCTCCATGGTCTTTTTCAGGTCCACGTCATGAATCTTATCAAAATCAAAAATAGTCGAATCCATAATTTCCTCCGCTTAAATATCCAGGTTCTTCACGTACTGGGCGTTGGCCTCAATGAATTCCCGGCGAGGCTCCACCTTGTCTCCCATGAGGGTGGTGAAGGTAATGTCCACCTCCGACTCGGTCTCCTCGTTCATCATCACCCGCTTTAAAATCCTCTTTTCCGGGTCCATAGTGGTCTCCCACAGCTGCTCCGCGTCCATCTCACCCAGGCCTTTGTAGCGCTGGATCTTGTTGTTGCTGTCCCGGCCGATCTCTTGCAGAATCTTGTCCAGCTCTATATCGCTGTAGGCATACCAGACTTTTTTGTTTTTCTCCACCTTAAACAGCGGCGGCTGGGCCAGGTACACGTACCCCTGCTTGATCAGCTCCGGCATAAACCGGTACATGAAGGTCAGCAGCAGGGTACTGATATGGGCGCCGTCCACATCCGCATCGGTCATGATGATGATCTTGTGGTAGCGCAGCTTGGCAATGTCAAACTCGTCATGGATGCCGGTGCCGAAGGCGGTAATCATGGCTTTGATCTCCGCGTTGCCGTAGATCTTGTCCAGGCTGGCCTTCTCCACGTTGAGGATCTTTCCCCGGAGGGGCAGGATGGCCTGGGTGCTCCGGGACCGGGCGGACTTGGCGGAGCCGCCGGCGGAGTCTCCCTCCACAATGAAGATCTCGCAGTTTTCCGGATTCTTGTCCGAGCAGTCTGCCAGCTTGCCCGGCAGGGCCATGGTCTCCAGGGCCGTCTTTCTCCGGGTCAGGTCCCGGGCCTTCCGGGCCGCCGCCCGGGCCCGCTGGGCCAGAATGGCCTTTTCGCAGATAATCTTGGCAATGGACGGGTTCTGCTCCAGGAAATAGGTCACCTGCTCACTGACCACCGCGTCCACCGCTCCCCGGGCCTCGCTGTTGCCCAGCTTCTGCTTGGTCTGCCCCTCAAACTGGGGGTCCTCAATCTTGATGCTGACAATGGCGGTGAGGCCTTCCCGGATGTCGTCCCCGGACAGGTTCTGCTCATTGTCCTTTAAGATTTTGTTCCGTCTAGCGTAATCGTTAAAGGTCTTGGTCAAGGCATTCTTAAAGCCGGACAGGTGGGTGCCGCCCTCCGGGGTGATCACGTTGTTGACGAAGGTGTAGGTGCTCTCCGTAAAGGAATCATTGTGCTGAAAGGCTACCTCCACATAGATTTTATCCTTGGTGCCCTCGCAGTAGATAACCTTGTCATACAGCGGGGTCTTGGTCTTGTTAAGGTACTGGACAAACTCCCGTATACCGCCCTCATAGTGGAAAATCTTTTCCTTGGGCTCCTCCCCCCGCTGATCCCGCAGGATAATCTTCAGGTTTTTGGTGAGGAAAGCAGTCTCCCGGAGCCGCTGCTTCAGGGTGTCGTAATCGTAAACCGTTTCGTCAAAGATGGTGTCATCCGGCAGAAAATGAACCTTGGTGCCGGTTTTTGATTTTTTGCAGGTGCCGATGATCTCCACCGGCTTTTCTGCCTTACCCCGGTCATACCGCTGGTGGTAGATGTTGCCGTCCCGGTAGATCTCCACATCCAGCCAGGTGGAGAGGGCGTTGACCACCGAGGCGCCCACGCCATGGAGGCCGCCGGAAACCTTATATCCCCCGCCTCCGAACTTGCCGCCGGCGTGAAGGATGGTGAATACCACTTCCAGGGCGGACTTTCCCGCCTTGGCCTGGATGTCCACCGGGATTCCCCGGCCGTTGTCCTCCACAATAATGGAATTGTCCGGGTTGATCTGCACCTGGATGGTATCGCAGAATCCGGCCAGGGCCTCGTCCACCGCATTGTCCACGATTTCATAAACCAAATGATGGAGGCCTCGGGAAGAGGTGCTGCCGATATACATACCGGGCCGCTTCCTTACCGCCTCCAGTCCTTCCAGGATCTGTATTTGATCTGCATTATAGTCCTGCTGCTTACTGCTCATGAATACCTCCTATCACTCTGCCATCTTCCACGTGGAAGACCTTGTCTATCTGAAAACAGTGCTGCACAAAGTCGTCCAGGCCTGTGCAGGTAATCACTGTTTGAATATGGGAAATCCGGTGAAGCAGCTGTTTCTGTCTGCTTCCGTCCAGCTCGGACAGCACATCGTCCAACAGGAGGATAGGCGTGTCCTTTATAACCCTTTTCACAATCTCTATTTCCGCCAGCTTCAGGGAAAGAGCCGCTGTCCGCTGCTGTCCCTGGGAACCAAAATGGCGTACATCCACGCCATTGACCGTAAAAATCATATCATCCCGATGGGGGCCGGTAAGGGAGGTACGCACCTTCAAATCCCGGACCCGCTCCCGGGCCAGTACCCGCCGCAGTTCCTCTGCCTCCACATTCGGCGCATAGGAAAGCTCTGCCTCCTCCCTTCCGCCGCTTAAGGAGAGATGGATCTCTTTCACCAGCTGGTCCAGCTCCCCAATGAAATTCTTCCGGCTCTGGATCAGCGGAATGCCGTAGGAAGCAAGCTGCTCATCCCATATATCCAAGGTATCCCGAAGGTCCGGATGGTCGTCCAGGTCCTTCAAAAGCTTGTTTCGCTGGGTAATCACCTTGTTGTAGCTGATCAGGTTGTGGGCATAAATGCGGTCCAGCTGGCAAAGCTCCATGTCCAGGAACCGGCGCCGCTCCGCCGGGGAATCTTTAATAATGCTCAGGTCCTCCGGGGCAAAGAATACCACGTGCAGGATTCCAAAGAGCTCCGCCGTCCGCCGCAGGGGCACGCCGTTAACCGCAATCCCCTTGGCCCGGTTTTTTTTCAGGTGCATATCTACCCGGCAGGGGATCCCCCTTTTTTCCACCATCACTTTGATGTGGGCTTCCTCCTCCCCAAAGCGGATCAGCTCCCGGTCCTTAGTGCCCCGGTGGGATTTTGAGGTGGCGCAGAGACAGATTGCCTCCAAGGCGTTGGTCTTTCCCTGGGCATTGTCCCCGTAGAGCAGGTTGATCCCCGGTGAAAACTCCAGCTGCAGCTCCCGGTAATTTCGATAGTTTTGCAGTTCCAGGGAGAGGATCTTCATTTTTCAATCTTCACCGTCTGCCCTTCAAAGAGGACCTGGTCCCCTTCGGTAAGCTTTTTCCCTCTCCGGGTTTCAATTTCCCCGTTGACCTTTACCATTCCCTGCTGGATCACATCCTTGGCGTCTGCGCCGGTCTCCACCATGTTCATGGCTTTCAGCAGCTGTCCCAGCTTGATATGGTCCTCTCTCAATTTAAATGTCAGCATAAGGTCTCCTATCGATTCACATTAAAGTTTACCGGAAGAATCAGGTAAATGTAACGGCTCTCCTCATCCCGGATAAAGCACGGGGCCTTGGAGTTAACCATATAGATGTCAATGTCCTCATCGTCAATGACCCGCAGGGCGTCAATGAGGAACCGGGGGTTGAAGCCAATGAGAATATCCTTTCCCTTCTTGTGAATCAGGATGTCCTCTTTCATGGAGCCAATCACCGAATTCAGGGACAGCTCCATGCTGCCATCCCGGATGTCCAGGATGATGGGCTTTTTGTCCGATTCCCGGATCAGCAGGGTGGACCGCTCAATGGAATCCAGGAATTCCCGCTTGTTGACAGTAATTTTAGTCTCGAAATCACTGGAAATCATCTGATCAATTTTAAAATACTCTCCCTCAATGAGCCGGGAAAGCACCAGGGTCTGGTCAAACTCAAAGAGAATATGGTTGCGGCTGAAGAAGATGGTCACTTCCTTGTCGTTGTCCCCCGGCAGAATCCGGCTGATCTCCATCAGCGTCTTTCCGGGGACAATTACTTTTTTCTTCTCATAGGTATCCTTCAGCTCCACGTTGCGGATGGAAATCCGATGGCCATCCAGGGAAACAACCTTCAGCTGATTGCCATCAATCTCAAACAGCTCACCGGTCATCAGCTTATTGTTTTCACTGGCGGCAATGGAAAAGATGGTCTGGCGGATCGTCTCCTTCAGGGTAAACTGGGAAAGGCAGATATGCTGGTCCTTCTCAATGGAGGGCATGGCCACAAAGTCGTCTCCCCGCCGCCCGGAAATGTTGAAGTTGGCTTTCTCGCAGAGGATGGTGATCTTCTCATCCCTCTCCTCAATAATCACCTGGCTGTCCGGCAGCTTGCGGATAATTTCGGAAAAGAGCTTGGCGTCAATGGCCGTTTTCCCATGTTCCAGAATCTGTCCCTCCACCCGGGTTTCAATAGCCAGCTCCATATCATTGGCCGTGAGACGGATCTCGTCGCCCGTGGCATCCAGGAGAATGCACTCCAGAATCGGCATGGTGGTTTTGGCGGGAACCGCTTTGGAGACGATGGTGATAGCATTCTGCAGGTCGTTTTTATGAAAAGTCAGTTTCATGATTGTGGGTAACTCCTTTTCCCTGTAGGATTAATATGTTAAAAAGAGATTCTTAGTAACAGCAGTAATAGGTGCTGTGGAATTGTGGACAAGTTAGGAAAAAATACAGAAGTACCAGGAGTCCAGCCTTCTGGTTCCTGTGGGATAACCCTGTGAAGAACCGCTGGATAAAACCGGGACAACCGGCTCCTTTTCCACAGGAAAACAGGAGGGAAAAATATGCACCTTCTGTCCACAGCCTTATCCACCTGGTTATCAACTGGGGTTCAGCTTCTTCTTCAGTACATCTACGGTATATTGAAGGGACTCATCCTTCTCCAGCTCCTTGGTAATTTTGTCGATGCCGTGGATGATGGTGGAGTGGTCCTTCTTGTTCAGGCACTTGGCAATGGTTGTCAGCGGCGTGTCCGTCATGTTGCGGCACAGATACATGGCAATCTGCCTGGGACGCACAATCTCCTTATTCCTCCTCTCGGATACCAGATCCGAGGAATTCAGTTTGAAGTGCTCCGCCACCACCTGCAGAATCCGCTCCGGTGTGATTTCCTGCACCTGGTCCGGGGAGATTCGGTCCTTTAAGGCCTCCTCCGCCAGCTCCAGGGTGATCTCGTTTTTGGTGATGCGGGAGTAGGCTACCACTTTGGTCAGGGCCCCCTCCAGCTCCCGGATGTTGGACTTGATGTTGGTGGCAATGTACTTGATTACTTCATTATCTATGTTGTAGCCTTCCAGGTCCTCTTTCTTCCGCAGGATGGCCATGCGGGTTTCATAGTCCGGCGCGCCGATGTCCACCGTCAGGCCCCACTCGAACCGGGAACGCAGCCGCTCCTCCAGGGTTTCAATGTCCTTGGGCGGACGGTCGCTGGAGATGATGATCTGCTTCTTGGCCTCATAGAGGGTGTTGAAGGTGTGGAAGACCTCTTCCTGGGTACTTTCCTTATTAGTAATAAACTGAATATCGTCAATGAGCAGCACGTCCACGTTCCGGTACTTCTCCCGGAATTCGGTGGTGGTGATGTTGTTCTTGTTCCGGATGGCGTCAATCAGCTCGTTGGTAAACTTTTCGCTGGTGACGTAAACCACCTTGGCGGCTGGGTTCTGTTTTAAGATAAAGTGGGCAATGGAGTGCATCAGATGGGTTTTACCCAGCCCCACGCCTCCGTAGATGAACAGCGGATTGTAAATCTCCGCCGGGGATTCGGCCACCGCCAGGGAGGCGGCGTGGGCCATCTTGTTGTTGGAGCCCACCACAAAGGTGTCAAAGGTGTAGCGGGGGTTCAGATTGGCTCCCGCGGAGAGGGAGGGGTCAATGGTGTTCTTTTTTTTCTCCGTCTCCCCCTGGGCGTGGGGCGTTACAAACTGCACCTCGCACCGGATACCGGTGACCTCCTCAATGGCCACCTGGATGAAAAATTTGTACTTCTTCTCTATGTACGTAACGCTGGGTTTATCCCCGGGGAACAGGATGGTGAGCATGCTGCCGTCCATGGAAACCAGCTCCAGCGGAAGAAGCCAGGTCTTGAAGGATACATCCGTCAATTCCTGGTCCTCTTTCAAGGTATTCAAAATGGTGTCCCAATTCTCTCGGATTTTCTGCAACATAACAATTCTCCTGCCTTACTACGCTACTTACCCACAATAATTATCTCCTATTCTACCTTACTATTGTGGATTTTTCAATGAGGAAAGACAAAATTTTTTGCCCAGAGAAGGCTTTGTGTATAAGTTATCCACGGGGAAAAGCCAGAAAAGCCCCGGTTTTTTGGAAAAATACCGGTGGAAAAACACAGATTATCAACAAGTTATCAACATTTTGTGGATAACCCGTTGATAACCGGCAAATCCGGTGGATAGCCTGGGGAAAAAGAAAAGTAAAAAAACCGCTTGACTTAGGGATTCTCTTTGCCTATACTAGAAATGCTACACTTGTGATGAATGCCGCCCGGCGGCAGGAAATGAAAACAGGAGGAGGTGTTCCCAGATGAAGATGACGTTTCAGCCGAAGAAGCGCTCTCACGCCAGAGTCCATGGCTTCCGCTCCAGAATGAGCACAGCAGGCGGAAGAAAGGTACTGGCCGCCAGAAGAGCTAAAGGTAGAAAGAAACTTTCCGCATAGGCCGCAGTTCTGTGGTCTATTCTTTTATGAAGCTGGAAAAAAGATGGATTTCGTTTCTTTGAAAAAAAAGGAAGATTTCGGTCGGGTTTACCGGCAGGGTAAATCTTACGGGAACAGGCTTCTCGTCATGTATGTTTTGGAGAAGGACCGGAATCTGGAGAACAGAGTGGGAATCTCTGTCAGTAAGAAGGTCGGGAACAGTGTGGTGCGCCACCGGGTCAAGAGGCTGATCCGGGAAAGTTTCCGAACCCACTGGAAACAGTGGAGGGCTGGCCATGACCTGGTTGTCATTGCCAGACAGAACGCAAAAAACAAAAGCTATCAGGAAATCGAAAGTGCCTTGTTTCATTTGGGACGGCACCATCAGCTGCTGGAACGGGAGGGTGAGGGAGAATGAAGAAACTGTTCATTGCCTGCATTCGTTTTTATCAGCGGAATCTCTCACCTCTCAAGCGCTATACTCACTGCAAATACATTCCAACCTGCTCCCAGTACGCCGTGGAAGCCATTGAAAAGTACGGTGTATGCAAAGGGGGCGCTTTGGCGTTTTGGCGCATTCTGCGGTGCAATCCCTTTTCCAAGGGAGGTTACGACCCGGTACCCTGAACAATGAATGGTATGGAGGAAATTTATGACTTTTTTGGCGGCGTCGGTCTATGAAAACTGGCCGATTGTAAAACAGCTGGCCTGGTTGCTGGGCTACGTGATGCGGGGGATTTTTTGGGTGCTGAGCAACATCGGCATTGTAAATATTGGTGTTTGTATTATTGTGTTTACCTTTATCACCCGTATGCTCATGTATCCTTTGACTGTAAAGCAGCAAAAAATGATGAAGCTCAATGCGGTGGTAATGCCAGAGATCCAAGCCCTGCAGAAAAAGTATGCGGGAAAGAACCGGGACCAGCAGGCTATGCTGCGGATGCAGGGAGAGCAGCAGGCCATCTATGACAAATACGGCTATTCCATGAGCGGCGGCTGCCTGCCTTCCCTGATTACGCTTCCGATCATGTTTGCCCTGTACCCGGTGGTCTACAATATGGCTAAGTATGTGCCGGAGATTGCAAACTATGATGCGGCTGTGCTGTACAATTTCCTGGGGATCAACCTGCAGGAAGCTCCGGGGCTGCGCCTGCATCCGGCTGTTCTGATCCCCATCTTAGCAGGTGTTTCTCAGTTTATCTCCACCAAACTGATGATGGCCAAGCAGCCTAAGATGGATGACCGGGACAACCCTACGGCCAGCAGTATGAAGATGATGAATTACACCATGCCTATTATGTCCGTGATATTCTGTATTTCCCTGCCGGCCTTCCTGGGGCTGTACTGGATTACCCAGTCGGTGGTGATGATCCTGCAGCAGCTGATCGTCAACAAGCACCTGGAGCGGTACACTGTGGAGGACATTATCAAGCAGAACATTGAAAAGAAGAATAAGAAGCGGGCAAAGAAGGGCCTTCCTCCGTTGAATGACAAGGCTACCATCAATGCCAGAAAGATTCAGCAGCAACAGCAGAATGCCAATGCAAAAACCGTCAGCAAAGAAGAGCGGGACGCAAAAATCCAGGAATCCACCGAGTACTACCGCAGCAAGTCCGGCGGCAGCGGAAGCCTGACGGCCAAGGCAAACATGGTGCGCGAGTACAATGAAAAACACAAAAAATAAGGGGGAAAGAGGATGGAGTATATTACCGTTTCTGCAAAGAATGTAGACGAAGCGATTACGCAGGCTCTGATCCAGCTGGAGATCACCAGCGATATGCTGGAGTACGAAGTCGTAGATAAAGGAAGCTCCGGCATTCTGGGAATTGGAAGCCGCCCGGCGGTGATCAAGGCCAAAAAGAAATTCTCCCTGGAAGGAACGGCCAAGGATTTCCTGGCAGATATTTTCCGCACCCTGCACATGGAAGTGCAGGTGGACATTGAATACAATGAGGAAGAAAAAAGCATGGATATTGACCTGAAGGGGGACGACATGGGAATCCTCATTGGAAAGAGGGGGCAGACCCTGGATTCCATCCAGTATCTCACCAGCCTGGTGGTCAACAAGTACACCGAGGAGTACGTCCGGGTGAAGGTGGATATTGAAAATTACCGGGAGAGAAGAAAAGAGACACTGGAAAACCTGGCCCGGAACATCTCCTATAAGGTTAAAAGGACCAAGAAGCCGGTGGCGCTGGAGCCCATGAACCCTTATGAGAGACGGATCATCCATTCCGCCCTCCAGGGAGACCGCTATGTGATCACCCGCAGCGAAGGGGAGGAGCCCTTCCGCCATGTGGTCATCTCCCTGAAGCGGGAGCGGAGAGAGCGGGGACAGGGATACGCCGGCGGCAGAACGGAAGCAGCGGGCAGCAGAATGTAATGATACCAGGGGCGGGAGCACGCAGTGCGGAGCAATCTGGTATCATAGGGGTCAAAACACCTTTTGACCCCAACATTATGTAAAAAGGTGGCCGCCTTACAGGCGGAGCAGAAAAAAGGGTGCCATCCGGAAAGCGATTGGCACCCTTTTTAAGCAAGAGGGAGGTTGGAAAGGTGGCAGATACCATAGCGGCCATTGCCAGCGGGCTGGCCCACGGGGGCATTGGGATTGTGCGGGTCAGCGGGGAGCAGGCCCTTGCCGTGGGGGACGCGGTGGTGCGGCTGAAGAAGGGCAGCCTGGCGGAGACCAGGAGCCATACGGCCCGCTACGGCTTTGTGTATGACGGCGAAAAGCCGGTGGATGAGGTGATTGCCCTGGTCATGCGGGCCCCCCACAGCTATACCGGGGAGGACACGGTGGAAATCCAGTGCCACGGCGGTCCGCTGATTATGCGGCGGATTCTGGAGGCCACCCTGAAAAACGGCGCCCGGCTGGCGGAGCCGGGGGAATTTACCAAGAGGGCTTTTTTGAGCGGCCGGCTGGACCTGTCCCAGGCGGAGGCGGTGATGGAGCTGATCCAGTCCCAGAATGAGTTTGCCCGCCGGGCCTCCCTGGAGCAGTTAAAGGGCAGCGTGGGCGAAAAAATCCGGGAGCTGCGGGGGCGGATCCTGCATCAGCTGGCCTTTATAGAGGCGGCCCTGGACGACCCGGAGCACATCTCCCTGGAGGGATACCCGCAGCAGCTGGAGCAGGAGCTGGAGCCTCTGATCGGGGAGGTGCGGCAGCTGCTGAAGGGGGCGGAGAGAGGGAAGATCCTCTCCGACGGCATCCGCACCGTAATTCTGGGGCGGCCCAATGCGGGGAAGTCCTCCCTGCTGAACCTGCTCACCGGGGAGGAGCGGGCCATTGTCACCGAGATCCCCGGCACCACCCGGGATACCCTGGAGGAGAGCGTGCAGCTGGGGGAGATCAGCCTGCGGCTGGTGGACACCGCCGGTATCCGGGATACGGAGGACCAGGTGGAAAAAATTGGCGTGGAGCGGGCCAGGCGCCAGGCGGAGCAGGCGGACCTGCTGCTCTGCGTGGTGGATTCCTCCCGGCCCCTGAACGGGGACGACCGGCAGATTCTGGAGCTGCTGGAGGGCCGGCGGGCCCTGGTTTTGCTGAACAAATCGGACCTGCCGCCGGTGGTAGCCCCGGAGGAGCTGGCCGCCCTGGTCAGCGCCCCGGTAATTTTGTTCTCCGCCCGGGAGGGGACCGGCCGCAGGGAGCTGGAGCAGCGGATCCTGCAGATGTTTGACGCCGGAGAGATCGGCAAGGGGGAGCAGGTGACCATCACCAATCTGCGGCACCGGGAGGCCCTGGAGCAGGCATTAAACAGCCTGCTGCTGGTGCGGGAGAGTGTGGGCCAGGGGCTGCCGGAGGACTTCTTTACCATTGATCTGATGGAGGCCTACCGGCAGCTGGGGCTGATTCTGGGAGAAGAGGTGGGGGAAGATCTGGTCAACGAGATCTTTTCCAAATTCTGTATGGGAAAGTGAGCGGCAGCCCAGCCGGCTGAACCGGCCGGGGCTGCGTCGTTGGAAAGGAAGCGTGAGACAGAAATGGCAATCCAGGAATTTTGTGATGTGGCGGTGATCGGTGCCGGCCATGCCGGCTGTGAGGCGGCCCTGGCGGCGGCCCGGCTGGGAATGCGGACGGTGATCTTTACCGTCAGCGTGGACAGCATTGCCTTAATGCCCTGCAACCCCAACATCGGCGGCAGCTCCAAGGGCCATCTGGTCCGGGAGGTGGATGCCCTGGGGGGCGAGATGGGAAAGAATATTGACAAGGCCTTTATCCAGTCAAAAATGCTCAACCGGTCCAAGGGGCCGGCGGTCCACTCCCTGCGGGCCCAGGCGGACAAGCAGCGGTACACCGGGGAGATGCGGCGGGTGCTGGAAAACACGCCTAACCTGACCATCAAGCAGGCAGAGGTTGCCCGGATCCTGGCGGAGGACGGAAAAATCCAGGGGGTGGTCACCTGCTCCGGCGCCGAGTACCGGTGCCCGGCGGTGATCCTCTGCACCGGCACCTACCTCCAGTCCCGGTGCCTCTACGGGGATGTGATCCAGCCCACCGGCCCCAACGGGCTCCAGGCGGCCAACCACCTGTCCGAATCCCTGCGGGAGCTGGGCATTGACCTGCTCCGGTTTAAGACCGGTACCCCGGCCCGGATTGACGGGCGCACTGTGGACTTTTCCAAAATGGAGGAGCAGAAAGGGGATCCGGTGGTGGTGCCCTTCTCCTTCACCACGGACCCGGCGTCCGTCCAGAAGGAGCAGGTTTCCTGCTGGCTTACCTACACCAACCAGCGTACACATGACATCATCCGCGGCAGCCTGGACCGGTCGCCCCTGTTCTCCGGCGTCATCCAGGGCACCGGCCCCCGGTACTGCCCCTCCATAGAGGACAAGGTGGTCCGGTTTGCGGACAAGGACCGGCATCAGCTGTTCATAGAGCCGGAGGGCAATTATACCAACGAGCTGTACATTGGCGGCATGTCCAGCTCCCTGCCCGAGGACGTGCAGGTGGAGATGATCCACACGGTGCCGGGGCTGGAGCAGGCGGAGGTGGTGCGGAACGCCTACGCCATTGAGTACGACTGCGTGAACCCCATCCAGCTGCAGCTGTCCCTGGAGTTTAAGGATATTTCCGGCCTCTTCAGCGCCGGCCAGGCCAACGGCAGCTCCGGCTACGAGGAGGCGGCGGCCCAGGGGATTATAGCCGGCATCAACGCGGCCCGGAAAATCCAGGAGAAGGAGCCGGTGATCCTGGACCGGTCCCAGGCCTACATTGGCGTGCTCATTGACGACCTGGTGACCAAGGAAAACCATGAGCCCTACCGGATGATGACCTCCCGGGCCGAGTACCGGCTGCTGCTGCGCCAGGACAACGCGGACCTGCGGCTGACGGAGATCGGCTACCAGGTGGGGCTGATTCCGGAGGACCGGTACCAGCGGCTGCTGGAAAAGCGGGAGGCCATTGACCGGGAGATCCGGCGGCTGCAGGGCACTAACGTGGGGGCCAGTGCCCCGGTGCAGGAATTTTTGCAGCGGCACCAGTCCTCCCCCATCAAATCCGGCGTATCTTTGGCAGAGTTGATCAAGCGTCCGGAGCTGGATTACGATTCCCTGGCGGAGCTGGATGAAGGGCGTCCGGAGCTGCCGGCGGCGGTCTGCGAGCAGGTGAACATCCACCTGAAGTATGAGGGGTATATCCTGCGGCAGCAGCAGCAGGTGGAGCAGTTTAAGAAGCTGGAGCGGAAGCGGATTCCGCCGGAATTGGACTATGGACAGGTGGGGAATCTGCGGAAGGAAGCGGTGCAGAAGCTGGCCGCCTACCGGCCGGCCTCCATTGGCCAGGCCTCCCGGATCTCCGGGGTATCCCCGGCGGATATTTCCGTGCTGCTGGTGTATCTGGAGCAGAGGGGGCATAATAAATAAAAAGATGGGAAGTTCTATTTTCTGGATTTCGGATCAGGAGGGATGAGAGTGCTTTTACGGTATATTGTCAGTAATTTTAAATCCATTGGCCATCCGGTGGAGTTTAGTATGTTTCCCACAGAAAAAAACACCGATGAACGTTTTTTGAAAACCATCCAAACAAAAGCCGGTGAGTGGAAGGTACTGCGGAGAGGCGGTTTTTTTGGCCCCAATGCGTCTGGCAAATCCTCCTTCATTGAGTCCATTGAGTTTGCAAGGGATTATCTTGTGGATGTGCAGAAAAGCGGGAAGGGGACCGGAATCAACCCATTCAGGGGAAAATTGAATGATTTAAAAGGGCTGTCTTCCTTCCAGTTTCTGTTCTATTTGGATGGAGAAGTATACGAATATGGTTTTTCCCTGGATCGGTATCAGGTGCATGAGGAATGGCTGATGCAGTTGACGGAGAAGGATCTGGAACCGCTGTTTACCCGCTCAACGGATGAAAAGGGCGTTACAGAGATTGAAATTGAGTCCCGATTTGCGCCTGACAATTCAAAAGACCGCATACTGGCGGAAGTCCTGAAGGGTAGCATCCAGGAAGAACAAAAAAACCAGCTTTTTTTGTATAAGCTTTACGATAACGGAATAAAAAAAGCGGAAGTTATTGTGAAATGGTTTAAAGAATTGCAGATAATTTTCCCAAAATCAAAGATCCGTGCCCTCCCTGTCCGGATGCGCGAGGATGAGGATTTACGGAATTATATAGCGGAAATGCTGGAAAAAATGGATACAGGCGTTCATGAAATCTCCGTTGTCAGCGATGAGATTGACTTTCATGAGTTTGCAGAAAAAATGGATTTGCCCAAGGAGCTTATTGAGGAGATCGAAGAGATCAAGAACGGTATTGTAAGCTTATTTGGAAAATACTTCATTTTTACGGAAAACAAAAAGAAAAAGAAAACCATACTAGTGCAGATGAAATTTGATCATCAGCTAAATGGCAGGACAATCCAATTCAATTTGGATGAAGAGTCGGATGGTACGCAACGGCTGATTGATTTACTTCCCATGCTGTTTGAGGTTGGGACGAGCACGGATATTTATTTTGTGGATGAAATTGACCGGAGCCTGCACACAAAGCTTTCTCAGTTTTTACTGGATGAATTTGTCAGCAGATCGGAGGAAGGGTACAGCCAAATTATTTTTACCGCCCACGATGTGAATCTGATCAATCTGCGCCGTTTCCGGCAGGATGAAATTTGGTTCATTGAAAAGAACGAAAGAGGGGAATCTACTCTGCGGCCGTTTTCCGATTTTGAAGTAAAAGAAGGGCAGGATGAGCTGAAGGCTTATCTGAGCGGCCGATTTGGCGCTGTTCCCATGATAAGGGGGTGAGAAAATGCCTTTGATCCGAAGCAGGATTCCATTTACCCCGCAGAGGCCTTACCGATCCCATCGTTCGGCAACCAGCAAAATTATTTTTCTTTCGTGTGAGGGCAGTGTTACGGAAGAGGAATATTCTGCGCGAATATCCGAAATTTACAGTCCGGTAAGAAGTAAAATACAGTTTATCTCTGTTGCGGAAGATGCGGTTTTTACAGCTCCCAAATACAGGACGGAGGATCAAGCGAAACTACTCAGTAAAGTAAGGCCGAAACATCTGGTAGAAAGAATTGATGCTTTTAAAGCTGAAAAAAATGATATTTATCAGTTTTCAGAGTATCCGGAGGATGAGTTCTGGATTGTAACCGATGTAGACAAAAACTGGTCCGAAGAATTGATTGATTCGGAAAGGAGGAAAAGCTATCGGGATGAGTGGAATGAGGCAATAGCGGCATGCCAGGAAAAAGGGTATAGCTATGCGGTCAGCAATCCTTTTTTTGAAATATGGCTGCTGCTGCACCATGATGACCCGTCCGGAGAGGACAAGTCTTTTGCTGTGTCCGATGGCCATCCTTACCAGAAAACGGATCATTTCCGAAAAAGATTGGCAGGTTTAGGAGTTCCTTTAAAAGATCGGAAGCACATAAAATCTTCCGATTATACCCATGAAAAGGTGCAGAACGCGATCCAGCGGGCAGAAGAACTGCATCTTGACAAGGAAGACTTGTGTCCTTCCTATTTTGCTACAACGGTATATCGGATTTTGCAAAAAATAATAGATATGCTGCCTGCTCAAACGGAGACAGTTTAAGGAAAAATCTGTGATAAAAGGAACAGAATGCAGCAAACGGTGACAGGATAAGGAGAAACCATGGAAAAGTGGGAGCAGATTCAAAAGCGTTTTCAGGAGGCGGGGCTGGTTCTTTCGGAAAAGCAGGCAGGCCAGTTTGCCGCCTACGCGGAGCTGCTGGTGCAGTGGAATGAGAAGATGAACCTGACCAGCATCACGGACTTTGATGAAATCTTAGAAAAGCATTTCCTGGACAGCCTGGCGGCGGCCATCCGGCCGGTTCTCCCTCCGGATGTCTGGAAGGGGAATCTGGTGGATGTGGGAACCGGAGCCGGCTTTCCGGGCATTCCCTTAAAGATCTATTATCCGGACCTGAAGGTGACCCTGCTGGATTCCCTGAACAAGCGGGTGGGTTTTCTGGACCAGGTGATCCGGGAGCTGGGACTGAAGAAAATTACGGCGGTTCACGGGCGGGCGGAGGATCTGGCCAAGGATCCCCGGTACCGGGAGCAGTTTGGCCTCTGCGTGTCCCGGGCGGTGGCGGCGCTGCCGGTGCTGGCGGAATACTGCCTTCCCTTTGTGCGCCGGGGCGGCTTCCTGGTGGCCTATAAGTCCGGCCAGGTGGAGGAGGAGCTGACCCAGGGCGGGAAGGCGGTGAAGGTGCTGGGGGGAAGCCTGCAGAAAACCGAAAAATTTGTGCTGCCCGGCACAGACATCTCCCGATCCCTGGTGCTGATCCGCAAGGTGGAGAATACGCCCAAAAAGTATCCCCGGAAGGCGGGAACGCCGGCCAAGCAGCCGCTGGGGTGAGGCCGGTCTGGCATTGTACCGCTGGCCCACCCGGTGGGCCAGTCTTTTGATTCACCAATTCCCCAGCAGGAAATCCACCAAATGTACAATTTTTACACCATTGATATTTCCTCCGGCCAGTTCGTCCAGGGTTACCACATATTTGGGATAGTGATCCCGGATTTCCAGTAGGTTGGCAACCTCCCGGTCCGATTCTTCCGGAAGTTTTCGGCATACCTGGACGTAAATCCTCTCATCCCGCTGCATAGCCACAAAATCAATCGCTTTCGTTTCGTTCTTGCCAATATAGACCTGGTAGCCTCTGCGGCGCAGCTCAAAATACACAATGTTTTCCAGCATGGAGGCGATGGATTTCGGGTTGAAGCCCATCATACAATATTTCAGCGAGGGATCTGCCAGATAAAATTTTTCCTGGGTTTTTAGTACGGATTTCCCCTGCAGATCGTATCGCTGGCAGCGATAAATCACGAAAGCCTTTTCCAGCCAGGCCAAATAGTTGTAAATCGCTTCCACGGAGAGAGGGCGCCCCTCGCTTTTCAAAAACTTCACAATCGCATTGGCGGAAAAGGTTTTGCCGACGTTTTCTACAATATACTTTACTACTCGGTTGAACAAATCAAAGTTCATAATATTGTGCCGGTTCACAATATCCTTTGTAATGACAGAGTTGTAGATTCCCTCCACAATCTGGTAGGCGGAGCGTTGATCAAAGGTGCCCAGCGCTACAATGGGAAATCCGCCCAGCCGCAGGTAATCGTTGAACAACTCCCTGGGGGAACGGGAATCTGTTTTCTTGAAATCCAGGTATTCCGCAAAGGACAGTGTATAGACCGGAATGGAGATATACCGTCCCGTTAAATAAGTGGATATTTCCCCGGACATCAGTTTGGAATTGGAACCGGTCACATAAATGTCGGTGTTGGAGCCTTCCAGCAGGCTATTGACGGCTTTTTCCCACCCTTCAATTTCCTGTACTTCATCCAACAGGATATAGTAACGCTCTCCATCGGTTATATGGCTTTTGATGGAATGATACATATCCTTGTGGGTCATTCCATCGTCAAAATCTTCGGATGTATAACGCATAAAGAGAATGTGATCTGAGGCAATGCCACTTTCCAGCAAGTCATCCCGCAGCATCTCTAAAATAGTAGATTTGCCGCAGCGCCGGATTCCAGCCAGTATTTTCACAAGCGGAACATTGCGGTAGGTTCTCAGGATGTCTCTGTATTGGGGACGAATAACCATGTGGTTCACCTCCTGGTTTTATACAAAGTATAGATAAAAAAATGGAAGATATCAATGGTTTTTACTTATAATACGTAAAAACTTTTTGTATACTGCCTGTTTCTTAAGTACAATAGAAAAAAGAAAGCCTGGATACCGGATTCGCGGCGCCATTGACAAAGGGAGAAAACATAGTATAATATTTGCAGAAGTAAATCATCTGGCGTAGATAAGGACGAGTAGTCTTCCTGGCTTCCGCAAAGAGAACCGTCGGCTGGTGCGAGACGGTGGGAAACGGAGGATGAAAATCACCTTGGAGCCTCCTGCTGAAAACGGCGCGATGGATGGATTCCTGCAAGACCGCAGAGCGGTTTTGATAGCGGGTGAGTAGGTAAGGACGGTTGGTGCCCGTTACAGCACTGGCCCGTGATGGCGGGCGCAGAGAGGCCGTTTCCCGTGAGGGTGCGGCAGCGAGAGTGGTACCGCAGAGGTTTGAGCCTTTGTCTCTTTGCAGAGACAAGGGCGTTTTGTTTTTTTGGAAAGCACAATCATTATATTATCTTTGATCGACTATGAAGGAGGAAACACATGGATTACAACAAGACCATCAACCTGCCGAAGACCGATTTCCCCATGCGGGCGGGGCTGCCCAAGCGGGAGCCGGAGATGCTGGAGCGTTGGAAGAAAATGGACCTCTACCACGCGCTGCTGAAGAAGAACGAGGGCAAGCCCCTGTTCTCTCTCCACGACGGGCCGCCTTTCTCCAACGGCGCGCTGCACATGGGCCATGCCCTCAATAAGTCCATCAAGGACTTCATCACCCGCTCCTACGCCATGCGGGGCTATTACACCCCCTATATCCCTGGCTGGGACAACCACGGTATGCCCATTGAATCCGCCATTATCAAGGAGCAGAAGCTCAACCGCAAGGCCATGAGTGTGCCGGAGTTCCGCTCCGCCTGCCACGCCTACGCGCAGCACTATGTGGATGTACAGCGCGAGGGCTTCCAGCGGCTGGGCGTTATAGGAGACTGGGAGCACCCTTACCTTACCATGAACCCCAGCTTTGAGGCCGAAGAGGTCAAGGTCTTTGGAGCCATGTACAAGAAAGGCTATATCTATAAAGGCTTTAAGCCCGTGTACTGGTGCCCCCACGATGAGACCGCCCTGGCGGAGGCGGAGATTGAGTACCAGGATGACCCGGTTACCACCGTGTATGTGAAGTTCCCTATGCACGACGACTGCGGTAAGCTTTCCGCCTATGACAAGAGCCGGCTGTTCTTTGTGATCTGGACCACCACCATCTGGACCCTGCCGGGCAACCTGGCCATTGCCCTGCACCCGGACGAGTCCTACGCCCTGGTGAAGGCCCCCAACGGGGAGACGTATATCATGGCGGAGGCGCTGACGGAAAAGGTCATGAAGATGGGCGGCTTTGACACCTGGGAGGTGGCGGAGACCCATCCCGGCTCCTTCTTTGAGAACATGCTGGCGGATCATCCCTTCCTGCCCAAGACCTCCCGTCTGGTGGTGGCAGACTACGTCACCATGGACTCCGGCACCGGCTGCGTCCACACCGCCCCGGGCTTTGGCGCCGATGACTACCAGACCTGCAAGCGCTACGGCATTGAGATGGTGGTGCCTGTGGACGACCAGGGCCGCCACACGGAATATGCCGGGAAATACGCAGGGCTCACCACGGACGAAAGCAATCCCGTGATTCTGAAGGACATGCAGGAGAGCGGTATGCTCTTTGCCAGTGAGGACATCGTCCACAGCTATCCCCACTGCTGGCGCTGCAAGAAGCCCATCATCTTCCGGGCCACCCCCCAGTGGTTCTGCTCCGTGGAGTCCTTTAAGGACGAGGCC
>CAJFTW010000140.1 GCA_904420025.1 Candidatus Pseudolachnospira avium
CGGCACCAGGGTGGAGCGGTCCACCCTGCGCACCATGCCGGTGCCGCTGCAGGTGCGGCAGGCCCCCTGGCTGTTGAAGGCCAGCTCCTCGGCGGAGGGGGCGTAGAAGCGGGCGCCGCATTCCGGGCAGACCAGCTCCTGGCCGGCGGCCACCGCCAGGGTAGGGGCCAGGTAATGGCCATTGGGGCACCGGTGGCTGGCCAGCCGGGAGACCATCAGCCGCAGGCTGTTTAAGAGTTCCGTGCCGGTGCCGAAGGTGCTGCGGATGCCGGGGACGCCGGGGCGCTGGCGCAGGGCCAGGGCGGCGGGCACGTACAGCACCTCCTCCACCTGGGCCTTGGGCGCCTGGGTCATCCGGCGGCGGGTATAGGTGGACAGGGCGTCCAGGTAGCGCCGGGAGCCCTCGGCGTACAGGACGCCCAGGGCCAGGGAGGATTTGCCGGAGCCGGACACCCCGGCAATCCCCACAATCTGGTGGAGGGGAATGTCCACGTTGACATTTTTTAGGTTATGTACCCGGGCCCCCCGGATGATCATCTTGTCAATCATAGCCATCTCTCCTTTCAAAAGGCTGGGGCTTTCACAGGCGGAACCGCCGCTCCTTTTCCTTCTTTTCCGCCGGCTGGGTCAGATCCAGCCGCGCCTTGGTTTCCCGGTGTTCGGCGGGGATTTCCTCCGGAGAGAGATTCCGCACCGCTTCTTCCGTGCCGGCCTCCCGGGCCGTCTGGTAATACCAGCATTTGTATTCCAGTAGGGCCAGGGTATCCTGCAGATCCCGGATCTGCTGCAAAACCGCTTCCCGCCGCCGCTGAAACAGCTCCAGCCGCTGGTCCAGGGAGGCATCCCCCTCTGCGGCCAGCGCAATGAAGGCTTTGATCTCCTTGATGGAAAGGCCGGACTTTTTCAGGCAGTCAATCACCCGCAGGGTGGCGTAATCCCCCTCTGTAAACATGCGGATGCCGCCCTTGGACCGCTCCACAAAGGGCAGAAGCCCTTCCTGGTCATAATAGCGGAGGGTGGAGGCGGGGACGCCGATGAGCTTTGCCATTTCTCCCACTGTGTACAGCATGGTTACCTCCTGAAAGCTTAAGTATACGAAAAAAAGTGCCGGGCCGCATACCGGTAGGCCCGCTCAAACCGGGCGGCGGCCCGGCGGCTGACCTTCCGGAAAGGGGCCAGCATATCAAAGGCATGCCAGCAGCCAGGGTACACGTCCATGCAGGCGGGCACCCCGGCTTTCCGCAGGTTGGCAATGTAGGTGCGGGTTTCGCAGTAAAAGGGCTCAATGGTTCCCACAAAGGTGTAGGCCGGCGGCAGGCCGCTGTAGTCGGCGGCCCGGGCCGGTGCTGCGTAGGCGGGGGGCGTCTTTCCCCGGAGCCCCCGCAGGTACAGCCGCCAGGCCAGGTGGTTCCGCCGGGTGTTCCACACCGGGGCGTGGTTGTCCCGGGAGGACGGGGTGTCCCGGTCGTCCAGCATGGGATATAAAGGCATCTGAAAGGCAATCCGGACCTGCCCCCGGTCCCGGGCGTACAGGCAGAGGGCGGCGGCCAGGCCCCCTCCGGCGCTTTCCCCACCTACCATCAGCTGGCGGGGATTGACGCCCAGCTCCTCCGCGTGATCCCGCAGATAGAGCAGCGCCGCGTAGCAGTCCTCCAGGGCTGCCGGGTAAGGCGCCTCCCAGGACAGGCGGTAGGCGGGGGCCACCACCACTGCCCCGTACTTTTTGACCAGGGGTAAGGCCCGGGAAAAATAGAGCATCTCCGCCATGCCGGTGGCGTAGCCGCCGCCGTGGAGCCACAGGATGCCGGGGGTCTGCTCTCTCGGCTTTGCGTTCTTTACCGGGCGGCAAATCAGCACCCGGATCTCTCTTCCCGCAGAGGGGATTCTCCTGCTCTCGCAGGTGTATAAGGATGTTCGTCTCATGGGGGTATTGTAGCAGGAGGGCGGAGAATTTTCAATATAAGAGATAGTATAAATCGGAGTAAAGATTGCAGAAAACGACACAGAGTGATAAAATAAAAATGGCAGTCATACCGCATGGGTGATTTTCGCCTCCTTGCAGGGAGGTGATGCTGATGAATACGTATGAGTGGATCACAACTGCTCTCGCCGCGGCTCAGGTAATTCTGGGCGTGCTGATGTATATCAACAGCAAAGATAAAGACACAAAAAAATAATCACCCTGCCAAACCGATCAAAGCCGTAGGGTGATTACTTTCATCTAAGGCGAAGGTCACCCGGCAAGGGTGACTGCCTTTGTGTCTTTAGTATAGCATGCGGTATCTCAAACGTCAAGCCGCGCAGGCGCACTTCCCTAAAACCCCTCAAATCGCACTAGAATTGTAAACTCATCTGCATTTCCCTTGACACAGCCCCCCAGCCGTAGTATGATAAGGCAGGTTTCCATGTCCGGGAAAAAATGCGGGACTATACATTTTTCTGTTTCTGATTCAAACAGAGATCTGTATAGTCCTTTTTTGAAGGGAGAAACAGATGAATCCACTTTACATGAAAGAAAAGCCGATTTTCCCGCTGGTGCTGTCCATGTCCTACCCTATGGTGCTGTCCATGCTGGTCAATTCCCTGTACAACATTGTGGACAGCTATTTTGTGGCCAAAATCAGCGAAGAGGCCATGACGGCCCTGTCCCTGGTCTACCCGCTGCAGAACCTGGTCAATGCGGTGGGCGTGGGCTTTGGCATTGGCGTCAATGCGGCGGTGGCCTTTTTCCTGGGGGCGGGGGATCAGCGCTCCGCCAACCGGTCGGTGTCCCAGGGGATTTTGCTGAACCTGGTCCACGGCCTGTTGCTGACGGTGGGATGTTTGGTGGGAATGCCGGCCTTCCTGCGCCTGTTTACCGCCGATGCCCAGGTGATTTCCTACGGCCTGCGGTACTCCCACATTGTGTTCCTATTTTCCACGGTGATCACCGTGGAGGTATCGTATGAGAAGATTTTCCAGGCGGTGGGCCGGATGAAGGTCTCTATGGTCAGCATGCTGGCCGGCTGTGTGCTGAATATTGTGCTGGATCCCATCTTCATCTTTGGCCTGGGCTTTATCCCGGCCATGGGCATTGAGGGGGCGGCGCTGGCCACCGGGCTGGGACAGGTGCTGACCCTCCTCATCTACCTGGTGCTGTTCCGCCGGGGCGGTATGCCCATCCGGTTCCAGGTCAACCGGGAAAGCCTGGGCGGAGGAATATGGCGCCGCCTGTATCTGGTGGGGATTCCGGCCGCCCTGAACATGGCCCTTCCCTCCCTGCTGGTCACCGCCCTCAACGGCATTCTGGCGGTATACTCCCAGGTGTACGTGCTGATTCTGGGGATCTACTATAAGCTGCAGACCTTTATCTATCTGACTGCCAACGGGATTGTCCAGGGAATCCGGCCCCTGGTGGGCTTTAATTACGGGGCCGGGGAGCCGGAACGGGTGCGGAGCATCCACCGGACGGCCTTGGGCCTGGGCCTGGTGATTATGCTGGCGGGCACCCTGATCTGCCTGCTGGTGCCGGAACAGCTGATCGGCCTGTTTTCGGAAAATCCCCAGACGCTTCGGGAGGGGGCACAGGCTCTGCGGATTATCAGTGCTGGCTTTGTGGTCTCCGCCGTCTCCGTTATGACCAGCGGCACCCTGGAGGGGCTGGGGAAGGGGTTCCCCTCCCTGGTGATCTCCCTGATCCGCTACCTGGCCATTATCCCCCTGGCCTTTGTCCTCAGCCGCCTGCTGGGGGCCGTGGGTGTCTGGCATTCCTTCTGGATGACCGAGCTGCTGGCCGCCGGCGTTTCCCTGGCGCTGTACCGGATGTATCTGATCCACCGTTGATTTTGCCCTGGGTTTATTGTATGATACAAGCGTTAAAAGGTCGTGCGGGCTATGCTTGCAGAACCTTTTGATACAAAGGGATTCCCGGCCTGGGTGTCATGGCCGCCGGGTTGTTACAAAGGAGGAACAAATGTGGAGAACATTATCTTAATCGGTATGCCCGGCTGCGGCAAGAGCACGGTGGGCGTGGTGCTGGCCAAAAAGCTGGGCTACACCTTCATTGACTCGGACCTGCGGATCCAGGAGCGGGAAAAACGCTTGCTCCATGAGATTATTGAGCAGGAAGGGCTGGATCGGTTCAATGAGATTGAGGAGGAGGTCAACGCTTCCCTGGAGGCGGACCGGACGGTGATTGCCACCGGCGGCAGCGTGGTGTACGGCCCCCGGGCCATGCGGCACCTGTCCGGCATGGGTACCATCGTCTATCTGAAGCTCCCCTACCGGGAGATCAAAAAGCGCCTGGGGGACCTGCGCCAGCGGGGGGTTTCCTTCCGGAAGGGCCAGACCCTCTGGGACCTGTACCAGGAGCGGGTACCGCTGTACGAGCGCTACGCCAACGTGACCATCAACGCCAGAGGGCTCCCTCTGCGGAGGGTGGTGGAAAAAATCATCAAGGAGGTATGCGAAAAATGAGTGGTTTGACAGACCGCCGTCCCCTGCTGGACGGCAGAGAGATACCGGTGTTTGGCTTTGGCTGCTATAATTCCTACGGGGAGGAGATGACCCGGGCGGTGGCCGCGGCGGTGGATGCCGGCTACCGGTACATTGACTCGGCGGCCCGCTACGCCAACGAGGATGCGGTGGGGGCCGCCCTGCGGCAGTTTGCCGGCATGCGGGAGGAGCTGTTTGTGCTGACCAAGGTGTGGGTTACTGCCCTGGACAAGGCGGAGGAGTCGGTGAAGCATTCCATGGACCAGCTGGGGGTCGAGTATCTGGACGCGGTACTCATTCACTGGCCGGGCACGGATGCGGCCCGGAGGCTGCGGGCCTATGAGACGCTGCTGAAGCTGCGGGACCGGCAGCTGATCCGCACTGTGGGCGTGTCCAACTTCCAGTGGGATCAGGTGGAGGAGCTGAAGAAAGAATTCGGCGCGTATCCGGCCATCAATGAACTGGAAATCCAGCCGGCCTACCAGCAGACGGAGCTGCAGAACCAGTGCGAGGCCCAGGGGATTGTGCGGATTGCCTACAGCCCCATTGGCCGCGGCCGCTACCAGGAGGACCCGGTGGTACAGGACATTGGGCAAAAGTACGGCAAGACTCCCAGCCAGGTGGTGCTGCGGTGGCACCTGCAGCGGGGCACGGTGCCCATCCCCAAATCCGGCCACCCGGAGCGGATCCGGGAGAATGCGGACGTGTTTGATTTCTGCCTGGAGCCGGAGGAGATGGGGCGGCTGAATGCTCTGGAGACCGGCGTCCGCTCCGGCCTGGACCCTTTGACCTTCAACGGCTGATACCGGCTGACGGAAGATGGCCCTAGCGGACGGGCCGGGGCTTCCGGATCTCCATCAGGTCGCCGGGGCGGCTGGTGCGGGTAAAGCCGCACTTCTCATAGAACTCATGGGCGTAGGTGGTGATCAGCATCCACTGGTACACGTCCGCCAGCTCCGGATGATGCAGCAGGTGGGAGATCATGGCCTCCCCCACGCCGGAGGCCCGGTGGGGCTCCTCCACAATCACATCCATCAGGTAGGCAAAGCGGGTCTTGTCCGAGAGAACCCGGGCGTAGCCGATCTGGGTGCCGTCCTCCTGGAAGGCGCCAATGACCAGCGTGGAGTTTTCAGCCCCCTTCCGGACCTCCGCCTCGGAAATGCCGGGACTCCAGTGGGTGGCCGCCAGCAGGGCAGTGACTTTGGAAAAATCCATTTCCTGTAAACCTTCTCGGATTGTAAACATAGGGTTCTACTCCTTTCCTGACACCCAGTGGGGGCTCCCCCAAATTCTAGCATAGATTGGGGAAAAAGCAAGGTGAAATTGCGGCGGGGCTATGATATAATGGTACCAGTGTCAAAAGAAAGGGGGACGCCTGTGATACCGGATGGTTCCGCGCTGTGTGCGCTTTTGACCCTGGTATCATGAGTCCCAAGGAAGAAAATGGGAAATAGGGAGGGGATTGTATGGAAAACGTACTGTATACGCGGATCAAACAGCTGGTGGAGTATGGCATCCGCACCGGGCTGACGGATGAGCGGGAGCGGGTTTACACCACCAACCTGCTGTTGGACGCCCTGCGGGAGCCGGAATATGAGGATCCGGGCCCGGTGGAGGAGGCAGCCCTGGAGGATATTCTGGCCGGCCTGCTGGATGCGGCGGCCCGGCGCGGTATTCTGGAGTCGGATTCCACCGTTTACCGGGATCTGTTTGATACTAGGCTGATGAATTGCCTGATGCCCCGGCCCACCCAGGTGACGGAGAAATTCGGACAGCTGTACCGGGAGGATCCCCGGAAGGCTACGGATTACTTTTATAAGCTGAGCCAGGATTCAGACTATATACGGCGCTACCGGGTAAAAAAGGACATCCGCTGGAAGGTGGGGAGCCCCTACGGGGAGCTGGATATTTCCATCAACCTGTCCAAGCCGGAGAAGGATCCCAAAGCCATTGCGGCGGCCAAGCTGGCTAAGCCTGCCGGCTACCCCAAGTGCCTGCTGTGCCGGGAGTGCGAGGGCTACGCAGGCCGTGTGGACTTCCCCGCCCGGGAGAACCACCGGCTGATTCCGGTGGAGCTGGACGGGGAGGCGTGGTGGTTCCAGTATTCCCCCTACGTGTACTACAATGAGCACTGCATTGTGCTCTGCGGGGAACACCGCCCCATGAAAATTGACGGCCACACCTTCCGGCGGCTGCTGGATTTTGTGGGCCGGTTCCCCCACTATTTCATTGGATCCAACGCGGACCTGCCCATTGTGGGCGGATCCATTTTAAGCCACGACCACTTCCAGGGCGGCCGCTACCAGTTTGCCATGGAGCGGGCGCCCCTGGAGGAGGCCTTTACGGTGGACGGCTTCTCGGAGGTGGAGGCAGGGATGGTACACTGGCCTCTGTCCGTGATCCGGCTGCGCTCGGAAAACCGGGAGCAGCTGGAGGCCCTGGCAGAACATATCCTGGAGCGGTGGAGAGGCTACACGGACCGGGATGCCATGATCCTGGCGGAGACGGACGGGGAGCCCCACAATACCATTACCCCCATTGCCCGGATGCGGCAGGGCCGCTGGGAGCTGGATCTGGTGCTGCGCAACAACCTGACCACCCCGGAGCACCCTCTGGGGCTGTATCATCCGCACCAGGAGCTGCACCACATTAAGAAGGAGAATATTGGCCTCATTGAGGTCATGGGGCTGGCGGTACTGCCGGCCCGGCTTAAGGACGAGCTGGATGCCCTGGGGGAGGCCCTGGTTGCGGGCCAGGACATCCCTTCCCAGGAAATGCTGGCCAAGCACGCGGATTGGGCAGAGGAGCTGCGGCAGAAGTACGGCTCCTTTGACCGGGAAACGGTGGGAGAGATCCTGCGAAAGGAGACCGGCGCCGTGTTCTGCCGGGTGCTGGAGGACGCTGGTGTGTATAAGTGCAGCCCGGAGGGACGGGCTGCCTTCCGGCGCTTCCTGGCAACGCTCTGAAGAGGACGGAAAGGGGAAAACCATGTCCAGCAAGGCGCACATCCTGATCATTGAGGATGAGAAGAGTATCTGCAATTTCATAAAGGCAGCCCTGCAGGTGCAGGAATACCGGATCAGCGTGGCCCACACGGCGGCGGAAGGGCTCTCTGTTATCACCTCCCGCTGTCCGGACCTGGTCCTGCTGGACCTGGGCCTTCCGGACATGGACGGCAGTGAGATTATCCGGAAAGTGCGGGAGTGGTCCAGCCTGCCGGTGATTGTCATTTCCGCCCGGACCCAGGAGCAGGATAAGGTCCGGATGCTGGATCTGGGAGCGGATGATTATATCACCAAGCCCTTCGGGACCTCCGAACTGCTGGCCAGAATCCGGGCGGCCCTGCGGCACAGCAATCAGGTGCTGACCCAGGGGGGCGGGGCCAGTACCTGCTATCGGGCCGGGGATCTGTGCATAGATTTTGTACGGCGCCAGGTGACCCTGGAGGGGCAGGAGGTGCATTTGACAGCGGTGGAGTATAAGCTGGTCTCCCTGCTGGCCCGGAACGCTGGAAGGGTGGTCACCCACGATGCCATTATGACCCAGGTGTGGGGGCCTTATGTGGAGGCGGATAACCGGATTTTGCGGGTGAATATGGCCAATATCCGGCGGAAAATTGAAAAGAACCCCGCAGAGCCCCAATACATTTTTACGGAAATCGGCATTGGTTACCGGATGCGGGAGGAAACAACGTAAGACAGCGGAAGAGAGATCAAAGGGGATCTCAGGCAAGATGGCCTGGGGTCCCCTTTGCTAGTTCCCCTATCCGATGGTGCGCCTGGCGGCGCACGTCCCTTAATGTGCCGGGTGGCGCAGATACTGATAGAGGTAGAACAGCAGCTCACCGGGGGTGGGCTTTTCCGGAAGGCGGCGGCCGGCCACCCTCTCCAGCTCTGCCCGGTCACCATATTCCCAGCAGGCCTCCGCTGCCCGGGCAATGTTGCGGGCCACATTCTGAGTTGTGCTGTGATTTAATCGGGCAATCTGGGGATACAAGTCGGACATCAGGCTCCGGTCTGGAAAGGAATCCCGCTGAAGCAGCAGGGCTACTGCCTGGGACAGCTGGCGGCAGCCAATGCTGGACGGGCGTCCGGAGATGCGGATGATCAGGCGTTGGATTTCGTGATAATTCATGACAAATTCTCCTATCTTTGTTATTTTAGCTCATGACAAAAATAGGACAAAAAACACAAAAATAGAGGAGAATGGACAGAATTGGACAAGGATGGGTAGAATTCAGGGAAAAATCTGTCTTTTTATGGTGGAAAGCCACAGGAGCAGAGAGGAGGGCGGATGAGGGAGATCAAGGGATGGGTTGGCTGCACACAAAATATATTAATATTTATGAGATGAAAACTTGACAAAATTAAGTTAAAACAATATAATATTTAAAAAAATAAGGAGGAAGCCATGGGAGTGAAAGAAGGCCTGTATCGGCCGCAGTTTGAGCATGACAACTGCGGTATTGGCGTGATCGTGGATATAAAAGGGCGCAAAACATATGAGACGGTGGATCGGACACTGAAGATTGTGGAAAATCTGGAACACCGGGCCGGAAAGGACGCGGAGGGAAAGACCGGGGACGGCGTGGGAATCCTGCTCCAGATTTCCCACCATTTTTTTGCTGCGCAGATGGCGGCCCAGGGGGTATCCCTGGGGGAGGAGCGGGAATACGGCATCGGCATGTTCTTCTTCCCCCAGAATGAGATGAAGCGGAACCAGGCCAAGAAGATGTTTGAGATTGTGGTGGCCCAGGAGGGCATGGAGTTCCTGGCCTGGCGGCAGGTGCCGGTGAACCCCCAGGTGCTGGGCACCAAGGCACTGGAAAAAATGCCCTCTATATGGCAGGGCTTTGTGAAAAAGCCGGAGGACGTGGCGCCCGGCATTGCCTTTGACCGGAAGCTGTACATTGCCCGCCGGGTCTTTGAGCAGAGCAATGACAACACCTACGTGGTTTCCCTGTCCAGCCGCACCATCGTCTACAAGGGCATGTTCCTGGTGGGTCAGCTGCGGACCTTCTACGCGGATCTCCAGAGCCCGGACTATCAGTCGGCCATCGGCATTGTCCATTCCCGGTTCAGCACCAACACGGACCCCAGCTGGGAGCGGGCCCATCCGTACCGGATGCTGGTCCATAACGGGGAGATCAATACCATCCACGGCAATGTGGATAAGATGATGCTTCGGGAAGAGACCATGGATTCCCCGGTGCTGAAGGCGGACTTCCACAAGATCCTGCCCTCGGTGGACACCCGGGGCTCCGACTCGGCCATGCTGGATAATGCGGTGGAGTTCCTGAACATGAACGGCCTGGAACTGCCCCTGGCCATTCTGATCACCATCCCGGAGCCTTGGGCCAACGATAAGAATATGCCCTTGGCTAAGCGGAATTTCTACCGCTACTACGCAACCATGATGGAGCCCTGGGACGGCCCGGCCTCCATTATCTTCTCCGATGGGGATCTGGTGGGGGCGGTGCTGGACCGCAATGGCCTGCGGCCTTCCCGGTACTACATCACCGATGACGGCCAGCTGATCCTGGCCTCGGAGGTGGGTGTGCTGCCCCTGGATGAATCCCACATCCTCCGGAAGGACCGGCTGCGCCCCGGCAAAATGCTGCTGGTGGATACGGTGAAGGGTGTGCTGGTGGACGATGACCAGCTGAAAAGCTATTATGCCCACCGCCAGCCCTACGGTGAATGGCTGGACAACAATCTGATCCGGCTGAAGGAACGGAAGGTGCCCAACGAACGGCCTCGGCACTACAGCAGCAAAGAGCGGGCCCGGCTGCAGAACGCCTTTGGCTACAGCTATGACGACTACAGCACCTCCATTTTAACCATGGCGGAGAATGGCAGTGAGCCCATTGCGGCCATGGGGGCGGACAATCCGCTGCCGGTGCTCTCCAAGCGCCGCCAGCCGTTGTTCAACTATTTCAAGCAGCAGTTTGCCCAGGTAACCAACCCGCCGCTGGACGCCATCCGGGAAAAGCTGGTGACGGCTACCACCATCTATATTGGCAACACTGGCAACCTGCTGCAGGAAAAACCGGAAAATTGCCGGGTGCTCTGCCTGGACTCCCCCATCCTCACGGAGACGGATATGATGAAGATCCGCCACCTGAAGGAGGAAGGCTTCCGGCTGGACACCGTTTCTATTCTCCACTATAAGGGTACCAACCTGAAACAGGCGCTGCGGAACCTGTTCCGGGAGGTGGATTATAAATATAAGGAAGGCGTCAATATCCTGATTCTCTCCGACCGGGGTGTGGATGAAAACCATGTGGCCATCCCCTCCCTGCTGGCCGTGTCCGCGGTGCAGCAGTACCTGATCCGCACCCAGAAGGACAGCGGCATGTCCCTGATCCTGGAGAGCGCGGAGCCCCGGGAGGTACACCACTTTGCCACCCTGCTGGGCTTCGGCGCCAGCGCCATCTATCCCTACCTGGCACACGAGACCATCTTCCAGATGATCACGGACGATATTCTCCACAAGGATTACCACACGGCAGTGGAGGACTACAACCGGGCCGTGCTGGCCGGTATTGTGAAGATTGCCTCCAAGATGGGTATTTCCACCATCCAGTCCTACCAGGGGGCCAAGGTTTTTGAGGCGGTGGGCATAGACCCGGCGGTGGTGGAGGAATATTTCACAGGTGTTGTCAGCCGGGTGGGCGGCATCAGCCTGAAGGATATGGAGCTGCAGATGGATGAGCTGCACTCCAAGGCCTTTGACCCCCTGGGCCTGGAGGTGGACCTGACCCTGGACAGCACCGGCGGCCACAAATTCCGGGCGGGCCAGGAGGACCACCTGTATAACCCTACCACCCTGTACCTGCTGCAGAAGGCGGTGCGCACCGGGGATTACCAGTGCTACAAACAGTATGCGGCGGAGATCAACCGGCAGGACCGGGAGACCAACCTGCGCAGCCTGATGGATGTGCTCTACCCGCAGAAGGGGATCCCCCTGGAGGAGGTGGAGCCGGTGGAGGAGATTGTCAAGCGGTTCCACACCGGCGCCATGTCCTACGGCTCCCTGTCCCCGGAGGCCCACGAGGCCCTGGCCGTGGCCATGAACCGGCTGGGCGGGCGTTCCAACACCGGCGAGGGCGGCCAGCCCTCGGAGCGGAACAGCTGCCTGCCCGACGGCACCTACCGGGGCTGCACCATCAAGCAGGTGGCCTCCGGGCGGTTCGGCGTCACCAGCGAGTACCTGGTCCACGCCAAGGAGATTCAGATTAAGGTGGCCCAGGGCGCCAAGCCCGGGGAGGGCGGACACCTGCCGGGGGCCAAGGTATACCCCTGGATTGCGGATACCCGGAACTCCACCCCCGGCGTGGGGCTGATCTCCCCGCCGCCCCACCACGACATTTATTCCATAGAGGATCTGGCCCAGCTGATCTACGACCTGAAAAATGCCAACTGCCACGCGGAAATCTCCGTGAAGCTGGTGTCCGAGGCCGGGGTGGGCACTGTGGCCTCCGGCGTGGCCAAGGCCGGGGCGGAGATTATCCTCATCTCCGGCTCCACCGGCGGCACCGGCGCAGCGCCCCGCAGCTCCATCTACAACGCGGGGCTCCCCTGGGAGATCGGCCTGGCCGAGGCCCATCAGACCCTGATCTTAAACGGCCTGCGGAATAAGGTGCGGCTGGAGACGGACGGCAAGCTGATGACCGGCCGGGATGTGCTCATTGCCGCCCTGCTGGGCGCCGAGGGCTTTGGCTTTGCCACCGGCCCGCTGGTGGCCCTGGGCTGCGTGATGATGCGGGTCTGCAACCTGGACACCTGCCCGGTGGGGGTGACCACCCAGAATCCGGAGCTGCGGAAGAATTTCCAGGGCAAGCCGGAGTATGTAGAGAACTATATGCGCTTTGTGGCCCAGGAGCTGCGGGAGCACATGGCCCGTCTGGGGGCCCGCACCCTGGATGAGCTGGTGGGCCATGTGGAGCTGCTGAAAACCCGGCGGAACCTGGGGCAGGAAAACCCCCGGGCCAACACCCTGCAGCTGGCGGCCCTTTGCCTGGACGGGCGGGATCCCAGCGAGCTGCGGTTCCTGCCGGGGAACGGCTACAACTTTCATCTGGAGAACACCCTGGACCAGCGGGTGCTGTTGAAGGAGTTTGCCGAGTCCCTGGAGAAGGGTACGCCCAAGGAGATCTCACTGACCGTGGGCAACACGGACCGTACCTTCGGCACCCTGCTGGGGGCCGAGATCACCCGGCGGTTTGACAACACGCTGCCGGAGGACACCATGGTGGTCCGCTGCCAGGGCCACGGCGGCCAGAGCTTCGGCGCCTTCATTCCCCAGGGGCTGACCCTGTACCTGGAGGGGGATTCCAACGACCATCTGGGCAAGGGGCTTTCCGGCGGTAAGATTGCGGTGTTCCCGCCTCGGAATGCCGGTTTTGCGGCGGAGGAAAATGTGATCATCGGCAATGTGGCCCTGTACGGCGCCACCGGCGGCAAGGTGTTCATCAACGGCATTGCCGGGGAGCGGTTCTGCGTCCGCAACTCCGGCGCCACCGCAGTGGTGGAGGGAGTGGGCAACCACGGCTGTGAGTACATGACCGGTGGTGTGGCCGTGATCCTGGGGGAGACCGGCAAAAACTTTGCCGCCGGCATGAGCGGCGGCGTGGCCTACGTGCTGGATGAGAAAAACGGCCTGTACCTGAACCTGAACCGGGAGCTGGTGAACCTGGAGATGGTGACGGAGAGCGAGGACATTGCCCTGCTGCGGCAGCTGATTGAGGAGCACGTGGCGGCCACCGGATCGCCCAAGGGGGCCCGGATTCTGGCGGACTTTGAGGAGTATGTGGGGCGTTTCCGCAAGGTGATCCCCAAGGAGTACAAGCAGATGCTGGAGCTGGCGGAGAAGCTGCGGAGCCTGGGAGCGGACGAACACGCGGCGCGGATTCAGGCATTCTATGCCAGAAGAAAAGAAATGGGGGTGTAAGCGCATGGGAAAACCCACAGGCTTTTTGGAATATGAGAGAAAAGAAAATCTGGCGGAGCGGCCGGCGGACCGGGTGCAGCACTATCAGGAGTTTTACCTGCCGCTGTCTGAGGGGGAGCGGCGGGAGCAGGCGGCCCGGTGCAGCGACTGCGGCGTGCCCTTCTGCCAGGCAGGCGTGGAGCTGGGAGGCGGCACCGTGGGCTGCCCTCTCCACAACCTGATCCCGGAGTGGAACGACTTCCTGTACCGGGGCAACTATCAGCAGGCCCTGCACCGGCTGCTCAAGACCAACAATTTTCCGGAGTTTACCTCCCGGGTCTGCCCGGCCCCCTGCGAGGATGCCTGCACCGGCCACCTGTCCGGCACACCGGTGACCAATCACGAAAATGAGCGGGCCATTATTGAGTATGCCTTTGAGCACGGCTACATGGAGCCCCATCCCCCCGCCGTGCGCACCGGCAAGCGGGTGGCGGTGGTGGGCTCCGGCCCCGCCGGCCTGGCGGCGGCGGAGCAGCTGAACCGCCGGGGGCACCAGGTGACGGTGCTGGAAAAGGAGGACCGGGTGGGAGGCCTGCTGATGTACGGCATCCCCAACATGAAGCTGGACAAAGAGGTGATTGCGCGGCGGCGGAGGCGGATGGAGGAGGAGGGCGTCCTTTTCCAGACCGGCGTCTGCGTGGGCACAGACCTTTCCGCCCTGCAGCTGGAGCAGGAGTATGACGCGGTGGTGCTGGCCTGCGGCGCCCCGGTGCCCCGGGACCTGCCAGTGGAAGGCCGGGAGGGAAAGGGCATCCACTTTGCCCTGCCCTACCTCACCGCCAGCACCCGGGCCCTGCTGGACGGGACCAGCCTGCCGTCCCAGTGGAACGCCAAGGGGAAGAGGGTGCTGGTCATTGGCGGCGGCGACACGGCCAACGACTGCCTGGCCACGGCGGTGCGCCAGGGGGCCAGGTCGGTGACCCAGTTCCTGCGCCGGCAGCCGGCACCGGAGCAGCGGGCGGCGGATAACCCGTGGCCGGAGCCGCCCCGGATCCGCCGGGACGGGTACGGCCAGGTGGAATGCCAGGCGGTGTACGGGAAGGATCCCCGGAGCTATGAGACCCGGGTCAAGAGCTTTGTGCTGGATGGCAAAGGGGCTGTCAAGGCGGCTGTGGGCATTAAGCTGGAGCGGGTGACGGACCCGGAGACGGGAAAGACCGTGGCCCGGGATATCCCCGGCAGCGAGTTTGAGGTGAAATGTGAGCTGGTGCTCATTGCCGCCGGGTACACCGGGGCGGAGCCGGCCCTGCTGGCGGCCTTCGGCCTGACGGCGGACACCCACGGGAATGCGGCGGTCCGCTGCCCGGCGTCCCACCGGACGGGGCGGGAGAAGATTTTTGTGGCCGGGGACATGCGCCGGGGGCCTTCCCTGGTGGTGTGGGCCATCCGGGAGGGCCGGGAGACGGCCCGGGAGGTGGATACCTTCCTCATGGGCTACAGCGCCCTGTAGAAAAGAAAAAAGGCGTGCCGCACCGGGAATTGACTCCCGGTGCGGTACGCCTTTTTGGAAGAGGTTACTCCCGGCCCAGGGCGCCCCGGAGAACCCGCCGCAGCTTCAGAGGGTTCCCGTAGCGCAGGGTGCTGCTCCGGTAGACCTTGGCTCCCAGGTAGCCGGCTCCCACAATGGAGACGGCCAGGATCAGGAAGGAGACCGCTACCTCCCAGGGGGCTACGGTGCCCATGGCAATGCGTACGAACATGGCGCTGTAGGAGCTGAAGGGCAGGAAGGAGGCAACCCGCATCAGAATGCCGTCCGGATTCTGCAGCTGGAACAGTACCACAAAATAGACCACCATCACCAGCAGCTGCAGATTCCCGGAGGACTTGCTGATGTCTTCGGTTTTGGACACCAGAGCGCCCATCATACCGTAGAGGAAGGCATAGAACAGAAAACCTCCCAGGCCGAACAGGGCAAAGGTCGCCAGCACCTCCCCGGGCACATGGAGCACAAAGTCCAGGCTGCCCTGCCAGGCGGAACGGTTGATGGCGTAGGAGAGCAGCAGGCCGCCCAGGATGAAGGCTGCCTGGAACAGGCTGGCCAGGGCCCCGGCAATCACCTTGCCAAAGAGCAGGCTGGTGGGGCGGGTGCTGGTCACCAGCACCTCTATGGACCGGTTGCTCTTCTCCAGGGTCACGGAGGTGGCGATCATGGTGCCGTAGAGGATAATCAGCATGAAGACAATGATTACTAAGCCGTAACAGTAGAAAAAGTTCTGGGAGGAGTCCTTGCCCAGCACCGTTTCCTGGCAGGTAATCTCCGGCGCCATGTTTTGGGAGACCTCCCGGAAGTCCAGGCCCCTCTCCGCACAGTAGGCGGCAAAGGAGGCAGACTGGAGCAGAGAGGTAAAGGCGGCGCTGTCACTGTCGGACAGGGATTTGTTGAACACCAGGTAGCGGTATGCATGGGCGGAGAGCACCGCAAAGCCGGCCTCCACTTCTTCGTTTTCCACCAGCGCCTCCAGCGCTTCTTCTGAGTCCACCCGCTGGAACTGGGCATTCGGGAAGAAGGCGGCCAGCAGGCCGTCCGGGACCAGCTGGTTTTCATCCAGCAGGGCCATCTGCCGGATCTCCGCAGATTCCCCCTCTGCCCCAAACAGGTTCACAAAGCGGGGCAGGAACATGGCGCCAATGGCCAGGATGCCAATGAGAAGGGTCCAGATCATAAAGGATTTATTTTTGAAATAGTTCCTCAGCTCAAAGCCCAGGACCGTTGAAAAGTTCTTCATGGGATTCCTCCTTTCCGACGCAGGAAACAAAAATATCGTTGAGGGACGGCTTGTAGGAGCCGAAATGGTCAATGGCCAAACCCTCTGCCAGCAGCCGCTCCAGCAGCTGGGAACGGCGGACATTTTCCGGCAGCTCCAGGATCAGGAAATCCCGGGTCCGCCCCTCCACCGCCGCCAGTCCCGTCAGCTTTTCCCGGCAGAAGGCGTCCAGCTCGTCCAGGGAGAGGTGCTCCGCGGAGAGGATCAGCCGGTTCCGGCCGTACTGCTTTTGAATCTCCCGCAGATCCCCTTGGAGGACAATCTCCCCAAAGTTGATGATGGCAATATCCTCGCAGAATTCCTCCACGTAGCCCATCTGGTGGCTGGAGAAGATCACCAGCCGGTTTTCGGCAATCTGCTCCCGGATCACATCCTTTAAAATCTGGGAGTTGACCGGATCCAGGCCGCTGAAGGGTTCATCCAGAATCAGGATGTCCGGGTTGCTGACCAGGGTGGAGGCCAGCTGGACCTTCTGCTGGTTGCCCTTGGAGAGGGTTTCCAGCTTCCGGTTGGCATACTCCTCCACGCCCAGCCGGGCCAGCCAGCGCCGGCTGCTTCCCTGTGCCTGCCGCCGGGAAAGGCCACGGAGCCGCCCTAGGTAGATCATCTGCTCCAGCACCGTTTTCTTGGGGTAAAGCCCCCGCTCCTCCGGCAGGTAGCCGATGGAGTGGGCTGTGGGGGAAAAGGGCTGGCCGTCCAGCAGGATCCGGCCGCTGTTGGGGCGGAAGATGTCCATGAGTATCCGGATGGTGGTGGTTTTGCCGGCGCCGTTGCGGCCCAGAAGGCCCAAGGCCCGGCCGCTCTCCACGGAGAAGGAGATCCCATGGAGGATTTCCTTCTCGCCAAAGCTTTTGGTCAGGTTTTGCACTTCCAATTTCATAGCAATTCTCCTCGTGATGTTTTCCGGAATTAGGGTATCAGCCATTCCGGGTTCCGTCAATGGAAAAAAACGGATAGGGGAAAGATCGGGTGGCTCAGGTTTCCGAAATCTGCTGCTCCTTCCGCTCCCGCAGGGCCCGTTTGCGGAATTTGTGCCGCAGCCGCAGCAGCAGGGCAAAAAACAGCAGGGGAAGGGCGGTCAGGAAGATATGGGTGTCCCAGAAGGTGGGGCAGCTTTCCAGGTGGAAGCCCAGAATGCCCCGGAGCATCAGCAGGAAGGCCAGCAGCTCTCCCAGGGCGCCCAGGCCAAACCAGCGGCTGATCCGCAGGTTGTGGCGCATCCGGGAGTCCCGGTCGCTGTACAGCTGGAAGGGGCCGTCCGCCGCAGGCTTCCGCAGCGTAGCCCAGTAGATCCAGCCGCCTACCTTCTCAATGCCCATCTCCCTCAAGAAAGAGAAATATTCCTTGCTTTTTGGATGCCATACCGGGTGGCTCAGATAGTCCAGCCGGTAGGTCCATGCCCCCGGCTCACAGGGCTCAAAGCGGTAGAAAATCCAGCAGTACCACACCAGGGCCTGCCCCTGGGCCGCCTTCTGGTTCAGCCAGGCTTCCTCCTTCTCATAGTCGTAAAAGGGGTGTACGATCAGCTTCCTCATGGCTCTCCTCCTTCCCGCTCTCTGCCGGCACCTGGGGCCGCATCCGTTTTAGCCGGAACCTTGCCGGTGACGGCACGGCCGTTTTCCAGCAGCTCCTCCAGCCGCAGCAGCTCCCACTCCACCGCTTCCTGGCCGGCTGCGGTGATCTGGTACAGCTTCTTGCGGCCGCTTTCCCCCTCCAGGGGCCGGATCCATTTCCGTTCCTGGAGGGTGTTCAGGGCCCCGTACAGGGTGCCGGGCCCCAGCCGCACCCGCCCGCGGCTCATCTCCTCCGTCTTCTGCATAATGCCGTAGCCATGGCAGGGCTGGTACAGGGAGAGCAGAATGTAAAAGACCGCCTCCGTCAGGGCTCCGGTTTCATTGTGTTCCGCCATGACCTCCTCCTTCCGTGTTTCGGGGCGTCCCCGGCGGCAGTTCCGGGTTCGCCTTCTATATCGTTTTCAGATATATCGTTAATCGATATATCAGCTTACGACATAACTATACCAGGGGCTGGAGACTTTGTCAAGAGCCAGCTGCGGGGGAGGAGGCAAATTCCCGTCGATTCCTGCGGAAGAATTTGCTTGCATAATTTCCCCTGTCCCGTATAATAGAGAATACCAGGGGTCACGCAGCCCTGGGCAGGACAGGCTTTACGGAGGAAGTACATGATCAACTTTGAGGAAGAACTGAGCAAATTCAAGCCGAGCAAGGAGATTGAGCAGGCGGAGGATGTGATTGTCAATATGAATCTGCGGGATATGACGGATATTATGCTGGCGATCCTGCGGGAAAAGGAGCAGCAGTAAATGATTTGTTACAAATGCGGAAGCGTGCTGGGCTCCGGCCGCCTCTGTCTGCGCTGCGGCGCGGACGTTTCGGTGTACAAGAAGATTGTGCGCCTCTCCAACGGCTATTACAATGCCGGGCTGGAGAAAGCGCGGGTGCGGGATCTCACCGGCGCGGCGGAGGCCCTGAACCGGAGCCTCCAGTTTGACAAAAAGAATACCCAGGCCCGGAACCTGCTGGGGCTGGTCTACTACGAGATGGGGGAGATTGTGGAGGCCCTGAGCCAGTGGGTCATCAGCAAGAACCTGCAGCCAAAGAACAACCCGGCAGACGGCTATCTGGAGCGGGTCCAGGGGGAGAAGGCGGATCTGGAGCGGATGAACCAGGCGGTGAAAAAGTTCAACCAGGCCCTGGACAATGCCCGGCATGACAGTGAGGATCTGGCGGTGATCCAGCTGCGGGGCGTCATCGGCCAGCACCCCCGGTACCTGAAGGCTTACCAGCTGCTGTCCCTGCTCTATATCCACCAGGGGGAGTATTCCAAGGCTAACCGTATCCTGAAGCGGGCGCTGCAGATTGACAAGGGAAATACTTATTGCCAGAAATACCAGCGGGAGATCCGGGGAAAGCTGAGCAAGCCCATAAAACAGGTGAGCTATCAAGAGCAGCAGATGGCCCAGCAGGCAGCGGAGGACGTGATTGTGCCCACCTACCGGGAGCGGCCCCGGGTGCTGCAGCTGCTGCTGGGGCTGGTCACTGGCGTGGTGGTCTGCGGCTGTGCCTACATTTTCCTCATTGCCCCCACCCAGGCCCGGGAGACCAGCAACCGGTGGAACCAGACGGCCATCACCTACAACGAGCAGATTGAGGAGCGGGATTCGGAGATCAGCACCCTCAACAGCACGGTGTCCCAGCTGCAGAGCGAGATGGAAACCATGCAGAACCAGATGGATCAGTTTACCGGGGAAAACGGCACTATCACCAATTATGACCGGCTGCTGGAGGCGGTGAACTATTACCAGAATTCCGACTGGGCCAACCTGGCCACCAGCTTTGCGTCTGTCCAGCCGGAGCAGGTGGATTCTGCTGCCTTTGGCACCATCTACAATTTCCTGCAGGACTTTATCAACAGCGGAGGGATTGTGGACAATATCTTCCAGAGCGGCATGGATCTCTTTGACAATTCCCAGTTCCCGGAGGCGCGGGCGGTGTTTGAGTCATGCCTGGAGCTGGATCCCCAGTACGATGCGGCCATTTACTATATTGGCCTGTGCTACGAGGCCTCCGGCGATGACACCACGGCAGCCACGTATTTCCAGCGGATTGTGGACGAGTTCCCCCAGAGCGAGTACTATCAGCGGGCCTATTCCCGGGTGTCATAGTGATCGGAGACGGCAGACCCATTTGCTGCTTCCTGTAAAGAACAGAAAACAGAGAAAAGCAAAAAGACATACGGCAGAGAAATCTGAGGTATGTCTTTTCTTTTTACTGTGAAAGCCCGGTCGCAAAGCCCGGAGCAATCCAAAGGGATTTCATGGTTGGCGAAGCCTGCCGTGGAGAGAAAATTTAGTTTGGAGGAGATTGGTATGGAATATGAATTGGTAGGGCGGAACCTGGTGATCCGCCTGCCGGAGGAGCTGGACCATCACAGCTGCCAGACCCTGCGCCAGGACACGGAGCAGTGCCTGGAAAATTATGATATTGCACGGATTGTCCTGGATTTTTCTGCGGTGAGCTTTATGGACAGCACTGGCATTGGCGTGATCCTGGGCCGCTACAAGCGAATGCGGGAGCTGGGTGGGGATGTAGCTCTCTACGGGGCAGGCCGGCGGATCCGGAAGCTGATCCGCATGTCGGGGATTGAGAAGCTGGCGCGGGTCTGCGAGACGGAAGCGGACGCCCTGAAGAGATAGGAAGGAGAGGAAGGACCATGAGAGAAGAACAGAGAGAAAAGATGACGCTGACCATGGAGAGCCATTCCCGGAACGAGGCCTTTGCCCGGGCGGTGGTGGCGGCCTTCGCGGCCCGGCTGGACCCAACCCTGGAGGAGATGGAGGACATCCGCACCGCCGTGTCCGAGGCGGTGACCAACGCGGTGGTCCATGGCTACCGGGAACGCGCCGGGGAGATCCGCCTGGAGGCGGAGATTGAGGGGCGCACCCTGCGTCTGGCCGTCCAGGACTGGGGCGTGGGCATCCCGGACGTGGAGAAGGCCATGGAGCCGCTGTACACCACCTGCCCCCAGGGAGAGCGGTCCGGAATGGGTTTTTCCTTTATGGAAGCTTTCATGGACCGGCTGCAGGTGGCTTCCGCACCCGGGGAGGGGACCCGGGTGGAGATGGAGAAGCGGATCGCGGGGGCGGGCTATGGAGAAGGATGAGAACCTGCGCCTCCTGCAAAAGGCTGCGGCAGGCGACCGGCTGGCCCGGGACCAGTTGGTCACGGACAACCTGGGGCTGGTCTGGAGCATTGTGCGCCGGTTTGACCGGCGCGGATATGACCTGGAGGACCTGGCCCAGATTGGCTGTATCGGCCTGATGAAGGCCATAGACAAGTTTGACCTGAGCTTTGAGGTACGGTTTTCCACCTATGCGGTCCCTATTATCACCGGCGAGATCAAGCGCTTCCTGCGGGATGACGGCATGATCAAGGTCAGCCGCTCCCTGAAGGAGACAGCGGCCCGGGCCCGGCAGGCCACGGAGCAGCTGGGCAGCCGGCTGGGCCGGGAACCCACCCTGGGGGAGCTGTCCCAGGAGCTGGGAGTGGGCGCGGAGGAGCTGGCGGCGGCCCTGGAGTCCGGCGCGGAGGTGGAATCCCTGTACCAGACCATCTACCAGAGCGAGGGCAGTGAGATCAAGCTGCTGGACCGGCTGGCGGAAAAAAACGATTTCCAGGAGCCTATCCTGAACCGGATGGTGCTGGAAGAGCTGTTGGCGGAGCTGCCGGAGAAGGAGCGGTCCCTGATCTCCCTGCGCTATTTTCAGGACAAGACCCAGACCCAGGTTGCGGAGGTGCTGGGCATCTCCCAGGTGCAGGTCTCCCGGCTGGAGAAAAAAATCCTGCGCAAGCTCCGGGCAAAACTGTAGATGCGGTTAGAATAAAGGGAAAAAGGATATACTATCTCTGAAATCAATTTGCCGGCCCGGCTTCCCAATGGGCCTGCCGCCGGCAGAATGGGAGGCGGAGCCCATGCGGGGAAATGTGTTCTGGAAGGGGTTGGTGATCCTGCTGATTTTCTGCCTGCTGGCAGCGGGAATCTGGTTTTTGTGCGGGGACAGCCGGGAACTGTATGCGGGGGCTACGCTGGTGCGGAGGTGGGAAGAATGTCTGGGACAAACGAACTGTATGTGAAGCTGAAGGAGAAGGCCTCAGCCCGGGAGCGGACCATCCGCCTGGGGCAGGTGGCAGAGCTGTGGTGCTCCCGGCCAGCGGAAAAGCAGCGGTGGCAGCGGCTGGTGCTGGCCCAGGTGCCGCCAGGGGGAAAGCACCGGTATGTGTTTTCCGCCCTGGAGGTTTTGGCTAAGATCCAGGCGGAGGACCCTAAGGTGTCCGTCACCTTCCTGGGGGCCAGCGACACGGTGGTGGACTGCCGGAAAAAGCCGGAGAAGCACACCTGGCTGCTCCACCTGAAAACCGCCGCAGTGTGCACGGTCACCTTTGTGGGGGCGGCCTTTGCCATCATGACCTTCAACAGCGATGTGGATGTCAGTTCCATTTTCCGGAACCTGTACCAGCTGGCCACCGGGGAGGCCTCGGACGGCCGCACGGTGCTGGAATGGACCTACTCCCTGGGGCTTTTTCTGGGGATTGTGATCTTCTTCAACCACGTCTCCAAGCTGCAGGTCACCGATGACCCTACCCCGCTGGAGGTGCAGATGCGCAAGTATGAGCAGGATGTGACCACCGCCATCATCCAGAATGAGGACCGGCAGGAGGACGGGGTGGATGTGTCCTGATGGGAAATTCCCATTGCTTTTTTTGAACTATTTCGTTATAATGAATGCAAATGGGTTTGGTATCCCATGAGAGGAGGTAAAGACCAATGCTGACAGCAAAAGAGAATCTCAGAGAAGTGGTGAAGGGGGGGAACCCGGACCGCTTTGTCAACCAGTATGAGGCCATCCAACTGTTGTTTAATCCGTTCGGCCTGCACAGCCCGTCTCCGGCTCCGGGACAGGAAAATGTGGTAAACGCCTGGGGCGTTACCAATTCTTATCCCGCCAACACCCCGGGCTCCTTCCCGGTACATACCCCGGACAAAATTGTGGTAAAGGATATTGAACACTGGCGTGATTATGTACATGCCCCGTCCCTGGACTTCCCCCAGGAGGAGTGGGATCAGTTCAAGGCCATGTACGACGCGGTGGACGGGACCAAGGCTTACAAGGCGACCTTTGTGGCCCCCGGCCTCTTTGAGCAGACCCATCATCTATGCTCTATCAGCGAGGCGCTGATCAACTACCTGGAGAGCCCGGATGAGATGCACGACCTGATCAAGTACCTGACCGAGTGGGAGCTGGAGCTGGCGGAGAAGATTTGCTCCAACCTGCATCCGGATGCCATTTTCCATCACGATGACTGGGGCAGCGAGCGCAGCACCTTCCTGAACCCGGAGCTGTTTGCGGAATTCTTTGTAGAGCCTTACAAGCAGATTTACGGCTACTACCACGATCACGGCGTGGAGCTGGTTTTCCACCACAATGACAGCTACAGTGCTACCTTGGTCCCCTATATGATCGAGATGGGCATTGACGTGTGGCAGGGCTGCATGGCTTCCAACAACATTCCGGAGCTGGTGAAGAAGTACGGCGGCAAGATTAGCTTCATGGGCGGCATTGACAACAAGATGGTAGACTTTGAGGGCTGGACCAGGGAGGACTGCCGCAAGGCGGCGGTAAATGCCATGGAGGCCTGCGGCAACAAGTTCTACATTCCTTGCATCACCCAGGGAGGACCTGGCTCCGTGTTCCCGGGCACCTACCGTACCCTGATCGAGGAGATCGACAAGTATAATGCGGAGCATTTTGGCCTGAATGCGGAGGAGATTGCGGCCAGCCGCCTGCCTCTGCAGATTATGTTCGGCAAAGAGGACTGATCCATAACGATTAATTTGTAAGCGAAAGAGCCATACTATCCGTGAAAGGATGGTGTGGCTTTTTTGTTTGTGAGACAAGTGCTTCTGGGTCTTGCTGGGCTTTCGGCAGGGGCGGTGACTGCTGCCGGCGTGTTTGCCTTTATCACGGCCATCGGCCTGGTGCAGCGGCTGGCCGCCAAGACCGGCACTGCCCACCGGATTTCCTGGTATGAGGACTGTTTTATCCTGGGCGGTACCCTGGGCAACCTGGTTTACCTGTATCCCTTTCCTCTTCCGGGCGGCCTGGTGTTCTGCGGCCTGGTGGGGATGGCTTACGGCGTCTTTGTGGGCTGCCTGATTATGTCCCTGGCGGAGACGCTGGATGCATTCCCCGTGCTCTGCCGGCGGCTGAAGCTGTCGGAGGGAATGGGGCTGCTGGTGCTCAGCCTGGCCTTGGGCAAAAGCCTAGGCTCTATATTTTATTTTCTCCAAGGCCTGCAGGGGGGATGAGGGGAGCCTGGCGCGGGAAGGTTGGCCGCGGAGAAAAAGGCAAAGTACTCGAAAGCTCTGTGATTGGAAAATGCGTGGGCATAAAAAAGGGGAGCATCGCTCCACGATTTGCGATGCTCCCTGTGAGAGCTGCCGGATGCGGAAATACCTTCCCGCATCCGGCAAGCAGTTGTGCCTGTCCGGCGTTTCTATTACTCCTCCCGGCGGCATTTGCTCCGTTTTACAGTCAGCCAAATGGCTGCGGCAGCGGCGGAAGCCATTACAGCGGCCATTGCCAGCAGATGCGTGTCGTCACCAGTCTTTACGGTGCTGGACGTCTGATACTGGTTGGTAAAGGCAGCGGCGGTGCTGTTGGCCAGATGGGTGTCCGGCTCATAGAGCACCTGGGAGATGGACAGTACGCCATCCTTCTCTGCCACGGTGACCGTCAGGGTCCACACACGGCCGTCATAGACCACACCGTCCGTCTTGCCGGCTTCCTGCCAAATGGTGAAGCGGTATTCACCGGCCTTATGGAAGGTGATGGGGCCGAAGGAAGCGGTTCCGCTTCCCTTCAGGACTGCGGTGGTGCTTCCCAGCACAGCGCCCTCCGGATTGCTGGAAGCAGCTTCCAGATGGAAGCGGAAGGTTTCTGCCTGCGCCGGCTGCGTACCGTTCAGCTTCAGCGTAATGCTGGGCGTGTAGGTGACCGTTCCGGGTTCCGAAGGGGTTGTGGGATCAGTAGGATCGGTAGGATCGGTACTCCCCTGCAGGACCAAAGCATCCAGAGCCGTCTGAATACCCGCGGCCATGTTGTCAATCCATTCCTGAGGGGCCAGGCCGTTCTCCATGGCATTGGCGTATCCGGCCATGGCGGCGTCCAGGGCCTCCAGGCTCTCCGCCGTGTACAGGCTGCGGTCCAGGGCCAGGGCCTTCTCGCCGGCAGTCTCCAGGGCGCTGTAGTCCATGCGCAGAGGGCGGATGGCGTAGTGGTCATCCATCAGGTTCGGGTCACCCGGGTTATCCTTCAGGCGGATGACTCTCCACTGCTGGCTGTAGGACGGCTCTTTGGTGTAGGCGGTCAGCTCCAGCAGGGTGCCGTCCGCCGGCAGCGCATGGTTCTGCGTGCCGAGCACCAGGCCGGAGGCCTTGTTGACCAGCTGGCAGAAGTATCCTTCCACCCGCACCAGCTGCCACAGCTGGGTGTCATCGTTCTCGTCCAGCTCCCCAGCAATAATGGGAGTGCCGATCTCTGTGCCGCTGTTTTCCGGCATCAGGACCCGTCCGTCCACCTTGTGGATGAAGCGGTAGTAGTCACCGACTTTTTCTACCTTCCAGCTCAGGCCGTCAAAGTTGTAATTGTACCCGGAGTTGGAGTAATCCCACCAGGTGTTGACGGCAGTCTCACTGCCAGCCGGGTCATGGTCAATGACGTTGGTTCCCAGATAACTGTAGATCTTGAAGTAGTGCTGATCCAGATCATAATCTTCCGGAGGCAGCCCGGCATCGTCCGGATCTACCGGCGGCTCCGGCTCCACCGTATCAGGCGTTTCGGTGATCGGATACTTGTTTTCCAGGCTGCTGTAGTCCCAGCAGTCTTCCGGCAGATGCTCATCCGGATAGATCTTGGAGAAGAACTCGTAGGTCTGCGGATCGTACATCTTCAGATCTTCCTTCGTGTTTACCGGGCCAGCCGTGCCGCCCCAGTTCATATCCGTCTCATATCCGCACTCAAACCAGACGGTGGATACGGAGGCAAAGAACTCCTCTGCGTTGGAGATGGCGTAGGTGTCCGGCCACAGCCCGGAGAGATTGGCGTGAATGTAGGCTTCCTCGTACTCCCGGATCAGGGACTGGTCTGCCAGCTGGCTGATGCCCAGGGCTTTGATGGCATGGCCAAACTCATGGACCAGCACATTCTCCCCGTGTCCCAGTACCGTGGACTCCGCAAAGGAGGAGGTATTCAGCTGCATGTTGCCGCCCAGGCCCAGGGCAGGGCTTACGTTCGGGTCAGTCTGTATCCGGAACTCCGGCAGGTAGTAGGCGTTTTCTTCCGGATAGCTGTAGATGGCCACATCGGCTCCGTTCTCTACCATCTCCGCGGCAATTTCCGGCCGCTTGGACAGCATGAAGTCAATGGTCTTGGCAGTCAGCTCCAGGGTGCTCTTCTGCACCTTGTCGTTGGCCTTCACCACAATGCCGCTCTCGGAAGTTACAAACTGGGTGTAATAAGGTACATACTGGAATTCATAGGTCGTCTGCTCCACCTTGGCGTTGCCGATATTCCCCAGAATTTCCAGGGTACCGGTGGCGTTCTCCGGATCTTCCAGAGGATCCGCCAGGCCCAGGCTGGTCATCTGCCGGTAGTAGAAGGAACGGCCCGGGTCAATGGCCACTTCCTGGCCGTTGATGGTAATTTTGTAGTTTTCCGGAAGCGTGGACTCGGAAACGTTCTCGCTCCAGATGATCTCTACATAGTCCTCCTCAATCAGGCGGACGGATTCCACGGTGACCGTCTTTTCCACATTGGCCACATAGTTGGGAATATCCGGCTGGGACAGGGCGGCGGAGGTGGTCTTATTGGTCACATCCCACTGCTGGTAAATGCTTTCCTCATCCACCTCGGCCAGTACCATCTGCGTATCGTTTTCGGTACTATTGTCTTTCAGGCCAATGGCCAGCCCGGAAGCCTTGTTCACAAAGCGCAGGGCGCCGTCCGCGTCCTCCAGCCGCCACAGCTGGGTCGGGTCCGCGTCATCGCGGGCGGTGATCAGCACCCGGGTTCCGGCGGTGGTGCCGCTGTTCTGGGGCGCCAGGACCATGTCAGGATTATCCATCGGGATCAGGCGGAAATAGCCTTCACCGGCAATTTCAATCTTCCAGCTGTTGCGGCTGCTGTCGGTGGTGCTCCAGATGACGCCGCCGTTATAGTTCTCCCAGACCGCGCCGCTGGCGGAGCTGCTTACCTTAAAATAGGTGTTGGCGAAGTCGTGGCTGGCCTTGGGAACCAGCGGGGCATCCTTGGTCAGGTTGTCAATCCGCCAGCCGGGGGCGTCCGCCTCGTCCACCAGCTGGAGTGCGGTGCCGTCCGCGTCTTTACCGGCAACGCCCAGAGCCTGGCCGCTGCCCACGTTGACCAGCTTGCCGGTGGTCCCTTCCATGGGAACAAAGTTCCACAGCTGGCTGGGGTCGGTGATGTCCGCGTCCGCCAGGGCCACGGTGCTTCCGTCTGTGGGAGCCAGGGCCTGGCTGCCGTCCAGGGTGGTAATGTGGAAGCCGTCTGCGGTGCGGGTCAGCTTCCAGCTGTTAATGTCCTCGTCTCCGTAGTTCCACCAGAGCACAACGCCGTTATACTGCTCCAGATGGTACTCGGTACCGTTGTCGCCGTCCCGGAGGATTTTGAAGGTATCGGCCGCGTAGTCGTGGCTGCCCTCCTCCACCTCTGCGGGGACAAATTCGGTAGCCTCAAAGTCATCCGGAATTCCGGGCGTTCCGGTGGGGTTCCAGGGATCTTCCAGGAATTCTTCAGGGAAAATTTTAGCAAAGAACTCGTAGGTTTCCGGATCATAGAGCTTTAACTCTTCCCGGGTGTTCACCGGGCCCCGGACGCCGTCCCAGCTTCCATCCTTGGACTCAGACATGACGCTGAACCAGATGGTGCACATGGTGGCAAAGAATTCGTCCGAGTTGCCGATGGCATAGGAGTTGGGCCACCGTCCCTGGCGCTTGCGGCTGTTGTACAGGGCCATAAACTCATCGTGCAGGGACTGGTCCTCCATCATATCCATGCCGCACAGCTTGACGGAATGGCCAAATTCATGGATCAGGATGTTTTCATTGCGGTAGCTGGTATTGTTGGCCTCAATAGGATCCTCCAGCACGCGGATCACGTTCTTCTCCGCGATGGAGGAGACGCAGTCGTTGTACATGCTGCCGCCGTAGCCCTCTACGTAGTACATCTCCGGATCCCAGGCATTCCGGTGCTCCGGGATAAAGTAGGCGTTCTCATCGGGGCCGTACAGGGCCAGCGCCGCGCCGTTCTCCACCAGCTCGTCTACAATACCTTTCGCTCCCGGAGCGCTGAGCATGTGGTCAATCTGGGAGGCGGCGATTTCCAGGCTGGATTCCTTTACGTTGTCGCTGGAGATGACCTCGATCCCTACTTTAGAAGTGTAGGACTGGGTGTAATAGGACTCATAGTCCACATTCAGTTTCTGGGCCTCCGCCTTGTTCCCGTCCGCGTCCTGGATGGTGTTGCCTTCCACAATCTCCAGGGTGATGGTCTGGGAATCGTCTACGGTGCCGTTGAAGCCAATGCTGCTGAAGGCATAGCCCTCAAAGTACATGGAGTTCCGGTTGCCGGTGAGAAGCCGGAATTCCTGGTCGCCGTTCTTCAGCACATAGTTGCTGGGATCAATGGAGTTTTCCACTTCCCGGTCCCAGCGGATCTCCAGGTAATTGCGTTCGGTGATAATCCGCACGTCGGTGACCTGCGGGCCCTCGCCCTCTGCATTGGCCTGGACCTCTTCCAGAGACGGGCTGCTCTCCTCCGCCTGGGTGGAATCTAGCGATTCATTGGAATTTTCCTGGGGGAGGGTATTTTCTTCTATAGAGTTAGAGGGATTAAGAGACTCTTGGGAAGAAAAAGAAGTGGTGGGTTCCGGGGTTTCTGTGGAAGCCTCGGTGTTTTCGGGCAGGGATTCCTCGCTGGATTCCCCTGCGGGTGTCTGGGTGGATTCCTGTACGCTTTCTGCCGTGGATTCTTCCTCTTCCGGGATGGCTGCGGTACTTTCCACGGGAAGGGTCTCTTCCGGTGTGGAAGCCGCATAGGAGAAGCCTGGCAAGACGGTTGTGACCGCAAGACAGCATGCCACAACCAGCGCAAGGTGCTTCCGTTTACTGCTCATTCATCATACCTCCTTACCTTTGGGGAGGTCTCCTTCCGTAATGGCCTGGCAGCGGAGACACACCATATTAAATTTTGGATAGAACTGGAAATAGTCCCATCACATTATATACCCTAGTCTATTTTTGAATTCTTGTCAATAAGCAATAAAAATAAAAATGAAATGTTTTGAGGAAGCCTTAAAAACTGAAAAAAACAAGTAAAAATAAAAATAAATGAAGTATCATGCACAACTTGAACGTTTGGTTTTTCGCTCTAAAAACAGTTTTCTCGGTAGACACCGGAGAATTTTATGGTATAATGGCCGCAGAGCGGACATTATACCGGCGCCGGTGCGGGTCCGACCG
>CAJFTW010000141.1 GCA_904420025.1 Candidatus Pseudolachnospira avium
CGGGAAACCGCGGAACGCCCCCTCCTGTTATTATGGGTGCGCCTGCGCCAGCGGGCATGCAGGTTCGGATGGCGGGTGGGACATGTTAGAACCGCGCTAAAAACTCGGCAGGTGTCAAGGCCATAACTTTGCTCTGCCGGAAATCTCGGATATTTCTGGTGAGAATATAATGGGCGTGAATCCGTTCGGCGGTTACGCTTTGCAGGGCATCTTCAAAATCTGCCCAGCACATTTCCGCTGCGCGAAGTAAATCCGATTTGCTCAATTCCGCAAAGTCAAAAATCAGCGCCATTTTCCGCAGCACATCCCGAATGGATTCCGGTGCCAGTTCTTTACGCATAATATATACTAGATTCGCGAAGGTCAGAGGGGAGATAACCCCTTTGACCTGTTCGGTCTCACACAATTTCCATATCGTAGAGGAATCCGCATAATAAGGCTCCCTTTTTTGCAGGACATCCAGAAGTACATTGGCGTCAATCAGTAAGACCATACTTTTCCTCCAACCTTTCTTCCCGGGCCTGCTCCAGATCATGATCTTGCTTTAAAATGCCAGCCAGAGAGTCAGTCAGATAGGAGAGCGTGGCTTCCTTCGGAATGAAGCGTCCTACCTCCTTTCCGTTTTTGGTGACAATGACTTCTTTCCCTTCCAGAACCAAATTCAAATATTTCCCAAAATTGTTTTGCATTTCTGTTGCAGTGGCAGTGGCTCCAATCATATCCATCCCTCCTGAATTAACCAATTTTATCATGCTCTTTTTAGCTATTTATATCATACTCTTTTTTAGCTATTTTATCAAGAGTCCTGGGAAAAATGTCTTGACAGAATGGTCTACACATTGTAGACTAAAATTAGTCTACAATGTGTAGAATGGAGGTGCATTCCATGGCGGAGAGAAAACTGGGCGCGGTGGAGGCCCGCTTTGCGGATTTGATCTGGAACCATGAACCCCTGCCCTCCCGGCAGCTGGCCAAACTGGCGGAGCAGGAGCTTTCCTGGAAGAAATCCACCACTTACACGGTGCTCCGGCGGTTGTGTGACCGGGGGATCTTCCAGAATCAGGGCGGGGAGGTGCGCTCCCGGATCTCCCGGGAGGATTTTTACGCCATGCAGAGCGAGCAGTTTGTGGAGGAGCATTTTCAAGGTTCCCTGCCGGCCTTTCTGGCCGCCTTCAGCAGCCGGAAAAAGCTGACGGCGCAGGAGATTAAGGAGCTGCAGCGGCTGATCGACCAGATGAGGGGGTGAGGGGATGGTTTCGGTGGTATTTATCCGGATTCTGCAGATGAGCCTGGCCGCGTCGGCGGTGATTGCGGCGGTCTGCCTGGCCCGGCTGCCGCTGCGGCGGGTACCCAAGAAGATTTCCTGCGCCCTGTGGGCGGTGGTGCTGCTCCGGCTGCTGATTCCCTTTTCCCTGCCGCTTGGGTTTTCGGTCATCCCGGATTCCTGGGCGGAAGGGCAGTGGGCGGCAGAGCGTCTGGATGGCTACGTGGGGGATATCCGGATTTTCCATGACAACACACCGGAATACCAGGCGGCGGTGCAGTCCGGCCGGGTGCCGGTGGCAGACGGGGAGGGCGGTTCCTATGTGGTTACCGCTGAGGATGGCCAGGGAGAGCCGGAAACACTGGGGGAGGTTCTCTTGCCGGCACTGGCCGGTGTCTGGCTGGCCGGGGTCCTGGGGATGCTGGGCTACAGCCTGTTTGCCTGGTTCCGGCTGCGCCGGAGGCTGGCGGAGGCGGTTCCCCTGCGGGACCGGATTTTCCTCTGTGACGGCATTCCGGAGCCCTTTGTGCTGGGCGTTTTCCGCCCCTCCATCTACCTTCCCTCGGATCTGACGGAAAAAGAGCAGGAATACGTGCTGCTCCATGAAGCTTGCCACATCCGCCGGCGGGATCCGGTGTGGAAGGCGCTGGGGTATCTGGCCTTGTGCCTCCACTGGTTCAATCCGCTGGTGTGGCTGGCTTTTGCCCTGGCCGGCCAGGACATGGAGATGAGCTGTGATGAGGCGGTGCTGGAGCGGACGGGAAGCGAAGCCAGGGCGGACTACGCGGCGGTGCTGTTGCACCTGGCATCCTGCAGCCGGCGGCCTGCCGGGTTCCCACTGGCCTTTGGGGAGGGAAATCCCAAGGCCAGAATCCGCCGCCTGAGCCGGTGGCGGAAGCCGGCCCGCGTGGCAGTCATCCTGGCCGGCGCGCTGGCGGCGGCGCTGGCGGTATGCCTGGTAGCCGGAAACCGGAGGGGAAACCCGCAGCTGCTGGGGGCCGAGTATGCCGTCCGGGATGTGCTGTACGCGGTGACGGTGGGAGATGAGCCCAGCACGCCGCCTCCTCTGCTGTACTGTGTCACGGCGGACGACCACCTGTACCAGCAAGGGCCGGAACCCGGCGGGCGGCGGTATTTGGGCGCGTTGGAGCCAGTGACGCTGACCAACCGGGAGCTGGAAGCCTGGACGCCGGTGGATGTACTGGCAGACCGGTATACGGTGCCGGAGATCACCGATTCCCGCATCCTTCGTGTGGAGGAAAACAATTTCTATCTGGTGTTTCAGACCGAGGACGGTGGAACTTATCTGGGATATGGTTGGGAAGACCCGGACGGCGGCATGGACGGAACGCCGGACAGCACCCGGCTGCGGCGGTTGTACCGGCTGGAAAACCAGACCCAGAGGAACAGCTTTGACATAGATTTCTTTAACCTTTCCCTGGAGGGGACGTTGGGCCAGGAGGTGGATTCCTTTGCTTATGACACCAGCCGGGAATGGCCGGACCGCTGCGTCATCGGTTTCCGGACCCGGCCGAGAGCCGGCGGCGAGTGGAGCGGCCTGGGATTTGGAGTCTTTTACAAATGGGAACAGGGCGATACCGCAGGGTACCGGCTGCTGGAAGCCCAGGCGTATGCGGGTGCCTTAGGGGAAAATGGTGTCTTCCTCTGCCCGGACCGGGTGGAGCTGGGCGGCTCCTCGGAGGGGGCAGAGGAAAACACGTATGAGATTTTGTTTGTCTCCCACCCGCAGGTGGAGCAGGTGGTTCGGGTGGCGCAGGATGGCACCGAATACATGCAGGCAGCATCCGGCTCTCTTTCCGCTCTGCTGTTCCCTGCCGGGGAGAGGGCGGCTGCCTGGCGGTTTTACGGGGCAGAGGGGCTGCTGTAGGAGGGGATTCCGGAAGGGTAGCGTGGGGGAAGCGGCAGTTTTGCGGGAACCCCCGGTTAACGGATTTGAGCGGCCGTGGGATTGTAGAGTCCCACCCGTTCCCGCCGGCTTCCCATCACATCCTGCTCGGTGGTGCGCACATACTTGATGCCAGCCCGGGTGTAGGCGGCGTAAACCAGATGCAGCATTCCATCGTGGGTTTGCATCAGATAGGGATACTCATACTGATGGTTGTTGGTTCGGTTCTCTTCCCCTTCATAGCCCTCCCCCCGCTCCAGAAACCGGATCAGCGGGAAGGTTTTCCCTTCATCCTCCGAGAGGGCAATGGCCACTGGGCAGCGCAGTCCCGGCCAGGCAGCCTTTCCCGGCTGTGGATCCGGCGCACAGGTGGGGTTGTAGGCGATGGCAATGCGCCCGCTCTGCAGGCGGATGGCGCTGATGCTGGAGTTGTTGTTGGGCAGAGGAGTTGGCTCCGGCGCGCTCCAGGTCTCTCCCCAGTCAAAGGATTCACTGCGGTGGATGCGCCAGGCCTCCCGGTGGCGCATAAACGCCACCAGATGGCCGTTTTCCAGCTCCACCACATTGGCGTGGACGTGGCCGTTGCTCCGGGGCATGGAAACGGTACGCCAGGTTTGCCCTTGATTATCGGAAAGGCGAAAAACCGTAGGGTCTCCGGAAAGGCCTTCCGATGAGTCGGTGCAGAGCCAGTTGGCAAAAATCCAGCGGCCGTTTTTTAATACCTGAATGGGCTGACGGCAGAATGTACCCTGCTCCGGGAACAGCGTTTGGAATGGTCCCCAGGTCCTTCCCCCGTCCGTGCTCTTCTGGCAGCGGATGACGGCGGTGTACTGCATATTGTCCTTGCCTGCCTGACGATCCAGCTGTGCGGTGTACAGGGCCCATACCGCCTGATCCGGCCCGTAGAACAGGGAAGGATTCTGCTCACTGCGGGTGGGGTCGCTGGAAATATCCACCGGCGGCAGCCAGGCAGGAGCCTCCCGGGGGAGTCGGGAACAGACGATGTGGACATCCGCGCTGCCTTCGTATGTCCCCGCAAACCAGCAGCAGAGCAAATCACTGTTTGGCAGCTCCAACAAAGACGGAGCATGGGCGGTCTGCCATCCTCTGGAAGGCAACAATGCCTCCAGTGTTCCCATTTCCATGTTGTGGTAAATCGTTCCGTCAGGGGTCAGCCCTGGCAGTTTGGGATAATACATAATCCGCCTCCTGGTATCGACAAATTTGAAATGTCTTTCATTCTATTATATAGGATGGGCCAAACGGCGGCAACCACGTAAATTTCCGCAGCTCCTCCCCTGCACCGGACAGGCGCCGCCGGCATAGGCTGTAACAGGTGGCAGATAGCCACTGCAAGAAAGGAAGGTTCTCATGGTCGATATTTTGTCCGTCCGCGATCTGCGGCAAATGACCTTCCACCGGCGCCGCCGGCTGCTGGACTTGCGTGACCCCGAAGATTTCGCCGCCGGGCACTATCCGGGGGCGGAAAATTACCCTTATGAGGACATGGAGGCCTGGAAGCGGCGCCTACCGAGAAACGCGGAATATGTTCTCCTCTGCGAACACGGAAGCACCGCCCTGCGGGCAGCCGCAGAGCTGGAGCGTCTGGGTTACCAGGCATCGGCCGTGGTGGGAGGCTACTCGTACCTGCAGTAAAAAGGATTGGCGGTGAAAGCCGGGCGAGGCTCTTGCCGGCCAGGAAAAGCAAACGGGAACCGGTTGACAAAGAACCGGTTCCTGTTTATCATGATACCAGGGATTGCGGGAGCACGCAGTGCGGAGCAATCTGGTATCATAGGGGTCAAAATATCTTTTTACCCCAACATTATTTTACGGAGAGAGCGGGCGGTGACCGGCCTGGTTCCGCGCCGGCTGCAAGGAGAGCGTATTGGAATACGAGTGGATTGCCCCCTGCCATTTTGGGCTGGAGGCTGTTTGTAAAAAAGAAATTGCCGACCTGGGCTACCCCGTTACCCAGGTAGAGGATGGGCGGGTGACCTTCCGGGGCGGCCCGGAGGCGGCCTGCCGTGCCAACCTGTTTCTGCGCACGGCGGAGCGGGTGCTGCTGAAGGTGGCAGCCTTCCCGGCCTATACCTTTGACCAGCTGTTTGAGGCGGTAAAGGCGCTGGCCTGGGAGGAATATATTCCCCAGGATGGGAAATTCTGGGTCTCCAAGGCCACGTCCATCAAGAGCCAGCTGTTCAGCCCTTCGGACATCCAGTCCATTGTCAAAAAGGCTATGGTGGAGCGGCTGAAGCAGGTCTATCACATTTCCTGGTTTCCGGAGACCGGGACGGAATATCCCCTGCGGGTGTTTTTCTTTAAGGACACGGCCACCCTGGGGCTGGACACCAGCGGCGAATCCCTGCACCGCCGGGGCTACCGGCAGATGGTCAGCAAGGCGCCCATCACAGAGACCCTGGCGGCGGCGCTGATTCTGCTGACGCCCTGGAGAGGGGACCGGATTTTTGTGGATCCCTTCTGCGGCAGCGGCACCTTCCCTATAGAGGCGGCCATGATGGCGGCCCATATGGCGCCGGGGATGAACCGGAGCTTCCTGGCGGAAAAGTGGGACAACCTGCTGCCCCGGAAGCTGTGGTACGAGGCGGCGGATGAGGCGACGGACCTGGTGATTGAGCCGGAGCATACGGACATCCAGGGATACGACCTGGACGGGGATATGGTGCGGGCCGCCCGGGAAAATGCCCGTTCCGCTGGGGTGGATCACCTGATCCATTTCCAGCAGCGGCCGGTGAGCCAGCTGAGCCATCCCAAGAAATACGGCTTCCTGTTTATGAACCCGCCCTACGGGGAGCGGCTGGAGGAACGGGAAAACCTGCCGGAGCTGTACCGCCAGATTGGCGAGCGGTTCCAGGCCCTGGACGCCTGGTCTGCCTACATGATCACCTCCTACCCGGACGCGGAAAAGTATATGGGGCGGAAGGCAGACCGGAACCGCAAAATTTACAATGGCATGATGAAAGCATATTTTTACCAGTTTTTGGGGCCCAAGCCGCCCAGGAGGAAGCATGAAGGATAAAATTGTTTTTGCCACCGGCAATGAGGGAAAGATGAGGGAAGTGCGGGCCATTCTGGCAGACTTGGGCCTGGAGATCCTTTCTATGAAGGAGGCGGGGGCCTCCCTGGATATTGTGGAGGACGGAACCACCTTTGCGGAGAACGCGTTGATAAAGGCCCGGGCCGTGCATGAGGCCACCGGCGCCCTGGTGCTGGCGGACGATTCGGGCCTGGAGGTGGACTACATGGGCGGGGAACCGGGGGTCTACTCGGCCCGCTGGATGGGGGAGGATACCCCTTATACCATCAAAAACCAGGCGATCCTGGACCGGCTGGCCGGGGTGCCGGATCCAGAGCGGGGCGCCCGGTTCCGCTGTGTGATTGCGGCGGTTTTCCCGGATGGGAGTGAGGCGGTGACGGAAGGGGTCATTGAGGGCATCATCGGCCACGAATCCCTGGGGGAGGGCGGCTTTGGCTACGATCCCATCTTTTTCCTGCCGGAGCGGGGGATGAGCACCGCCCAGCTGAGCCCGGAGGAGAAGAACGCGGTGAGCCACCGGGGCAGGGCCCTGGAGGCCATGAAACCGCTGATTCAAAAGTGGAAAGGAGAACACCAATGAGGGCATTGCTGATCAGTGACACCCACCGGTACCTGAAAAACCTGCTGGAGGTGCTGGAGCGGGTAGGCGCCGTGGACCGGATCTTCCATCTGGGGGATGTGGAGGGGGAGGAAGAGACCATCCGCAGCCTGGCGGATGGGATTCCGGTGGAGTTTGTGGCCGGAAACAATGATTTTTTCTCCCATGAGAGCCGCGAGAAGGAGATTATGCTGGGCGATTACCGGGTTTTTATGACCCATGGGCACTACTACGGAGTTTCCACCGGCCTCAGCCGCCTGGAGGCGGAGGGGGTTGCCCGGGGCGCCCAGGTAGTGCTGTACGGACATACCCACCGGCCGGCCATTGATTACCGGGAAAAGCTGACGATGGTAAACCCGGGGAGCATTTCCTACCCCCGCCAGCCGGGGAGGGAGCCTTCCTTTGGCATGATTGAGATTGACCGCAGGGGGGAAATCCATTTTACCATCAATTATTTGAAATAAAAAGGTTGACAGCAGGAGGTTTTTATTATATAATACTTCCTGCGTCTTGACGAAGAGACGGTACCCGGACGGGGTGTGGCTCAGTTTGGCTAGAGCGCCTGGTTTGGGACCAGGAGGCCGCAGGTTCGAATCCTGTTACCCCGATTCGTCGTTTTGCCTGTGCGGGTGTAGTTCAATGGTAGAACACCAGCCTTCCAAGCTGGACACGTGGGTTCGATTCCCATCACCCGCTCTCTCCTTTCAAATGGGAGAAGATTGTTAAGTCTGACATAGACCTGACATGGTGGGTGTGGCACAGTTGGTTAGCGCGCCAGATTGTGGCTCTGGAGGTCGTGGGTTCGAGTCCCACCCCCCACC
>CAJFTW010000142.1 GCA_904420025.1 Candidatus Pseudolachnospira avium
AAAGAGCTCTTTTCTCCGTAAAAGTCGGAGGCGGATTACGGAGATTCCAGAGGAAAGAGCTCTTTTCTCCGTAAAAGTCGGAGGCGAATTACGGAGATTTCAGCAGAAATCGTACTTTCTCCGTAAATATTGGAGGCGGATTACGGAGATTTCAGAGGAAAGAGCGCTTTTCTCCGCAAAAGTCGGAGGCGGATTACGGAGATTTCAGCAGAAATCCCCCTTTCCCCGTAAATACTAGGCATGGGGAACAGAAAAATAAGAGCTGGGAGCATGGGAGAGACAGAATTCTGTCCCCCAGCAGGATGCAGCCTGCGGATTAGCCCATTGCGCTGGATGACGGAACGGAAGGCCCCTTGCGGTATTGGGAGGGCGTCATCCCCATATATCGGCGGAAAGCCTGGCTGAACCGGCTGGCACTGCCAAAACACAAAATTTCGCTGATCTGGGAGATGGGAAGGGCAGACTCAGTCAGCAGAATACAGGCGTTTTCCAGCCGCTGACGGCGCAGATAGGCCATGGGGCTTTCCCCCATTTCCTCCTGGAAGAGATGGGAGAGACGGCTGGGGCTGACGCCAGCCTCCGCCGCCGCCTGTTCCAATGTCAGCGGCTCCTGCAGATGATACCGGAAAAAACGGACGGCTTTGCGCACAGGACGGCTGGCAGGGAGGGTATGACGGAATTCCGCCACTGCCCGGGTAAAATCTTCCAGGGCCTGCTCCCGCAGGGACTGGAGCGTTCCGGTATTCGTACAGTCTTCCATCAGCTGCAGGTAGGCGTCGCTCATGGCATAGGCCAGATCCTCCGGCATGCCTCCCTCCATGGCGGCCCGGGTAATCAGCGTGACAAAGGAAATGAACAGAATCTGGTTCTGATGGAGAGGATCTCCAGGCAGAAAGCCGGAACGGCCGGAAACACTCATCTGCCGGTAGGTTTCCTGGGCACGGGCGATGTCTCCCGCCTGGACGGCGGCCAGCACCTGCTTTTCACAGGCATAAGGGGTATGGGGGAGGCAGGAGGCCCGGCTCTCCGCCAGGATCTTCCGGATCCGGCTCTGGGTTCGTTGACTGGGGGTGGGATGAAACTGCTTCATGGACAACACCTTTCTTTCCTATTGAAACCACTTCTTTTTCTTATCATAGCAGATGTGTGAAAAAACAGCAAGAAACAGATAGAAACAGCAGGAAAACGCTAGAAGATATGCCATCGAATGTGATATGGTAGCCCACATAACAGGGCGGAAGCACCCTGCGGGTATACCTCTATGACGTGAGAGGCACGCCAGGATTAAGGAAGCACCCTGCGGGTGTACCTCTATGGCGTGAGAGGCACGCCAGGATTAAGGAAGCACCCTGCGGGTGTACCCTTATGGCGTGAGAGACACGCCAGGATTAAGAAAACACCCTGCGGGTGTACCTTTATGGCGTGAGAGGCACGCCAGGATTAAGGAAAGGAAGGCTAGGTATGGAACGAGATTTCAAAGCGATGGTACAGGTCATGACACTGGAGGAAAAAGCGGGAATGTGCTCAGGAGCGGATTCCTGGCATCTGAAATGGGTGGACCGGCTGGGAATTCCCCGGGTGATGGTCAGCGACGGCCCCCACGGCCTGCGGAAGCAGGAAGAGCGGGAGGATGGGGTCATGAACCGGGACAGCGTTCCGGCGGTGTGCTTCCCGCCTGCCTGCGCCACCGCCTGCTCTTTTGACCGGGATCTTTTGACCCGCATGGGAGAGGCCCTGGGGGAGGAGTGCCAGGCGGAGGATGTGGCGGTCATTCTGGGGCCGGCGGTAAACATCAAGCGCTCCCCTCTGTGCGGCCGGAACTTTGAATACTTTTCCGAGGACCCGTACCTGGCCTCCCAGATGGCGGCGGCCCATATCCGGGGCGTCCAGTCCCGGCATGTGGGCACTTCCCTGAAGCACTTTGCGGCCAACAACCAGGAATACCGGCGTATGTCCGTGGACGAGATCATAGACGAGCGGACCCTGCGGGAGATTTACCTGGCGGCCTTTGAGACGGCGGTGAAGGAGGCAAAGCCGGAAACCCTCATGTGCTCCTATAACAAGGTCAACGGGGAATTCCTGTCCGAAAACCACTGGCTGCTGACGGAAGTCCTTCGGGAGGAATGGGGCTTTGCGGGAGCGGTCATGTCCGACTGGGGGGCGGTCAACGACCGGGTCAAGGGCCTGGCCGCCGGACTGGATCTGGAGATGCCTGGCAGCGGCGTGATGGACGGGGAGATTGTGGAGGCGGTCAAGAGCGGCCGGCTGCCGGAGGCAGTGCTGGACAAAGCCGTGGAACGGCTGCTTCGGGTGATTTTTGATTTTGCGGATCACCGGCAGCAGGTACAGCTGGACTGGGAGGCTCACCATCAGCTGGCCCGGGAGATAGAGGAAGAATCCATGGTGCTGCTGAAGAACGAAGGGGTTCTGCCTCTGAAGGAGGGCAGCAAGGTGGCGTTCATTGGCGGATTCGCCAAGAATCCCCGGTTCCAGGGAGGCGGCAGTTCCCATATTCATGCGTTCCGGGTGTCGGACGCCTGGACAGCCGCCCAGGGAATGGCGGAGCTGTTCTACTCAGAGGGCTATGAGGGAGACGGAGAGCAGACCAATGAGGTGCTGCTGCGCCAGGCGCTGGAGACGGCTGCTGCCGCGGACGCGGCGGTCATTTTTGCCGGCCTGCCGGATTCCTGGGAATCCGAAGGCTATGACCGCAGCCACATGCGGATGCCGGAAGGCCAGAATCGGCTGATTCAGGAAGTATGCCGGGTACAGCCCAACACGGTGGTGGTGCTCCACAACGGCGCCCCGGTGGAGATGCCCTGGGCAGACGCGCCAGGCGCTATCCTGGAAGTGTACCTGGGCGGCCAGGCAGTGGGGGAGGCTACGGTAAACGCCCTGTTTGGCCGCGTGAACCCCAGCGGGAAGCTGGCGGAGACCATTCCATACCGGCTGGAGGACAATCCCTCCTACCTGAACTTCCCTGGAGACGGCAAGCGAGTGGAGTACCGGGAGGGTGTCTTTGTGGGATACCGGTACTATGAAGCCAAAAAGATGCCGGTGCGCTATCCCTTTGGCCACGGTCTCAGCTACACGGAGTTTGCCTACCGGGATCTGGCACTCTCTAGGGTGGAGATGGAGGAGGGCGGCAGGCTGACCGTTTCCCTGAAGGTGAAAAACGTGGGCAGCCGCGCCGGCAAAGAGGTGGTGCAGCTGTATGTGGCGGACCATACCGGGGCTGCCGCACGCCCTCCCAAGGAACTGAAAAATTTTGTGAAGGTGGAGCTGCAGCCGGGGGAGGAGAAGACTGTGTCCATGGAGCTGGATACCCGAAGCTTTGCCTGGTATCAGGCGGAAATCCACGATTGGTATGCCGCCTCCGGGGAGTATGAGATCCTGGTGGGAGCCTCCTCCCAGGACATCCGCCTGCGGGGAATCCTTTCCTACCGTTCCCATACCCGACTGCCCTTCCGGGTTTACGCCAACACTACGCTGGGCGAGCTGCTGGCCCGGCCGGAAACCCGGAAACTGGTGGAGGAAGCGGCTGGACGTATGCAGGAGCATGTGGGAGGCGCCGAGGGAGAGGACAGTGGTTCCGAGGCGATCAATCCGGGCATGCAGCTGGGAATGATGGAAAACTGCCCGCTCCGGGCGTTGCGCAGCTTTGCCGGTTTGACCACCCAGGATGTAAACCAGCTGGTGGAGCGGTTGAACCAGGCGCTGGAGCAGGCAGAACGATAGGCTAAGGTCAGACACTCCGGCAGAGGGCTGCCAGATAGGCTTTCCAGAAAGGGAGGGAACCCGGCAGGCTGTCCTTGCACAGCAGGAATCCGGGACCGCTGCGGCGCTCCCGGAAAACCGGCTCGGACGGAGAGGCCGAACCGGTTTCCGGCGTATGCGGCTCCATCCCCGGAGGGAGGGGCAGAAATACGCCGGATTTTTTTGTGTAGCAGGTATCCGGGGTGGCTTTTTTTCGATAATCCTTGTCCACATAGGCGGCTACGCTTTTGTGGATGGCCATGTCCTCCTCCGGAAGATAATAGTAATCCCGGTAGTTGGGCAGGTAGTACCGCAGTTCCCCGGCCTGAAGGGGAATCCGCAGCCGCAGGCTGTCCTCCCGGGCAGAGGCGTACCAGCCGCCCAGGTGGAAGGAAAACGGCCGGGGCAGGCGGATCTCCAGGGGGAAGGAGAGAAGCAGTTCCGTCTCCCGTACCAGCCGTTGGGTGCCTCCCTCCGCCTCCATCCCCGGTCCGGCCAGCAGCCGGGGCATCCCGATGGGCGGGTTGGAAAGAAATTCCGGGTAGAGGAGCATGGGCAGCAGACGGGGCATCCCCAGCACATCTTCTTCGTTGTGAAGCAGGAGCAGCCGCTGCAGTTCCCGGTCCCCGGTCTGGACAAAGCGGTGATAGACGGCGATCAGCTGGCCGCCGCTGTACCGGTCCTCCCGGTCAATGCCCAGAAAGTGCTCCACCGTTTTCTGCTTCACGTTGGGCAGGGCGCAGAGGTTCCGGCAGGCCCTGACGTTCCGGTAAATATCAAAGCTGGGCAGGGACAGAAAGGGGCTGGATACTCCCTGCTCCTCACACCGCTTTTGCAGATAGGGAAGGTCAAAACGGTCTCCGTTAAAGTGCACGAGACCGGTGAAATCCCGGCAGAAGGCGGACACCTGCTCCAGCAGCCGCCGCTCCTCAAAGGGGGATTCCGTGAGCCACTGGCGGAAGCCCCAGCACTCGCTGGTGTGGGGGAACAGGCAGCCCGCCAGGTAGACCCGGGAGCGCTCCGGGGAGAGGCCGGTGGTTTCAATGTCCAGAAACAGCGGACGGGAAATCCCCAGGCGCTCCAAAGGGTATTCGATTGTAAGAAACAGTTCTTTTTCAATGGTTTTCATACCGCCTATCATACCACGGAGCGGGGGCGGCGTAAAGCAAAACAGCGGTGGATCCCGTGACGGCAGAAAGATAAAAATATCCGCATAAGCGCCCTCCTTTTGGATCATCCTATATCCAAAACACCCATCGGGTGTAACGGGATGCTGTGAGAGACACGGCAACTATGAGGAGGTCTTTTAAATGGAAAACCGTGAAGGAAAGCCCAGAGACGAGGGCAGGGAGCAGGAAGAACAGGAGATGCGGGAGTACGGGCAGATGACCCTGGAGGAAAACAGCCGGGAGTACCGGATCCATCTGCTCAACGTCATTGGAGAGATTGAGGGCCATGAAAATCTGCCGGGGAACAGCAAGACTACCAAATACGAGCATGTGCTGCCCCAGCTGGCGGCCATTGAGGACAGCCGGGACATTGACGGCCTGCTGATCCTGATTAACTCGGTGGGCGGGGATGTGGAGGCGGGACTTGCCATTGCGGAGATGATCGCCTCCCTGAGCAAACCCACCGTTTCTCTGGTGCTGGGCGGCAGCCATTCCATCTGTGTGCCCCTGGCGGTGTCCACCGATTATTCCTTTATTGTGGAGACCGGCACCATGCTGATTCATCCAGTGCGGATGAGCGGCATGATCCTGGGTGTCCCTCAGACCTACGATTATTTCAAGAAAATCCAGGACCGGATCACCGGTTTCATCTCCCGCCACTGCGGGATTACCCAGGAACGGCTGGAGGAGCTGATGCTGGAGACCGGGATGCTGACCAAGGACATGGGAACCATCCTTGTGGGCGGCGAGGCGGTGGAGGAAGGGCTGATCAATGAGATCGGCGGAATCCGGGAGGCTCTGGAGAAGCTGTACGATATGATTGCGGAACGTCAGAAAGCATAAGGGAGAGCATCCGAAGACACAATTTTGCTTTACCGGACGGATAAAACGCGCTATAATCGGGGAAGGTCTGAAACGGGGATCTCCGTTTCCCATACACCAGTATCCGGAGGGATTCTGTTATGAAAAAATTGACTTTCCGAGAGATGATGGCGGTGGCCAGCATGCTGTTTGGCCTGTTTTTTGGCGCCGGGAACCTGATTTTTCCGGCTTCCCTGGGGCAGATGGCCGGCGGACAGATGTGGCTGGCGGTGGCGGGCTTTCTGATCACCGGCGTGGGACTGCCGCTGCTGGGCGTGGCGGCGCTGGGAATCAGCCGGGAGGAAGGGCTTCTGGAGCTGGGCAGCCGGGTGGGGAAGCGCTACGGCCTCTTTTTTACCTGCGCGCTGTACCTGACCATTGGCCCCTTCTTTGCCATCCCCCGCTGCGCTTCGGTCTCCTACACGGTGGGCATTCAGCGGATGCTTCCGGGAGCCGGGCAGACGGCGGGGCTGGCCGTCTTTTCTCTGCTGTTTTTTGGCTTGGTTTTGTTCCTTTCTCTGCGGCCGGGTGAGATTCTGACCTGGATTGGGAAGGTGCTGAATCCCTTGTTCCTGTTTTTTCTGGCGATTCTGATTGTGCGGGCGCTCCTGTCTCCCCTGGGGCGGATTTCCGATATTCCCGCTTCCGGAGCTTATGCTTCCGGCGCTTTTTCCACCGGCCTTCTGGAAGGCTACAATACGATGGACGCCCTGGCCGGCCTGGCTTTTGGGATTCTGGTGGTAAAGTCCATCCGGAGGCTGGGCGTGCGGGATGCCGGAAAAGTAGCGGGCTATACGGTGCGGGCCGGAATTTTCAGCTCCCTGCTGATGGCGCTGATCTACAGCCTGGTGGCGGTGGTAGGGGCCCAGAGCCGGGGGATGTTCGCGGCCAGCAGCAATGGAGGGGAGGCTCTGGCCCAGATCGCGGAATACTATTTTGGCAGCGCCGGCGCTGTAATCCTGGCGGCTACGGTTACCGTGGCCTGTCTGAAAACAGCGGTGGGGCTGATTACCAGCTGTGGAGAGACTTTTGTCAAAATGTTTCCGGGTGGCCCTTCCTATTCCGTGTGGGCAACGGGATTCAGCGTGCTGTCGTTCCTGATTGCCAACCTGGGCCTGAATGTGATTCTGGCCTATTCCCAGCCGGTTCTGATGTTCCTCTATCCGCTGGCGATTGTTCTGATTGCGCTGACCCTCTGCGGAGGCGCGCCGGTGGTTCTGCGCTGGGCTCTGGGCTTTACCGCGGCAGCCGCCCTGCTGGACTTTCTCCGGGCGCTTCCGGAGGAAGCCCGTGGGGCGCTGCGTGTGCAGGAGTTGACAGACTGGGTGGACGGCTGGCTTCCGCTGGCCCGCCAGGGCTTCGGATGGGTCTGCCCGGCGCTGCTGGGCCTTCTGCTGGGAATTGTATTTTGGAAGCTGGGCAGAAAAACGGCTCAGGGTCAGACAGAAAAATAGAAAAGAAATAGAAAAAGCAGCCTCTGGTTGGAATCCGTTCTCTCCAGAGGCTGCCGTGTTGTTTCCCGCTGTTTGGGGAAACGATCATGGCTGGTTATTCCAGATCTGAGCCAAAATATCTTTCAGAACCAGGAAGGCATCCTGCCGGTTGTACCCATAGTCCTGCCGCAGGCGGGCCAGCAGGGCGCGAAGCGTTTCGGTGTAGTTTTCGGTTTGAACCGTCTGCTGGTAAGTTGCCAGCACCGGATATTTGTCGGCCCACATTTTGGTCCAGTCAATTTTCTGCTGGGTCTCCTCACTGGTCCGCTGGATGACGTCCTGGATCTCTTTCACCTCCAGGTCAAAATCCACCAGCTCGTCCAGCGTCACATGGTACAGCAGCGCCAATTTTTTGGACTGCCGGATATCCGGCAGTGTCTCGTCCCCAGCCTGGAGGCCATGAATATGCCCTGTATCGCCCCGGTGACGGAACTGGAGGACCGGCTGCAGCTGTGCTGCGATGTGATAGAGGCCTGCCACGATCCGATATTCCAGGCCTTTGACAATGCGGGCGTCAAATATATCGGCACCATTGGCCAGGGCGGATATGTGGATATGGTCTTCAGCGAGCCGATCTATACGGCGGAGGAATATTCAAACCGGAAGGTGCGCACCACCGGCGGCATCTCGGACGATCTCCTGAATGCGCTGGGCTGCACCCCTACCTTTATCAGCTCCTCTGATCT
>CAJFTW010000143.1 GCA_904420025.1 Candidatus Pseudolachnospira avium
TTGCGCCCTCATAATAGCTGTCCGCCGTCAGAACATAATTTCCGCTGACCAGCACATCCTCATGGGAATCCGGCTCCGTGGGCTCCACCGGGCCCTGGTAGGCCAGCGCCACCGTGGCCGTGCTGCCGCCGGCAAAGCTGGAAAGGGTGCCGGTAATTTCCAGGCCTCCCTCCTGCCGCACCGTTGCGCTCTGCAGATTGCCGCCGGCAAAGGTCAGGCTGCCGCTCTCTTCCGTATAAGTTCCCTCATACGTTTCCGTATCGCTGTAGCCTCCCATTACCGAAACGATTACATCCACCGCGTACTGGTAGCGTCCCTGGGACAGGGTCAGGGTGATATCATAATGAATATCCCCTCCCATAGCCTGTACAGTTTTGGTCACACTGCCGGTATAGATTCCTTCCTGGAACGCGCCTTCGGCCCGTACCGTCTGGGCGCCGGCGCCGAATATGCCGGCAAAGGCCAGCAAAAGGGCCATCAAAATACTCCCGATTCTGGTTACCCGCTTTGTTTTCATAACTGCGTTCTCCTTTCTGTCTGCCGCTTCTCTTACGGCATCCAGTTCCCCCTTATGGGTGCGATTTTGTATTGGGTCTTTCTTCCTGTTTCCTTCTCTCTCTGCCTTCCGCTGCCGCCGCAATCCGGCAGGGAGCCCGGATGTTCCGTGCCGTGACCCCCATCTTATTCATCACCTCCTATCGATACAACGTAACCGACTCATTGCTTCCGGCAAAGCTGGACAGCATTCCGGTAACAGTCAGGGCTCCGTCCCTGGCCGATCCGCTGGAAAGCACACCGGTCATGGACAGAGAATCTCCGTTTACCGTATAAGAACCGCTGTAGGACTCTGTGTCCGAATAGGTAAGATTTCCGGATACAGAGATGGAAACCTCATAGCTGTAGGAGCCGCCGGAAAGGCGCAGGCGGATGTCATAATGAATGTCACTCTGCATGGCATCCACGAATTTATCATAGCTTCCGGTATAGGTCCCCTCCTGAAAAGCCGGCGCTTCCGTAGGCGCCTCCGTAGGCGCCTGGGTCTGAGGCTGTGTCTGCGCCTGGGTCTGGGGCTGCGTCTGCGCCTGGGTCTGCGGTTGGGTCTGGGGCTGTGTCTGTACCTGAGTCTGGGACGGCTGCCGGGAGCCTCCGCCGGATCCGCTGTCACCGGAATCGGTTTCCCGGGAAGCTTCCGTCTCCCGGGCGGTGCTTTCCTCTGCCGCGGAGGAGCTTTCGGCAGCTTCGGTGGAGGCCTCCTGGGAGGAAGCGGCCGTTGCCGCTTCTGTCTCCCCGGTTCCGTCATACGGCAGGAACAGCGGATAAGTTTCGGTTCCGTCTGCCGCCGTCAAGCGGGGCGTAGTGGAGCCAAACCACATCAGAGACAAAAACTGGATTCCTCCTTCCGGCGTCACCTCAAACCGGGAAACATGGGTGCCCTCCTCCACCTCCGCATCCCGGACAATCTGATACACAAAGGTATCGTTGCCTTCCGCGTCTTTCCGCAGATAACCGGCGCCTTTGGAGGTATCCGAAAAATCCGTGCTCCGGGACAGGACAAACCGCGCGTCTTCTTCGATCTGCAGATACAGCACCACATTCATACCGGCTGCGGACAAATCCGAGGAATATACCCCCGCCAGGGACTGGTACTCATTGGCCGGGGACGCGCTCTCCGGCTGGGTTTCCCCGCCGCCTCCGCCGCACCCGGCCAACACCACGGCCCAACACAGGAATCCGGCTGCCAGCCGTCTCCAGCCTGCTTTTTTCTTCTTCATTTTCTTCCTCCCGTCTTTTTTATTTTTCGGATTTTTTTAAATCCCCTCCATCGGGCGGCCGCGCCACCCAATGATTTTCCTCTGCCTCCGTCAGTTCCCCCACCGGCTCCTTCCGGTACTCCTCCGGCTGCATCCGTTCCCGGGCTTCTTCCTTCCCCAGGGGCAGCTCGGCCGAAAGCAGCGCCTTGGTATAAGAATGAAGCGGATTGGCAAAAATCCGGTCCGCGTCCCCATACTCCACAATCCGGCCCCCGTACATAATCGCCAGCCGGGAGCAGATCCGCCGGACCACCGCCAGATTGTGGGAGATAAACAGATAGGTGACGCCGGTTTGCCGCTGCATTTCCATCAGCAGATTCAAAATCTGGGCGTGAACCGAAACGTCCAGTGCGCTGACCGGTTCGTCGCAGACAATATAATCCGGACGCAGCATCAGGGCTCTGGCAATGGCAATCCGCTGCTGCTGGCCCCCGGAAAATTCGGAGGTATACCGCTTCAGATCCTCCTCTCCCAGCCCCACCGCCCGGATCATTTCCCGGGTTCTCTCCCGGATTTCCTCCCGGTCAAAGGTTCCCCGGATCCGCATGGGCTCACTGACGGCCTGGAACACCGTAAACCGGGGATTCAGGGAGGCCGCCGGATCCTGAAAGACCTTCTGCATCCGAAGCCTGGTTTCCCGCGCCTCCTTTTTTCCTGCTTTGCCCAGATCCAGGCCGTCAAAAATCACGGTTCCGCCGGACATTTTCTGAAGGCCCAGGGTAGTGTTGGCAAACGTGGACTTTCCGCAGCCGCTTTCCCCCACCAGCCCGAACGTTTCTCCCCTGTGAATCTCCAGAGAAACGCCGGACACGGCGCGCAGATATTTTCTTTTCTCAAACATGGTTTCCTTTTTCAGCGGAAACACCACGCTCAAATCTTTTGTTTCCAGCAAAATATCAGGTTTCATGATCTGCCGCCTCCCAATTCCAGCATCGAACCCGACGGTCCGGCGTCACCAGGCTCCACTTGGGCGCCTGCTCCCGGCATTTTTCCCCGCAGACACGGCAGCGGGGGGCGAAATAACAGCCCCGGGGCTTATCCGCCGGATTGGGCAGATGTCCCGGAATCTGAGAGAAAGCCCCCCGGGTATCCTGGATGGATGCCACCGAATCCATCAGCCCCCGGGTATAGGGATGCAGCGGTCTTCGGAACAGTTCCTCCGCCGGCGCTTCCTCCACAATCTTTCCGCTGTACATCACCGCGATCCGGTCCGCCATGCGCCGGACCACGCTGAGATCGTGGGTAATCAGCAGCAGGCCGGTGTTCTGCTCCCGCTGCAGGCGGGCCAGAAGCTCCAGCACCTGGGCCTGAATGGTCACATCCAGCGCGGTGGTAGGTTCATCCGCCAGAATCACATCCGGGTGACAGGCAAAGGCCATGGCAATCAGCACCCGCTGGCGCATACCGCCGGAAAGCTCATGGGGATAATCCCGGCACCGGCGTTCCGGATTGGGGATGCCCACCGAAGCCAGCGCCTCCACGGACCGCTCCTTTGCCTCCCGCCGGGACAGCTCCGTATGATACCGAAAAACCTCTTCCAGCTGCTTTCCCACCGGCATCACCGGATTCAGGGCGGAAAGGGCATCCTGAAAGACAATGGAAATCCGCTTGCCCCGCAGCTTCTGCATCTGTTTTTCCGTATAGTGGGTTACGTCCATGCCGGCTATTTCCAGTTTTTCCATCCGGTACGCGGCGTTTTCCGGCAGCAGCTTCATCAGGGCCCGGGAGGTAACGCTTTTACCGCAGCCGCTTTCCCCCACCAGGGCCAGGCATTCGCCCCGGGCAATCTGCAGGTCAACGCCTTCCACCGCCCGGATTACGCCCTGGGCGCCGGGGAACACCACCTTCAGATTTTTCACCTCCAAGACATTCATGGCTCATCCTCCATAGAAGCAAACACCTGATCCAGATACCGGCCGTTCATGTGTTTCCACAGCTTCCGGACCTGGCTTTGCCGCCGCACATTGGGGTTCAGGATTTCTTCCACCGCCAGTCCCACCCGCATAAAGGCAAACACCGCCAGAAAAATGCCGATTCCCGGAGCCAGGATCGTCCACCACTGTCCGAACAGAACCGATCCGCCGCTCTGGGCATCTGCCAGCATCTTCCCCCAGCTGATGGTAGTGGGATTTCCCAGACCCAGAAAACTGAGCCCTGCCTCGGCAATCATAATGCCGGCGCTGGTCAGGGCCGTACTCATGACAATCAGGTGGGAAACCCCCGGCAGAATGTGACGGAACATAATATAGCCTTTTCCCGCCCCGGACAGCTCCGCCGCCTTCACATAATCATTATTTTTCATCTGCAGCACCTGGGAACGGACGGTTCGGGCCAGGCTGGGCCAGCCTACCAGCACAAAAACCATCACAATCACCACATAGCTTTTTCCAAACACATTGGTAATCAGGATTGTCAGCGGCAGTGTGGGAATTACCAGCATCACGTCCACCACCCGCATAATCAGCGTATCCGCCACCGCTCCCGCATACCCGACCACCACTCCCAGCAGAGAACCCAGGGCCCCAATGGCCAGGCCGGTAATCAGCCCGATGCACAGGGATACCCGGGTACCGTACAGCAGCATGCTGAATACATCCTGCCCGGTGGTGATGGAGGTTCCCAGCAGATGGGACAGACTGGGCGCCAGCCCCTTGTCGTCCCGCATGGCCACATCGTAGGGATCATAAGGGGCCAGCACCGGAGCGAACAGCGCCACCAGTCCCAGGAACCCGATGAGAATCAGACCGGTGCGGCCCTGGGGATTGTCCCAGATTTTTTTTAAAAACTCGCCGGAGGCCCGAAGAAAGCCGCCGTTCTCCTCTGCCATACGTTTCGGTTTTTTCATCCTCTTTCCCTTCCCAATGTTACCCGGCGGTCAAAGAGCACATAGCAGAAATCCGCAATCAGGTTTCCCGCCAGGGCCACCGCCGTCATAAAAATCATAATTCCCATCATCAGAGGATAGTCGTTGTTATTGTTGGCCTCCAGATACAGCGTACCGATTCCCTGCCAGTTGAAAATCTGCTCAATGACCACGGAACCGCTGATCAGCCCTGCCAGCCCCATTCCCAGGCTGGTAATAATCGGGAGCAGGGCGTTGCGCAGGATATGCCGGTAGACCACCCGGTTCCGGGGCACCCCTTTGGCCCGGGCCGTTACCACAAAGCTGGCGTTGGCCACCGCAATCACACTGTTCCGGGTGCTCTGGGCATAGGAAACAATTCCGCCTATCACCGTGGAGAGCACCGGCAGCGCCGCATTGTAGGCCACAGTTCCCAGGCTTTCCCAGTTCCAGCCAAAGCCGGAGACCATGTTCTGGTCGGTATAGGCGGGAAACACCTCCCACTGGAAGCCCAGGAGGAAGGAGAGCAGCAGGGCGATGAAAAAGGAGGGCACAGCAGTGGTAATGGTGGACGCATTGAGCAGCAGCCGGTCTCCCCGGCCTCCTCTCCGGGCGGCGCACCGGGCGCCAATGAGGATACCCAACAGCAGGCTGATCAGCGTGCTGGACACGGAAAGAACCAGCGTCCAGGGCAGCCGCTGGGCAATCAGCGCCGCCACCTTGGGAGAGCCTGCCTGGTAAGAATTCCCCAGATCTCCCCGGAGCAGCTGCCGGATATACCGGACATACTGGGACCAGCTGGAGCCGTCCAGGCCATACTGCTCCCGGGTCAGCTGCTTGATCACCTCATAGTCCTCATCGCTCATATTTCCCTGGGAAGGGTAATACCGTTCACAGGGGTCTTCCACCCCGATCCGGGGAATAAAAAAGCAGAGGGTTACTACAATGGCAAAGACAAACAGGGTATGTAAAATTCGCTGTAGCACATAGGATAGTTTCATGTCACTCCTGCCCCCCGGAAACCCTGGTCAGGTTTTTCAGGGTTTCATTGTTGAAAAAGGTGGAGCCTGCCACCTCCACATAGCCGGTGAACCGGTCTGTCCGGGCTGCCGAGAGAACCTGCCCGGTGTAAAGCGGAATCTTATAATACGTCTCCGCCGTCATCACCTGCAGCTGGCGGATCCGTTCCACCTTGGTGTTTTCATTGAGGGTATTCCGCATCTCCTCCACCGCCGCCGCCAGTTCCGGCGATTCCAGCTTCCCATAGTTGGAGGACCGCTCCGTGGTAACAAAATGGGATCTGTACATGACCCCCGCATTGAACATGGACAGAATCACCGACTGAACCGTCATATCAAAATTGCCGGGATACAGGTAGGTGGCTTCCGGCGTAGAGCCGGAGGCCTGAAACTGTACCTCCACGCCGATTTTGTAAAACTGGCGCTGCAGGTAGGAAACCAGGTCCTGATTTCCGGTGGATGTGAGAATCGTAAAAGAGATTCTTTCTCCGTCTGCCAGGCGGTATCCCGCACTGTCCTTTTCCGGATACATTCCATCCAGAATGGCGTTGGCCTCTTCCAGGCGCTCCTCCAGCGGCGCGGACAGGATATCCGACGCCGGTTCGTACAGAAGCTCATTGCTCCGCAGGATCAGGCCGGCGGAAGCCGTATCCCCATGGCCGTCCAGCACCTTGTCAATCAGCTCCTCCTGGTCAATGGCCAGGGCCAGCGCCCTTCGGAATTCGGTATTTTCCAGCAGCGCCCGGGTTCCCTCCCGGTAGGCATCCGGCGGATTCAGGTTCAGGACCAGGCAGGTAACCGAGGTTCCCTCTGCCTCCGACACACAAATGCTGTCCTCCTGGGCCAGCAGACTCAGGAAATTGCTGCTGATGGCCGTATCCAGAATATCAATGTATCCCTTCCGCAGCGCAAAAATGGCTGTATTGGAATCCAGATACAGCAGCAGCTTGATGGTCTCCACCTGATACAGGGGGGAGCCGTCCTCCCGGGGCAGATGATAATGAGGATTCCGTTCCAGCACAATCATCTGCGTATTGGTTTCCTCCCGGTTTAAAATCCAGGGACCGCTTCCCACCGGATTCTGGTACTGCTCCAGGAATTCTCCCTGGGGATCCTTGTTGTTCAGCTGCTGGGTCTCTGTGACCATCGGCTTCCAGATATGCTCCGGCAGAATCAGAATGGTGTTGAACAGGGTGGTCACCGCGTCATAGGTTTTGTTGACCACCAGGTACATCACCGTATCCTCCTGCCCCGCCTCAATGGCATACGTGCCGCTCAGATCCGGATGCTCCGCCGTAAACATTCCCTGGGTTACCAGCTGGCCTCCGTCCGACTCATGCCGCAGATCCGCCGTCCACACCAGCGCGCCCGCATGGTTGGACAAAGCGTAATCCGTAGCCACGTCAAAGGAATAATAGACGTCTTCCACCGTCAGCGGCTCTCCGTCTGACCAGTAAATATTGTCAAAGAGCTCTACCCGTACCACCGCATAATCTTCCGGGCTTTCCGTATAGTAGGCCTCAATGGCGTCATAGTCATTTTCCGTTTCCACCGTGCCGTCCTCTGTCAGCGGCTGCCCCTCCAGATCCACATAGCACCAGCGTCTGGCAATCAGCGGGTCATAGGCGCCGGTATCGGAATCGTAGGTGAACAGCGTATTATAGATCATGGAGGCCACCGTGGGGGCAATGCCGTCCCGGGAAAGCCACGGCATAAACGAGGTGGGGAAAGAAGTCCCCACGCTTCCCACATAGAGGGTGGAGGAGTCATCGCTTCTCCGCTCCGCTATGGACTGGGAGCCGCAGCCGCCCAGACACAGGGCTGCCAGACACAGGGCCATTCCGGCACAGACGGCGCGCCGCGGCTTCATGCCTCCTCCGGATCCAAGGGATACGCCAGCTGCCGTCCAAACCCCGCCCTGGTGGCGCTGTTGTCATACACCTCTTCAATCCGGAACAGATATGCCGGCTGCTCCTTCCAGTTTTCCATGCCAACCGGATTGTGGTACATATCGTGCTGGGCATTGATAAACTGCTGATACAGTTCCCGCTTCCCGGAACGTTTTTCATCATAGATTTCAATGGTTCCCTTGAGCTTGTAGGAGATCATCGGCGGCTGATGGAAGATCAGGCATGCCTGCGGATTCACCTGATAATTTTGCCAGCTCTGACGTTTGGCCATTTCCAGGCTGCCCAGCCGGGTAAAATCCACCCGTTTTTTGGCTTCCGGCCCGTACATCTGATCAATGAGAATTTTCAGTCCCCGCTGTCCATAGGTCTTGTCTCCCGGCTGATAGGTGGCAATATGCCGCAGATAGATCTCCAGCGTCTCCTCCAGATATTCATCCCGGGGAAGGAAGCCCACTCCCTTCACCGAAGCATTGAGCCCGGCGGGGCCGAAGGACACAAAGGCCGGCTCATGGGAGCAAAAGCTCAGGAACATTTTTTCCGGGGAACCCATCTCCCCTTTGCTCAGCCGGATTACATTTTCCGCTCTGGTATCAAACGCCCAGTCAAAAAACTTTTTTGCCGATTCCATTTTTCCATCCTTTCCTGTCTGCTGTATTTGTCCTCTGGATTCTTACACCGGCCGGCAGGCCCTTCCCGCCGGCGCGGGTCTTTTACCGGAAGGTTCTATTCCTGGGAGACCGCAGCCTTGTCCCGGGAAAGGCTCTCCGAGGCGCGCACCCGGAAATCCGTCAGTGTCAGCCTTCCGTCCTCCCAGGAAAAAGCGCCCGATGGCACCGTGGCAATCTGGTTCAGCCCCCGAACGCCGGTCTCCGGATGATCCGGATAGATTTTGAAGGTTCCGGAGGCACTGTCCGGCACCCAAACGCCGCCTTCCTCAAAGCCTCCGGCGCTGCTGCGGTAGCTGTTGTCACTGTAAAGGGTTACCGTAACCGCCGTCCCGCCGGTCTGGCCGGTGAGCACTGCCGTTTCTTCCGCCGTCCCCTGGAGGCGGAACGTAAGGGAGGTTCTCTCCTCCGTCCCTTCTGCCGCCACCGGAATCAGCAGCTCCGTTCCGCTGATCACTTCCCCGGAAAGCCGGGAAAGGCCCGCAGGGGTCAAAGCCAGCTGAGTAGTGCTGACACCATAGCTGCCGGTCTCCGGCGTATACGCCGGGCCGTTTTCTCCCTGGGCCACCGCCATCAGCAGATAGGAGCTGTCCTCATAAAACGAGAGCGTGTAGGATATGCCTTCTCCCTGGGCCGTGTAGGTCCCCGGCACAAAGTCAGACTCTGTCTCCAGCTCCTGATAGCCCTCCGGCAGGGGCACCGCGGTCAGCACAACGGAGGGATCCTCCTCCGAGCGGGAGACCGCGGTGGCGGACCCATAATAAATCCGCTCGCAGCCGCTGAAATCCAGACTGCCGTCCTCCTTTACCGTAAAGCTGCTGGTAAGGCCATCGGAAACAGATTTTTCTTCTCCGTTCACCGAGCTGTAAACCATAATGTATTCCTCTGTCCCCTGCTGCACCGTTCCGGAACTTTTGTTAACCGCAAAATCCGTGGTGTTGGAAAACTGGAACGCCCCTTCCGGGGACAGACGCAGATAGATGGTCAGCTTCATACCCAGCTGGGATAAATCCAGATAATAATCACCTGCCACGGCGCTGAAATCCCCGCCGCCGGAACCGCCCTGTCCTTCCTCCCCGGAGCCGCAGCCGGCCAAAATCATACTCAGCGCCATAAGAGCCGCCAGAAAGAAGCCTGCTGTTTTCTTTTTCATCCTGCTGCCTCCTCTTTCTATCTAATTCTGCCTGGTCAGCGTAACGGGAATCACCTCATAGTCGCTGTCACTGGTAACGGGGATTTCCGTTCCTTCTATTGCCTGCCGCTCCGGGTCATAGGCGGCATGGAAGGGCACACCCGCCTCCTCCGCCAGAAATTCCATCCCGTCTGCGGCAAAAGAGTAGCTGCCGGCGGAAATCGTGGTCTCCGCGCCTTCCGGATCCACCAGTGCCAGCGTATAAAGTCCGGATTCCACCGTCAGCTGGTAGGCAATCTCCTCTCCACTTTCCCTTTCTCCCGTTCCCAGATAAACGCCGTCTTCCCCCTGGCTCTCTGTGGAATTTCGTTCAAACTCCATGGCAGTGGAGGCGCCGCCGGTGGGCGTGTCCCCGGACAGCCTTCCGTTTCCGTCCTGTGTAAAGGCCAGGGAAAAGGCGCCGGTAAAATCCCCGGTAAAGCGCAAAGCATTTCCGCTGCTCACGTAGGTGCCCTGATCCTCCATGCCCTCCATGCGGCCTCCGCCTTCCAGGTTCACCGTCATGGGATAACGGTAGTAGGAAAAGGTTCCGTCTTTTGCCAGGGACAGGGTAATCCGCACACTGCATCCCATGGCATCCACATATTTTTCTGCCGTATAGGTGCCGGTATAGTCGCAGACCAGAATATCTGCCGCAGCGCAGATCTCCTCATCCGCCGCAGCGGCTACCGTTACTTTGGCAGTCCCCTCCCCGGTAATGGTAAGGACGCCCTCTCCGGAGATTTCCGCCACGGAGGGATCGGAAGTGGAGAATACCAGTTCCGCGTCCTCGCCGCCTTCCAAAATCACATCCTCCGCCAGATTGTAGGTTTCCCCCGCCTCCCGGAACAGATACCCGGCATTGGCCAGGCCCACCGAATCCGGCGCCTGGGCTCCGCCGCATCCTCCCAGCGCCGCCAGGGCCAGCATGGCCCCGGCCAGCGCCAAAAACCGTTTGATTCCCCTGTTTTGTTTCATATTTTGCTCCCTTTCCGGACCAGGGTAGCGCACCCCGGTCCTTTGCCTTCTAGGCGGCAAACCCGTAAATTCCGTTGCTGCTGTTCGTCCATTCACCGGTATCCGCATCCCGCAGAATCCCCTGGGGAATCACCACGGTGCAGCTGGTTCCTGCCTCCATTCCCTCCGGCAGTGTAATCACCAGGCAGCTGCCCTGAACGGAAGCCGTCACGCCTTCCACCGGCTGTTGATCCTGATACACCTGAATCTCTTCCAGAGAGCTGTCCGCCGCCAGTTCTCTGCTGTAGGTGAACTGAAGCCGCGTGGTTCCCTCCGGAACTGTGTTTTCCTCTCCTTCCCGGTAAGGCACCGCCCGGGGGGCCGGTGTGACAGCGGTCAGTTCCAGACTCTCCTCCGGTTCCTGATAGGACAGGGCAACCACCGCCGTACCATCCTCCCGTATTTCCCGAATCTCAATCCGGAGGCCGGTGGGTACCGTGGCATTGCCCAGGGCGTCGTACCCGTTGGTATTGGGATACGTATCCGGCCCTATGACATCGCCGGCCGTAAAGTAATCCTCCGGGCTGTAGGAGGGCTTGGTTCCGTCTCCGGAGGGGACATAATTCAGGAACTGGTCTTCCCCGTCTGCCTCCAGGACGCTGATAAATTTGGTGCTGGTATAGGAATTGTCACAGGCGAACCCATAGCCCCTCCAGTTTCCTTCCATCCCGTCCTGTGCCACGGAGGCGTCCACATGGAGAATCCGCGCCACCGGCTCCTGCAGCCGCGTATATTCGGCCGCGTTTCCCACCGGGGCCACCGCCTCCACCACCAGCAGTTCCGTATACAGGCTTTCTGCGTCCTGCAGCTGAATAAAGATGCCGTCCCCCGCCAGCGAGGAAGGACGCAGCTCATAGGTTTCTCCGTCCAGAGACGTAATATCCTCGTAGGAAATCACCGTGGGTTCCGCCCAGCCCAGCAGCCATTTGCTGAAAATATTGTGATCCCCTATGTTGGCATCCATCATATCCATGCCTCCCAGCCCGCCTTCCAGGGCACCGCCGGTATAGGCCGCTCCGTCCCCGCCGCTCCGGGCCGAGGTGTCATAGCTGTAGTAATCGTTCAGGCCCAGCAGATGGCCGGTCTCATGGATCAGCGAATTGGTATTACACACCAGCGGCGGCACCGATGACCAGACCGTAGTTCCCGGCACAAAAATGTATCCGGTTATCCGGCAGGGCCATTCCTCCGGGGAATCGCCCCAGGTGGAGCGGTATGCCGCATTCCAGCTCCCCCCTTCCGAGGACAGCGTCCCTGCCCACAGAACGTACAGGGAGTCCACCTCCCCATCGCCGTCTCCATCGTATTCCCGCAGATCCAGCCCCTGCTCTATGTAATGGTTCAGGGCCTCCTCCATAATTTCCCGGTCCGACTGGTACGCGTCCCGGTTCTTTTCCATCCGGTACCAGTCCAGCACGGTACCGTCCAGAATCAGATTTCCGTAGGAGGAACGGTAGTAATAGGCTGCCAGAGAATTGGAATCCTCCAGGGAGAACAGCGCCTCCTCCACCGCTTCCGCCGTCACATGCCGGGGGCGGTGATAATCCGGGAAATCAATCAGCAGCACCAGCGGTTTGGCGGTTCCCAGAGAGGGCATAACCGGGTCCAGTCCCCGGACCTCTGCCGGCAGATTGCCGCCGGAAACCGCTCCCTCCACTGTCTGGGACACAAAGGCAATCCCTGCGGAAAGATCAACGTTTTCCTCCGCCTGACGGATAAACTCCAGTTTTGTCCCGGCATTCCAGTAAGAGCCCAATCCGGTTTCCTCATCCAAATTGCCGGAACGGGGAAGAAGCGGTGTTGTCTCCGGGAAATACAGGGTATCGTTCTCCCTGGTAAACGGAACCTGGAAGCTTTCCCCGGTTTCCACCTCTCCGGTAATCTTCCGGGGGAAATAGGAAGCGGTTCCCGTTCCGTGATCTTCCTCCAGAATTCCCAGGCATTTGACAAAGCCGTCTACGCCTTTGATCACAAAAACATTTTCCGGATAAAGGGAAAGGGTGTATGTGCCCATGGCGTGTTCCGCATCATAGGATTCCGCTGGCCGCGCCAGACGGAATTCCCCGGAAGCCTGGCCGTCCTCTGTATGCATTTCCAGAGAAACGGAAACCTGTTCCAGGTCAAAATCCCCTTCCGGGCAGGAAACCGTTCCGGAAAAGCCCTCTCCCTCATAGGGCGTAAAAGCAATGGTATGATCCGCATAGATCTCATAGGTTCCCCGGTACAGTGTCTGATTCCAATACAGATAGTACTCAAACCATCTCTCCAGAATCAGCACCGCGTCTGTATTTTCCATCCGCCCCTGGTAGGTTCCCAGATAAGCCAGATAGACATATTCGGATGTGTCCGTGGCCGGAACCATCTGCAGCGTCTGCTCCCCGTACTCCACCGTTACCGATGTCTCAGTAAAGGCGCCGCCGCTGTAGGAGCCGCGCAGCTCTCCCTGATTCCCCAGAAAAGTCAGGGTTCCGTCCGCAGCGGCTTCCAGGCCTCCCCAGGACACTACGCCTGTACCGGCATCCTGATAAAGGAAGTACTGATCCTGTGTAAAGCGGAGAGTATAAAGAGAAGTTCCCTCTCCGGTTTCCAGCTGATCATAGACAAACGACTGGCCCGCCAGTTCCTGGGGAACCGGCTCCCCGGTTCCGGCGGTCTCCCCCTGCTGCTGTCCCGCACAGCCGGAGACCGTGACTGCCGCCAGGCACAACGCCAGCGCCAGGCGCCCCCTTTGTATCCATTTTGAAGCTTTTTTCATTTTTTCCCCTGTCATTTGCTGTCGCCCGCTTCCTGTTATTGGATTTCTGTTGTTTGATTAGTTTTAACTAACTTATGGCCTTTTTGTAGGCCCGAGCGAAACCGCAGCCTTTTTATTGGTTTTTGGAACCTGCCGCATTTTGTTCGTTTCTGGAACCTGCTGCCTTTTTGTTAGTTCCCGGAACCTGCCGCATTTTGTTCGTTCCTGGAACCTGCCGCATTTTGTTCGTTCCTGGAACCTGCCGCCGTTTTATTCGCTCAGGCCAACCTATGGTCTTTCTCTTGTTATCATCCGAAATTATGGTTCTTTTGGTGTGACTTTTTAAGAACAGCCGCCACGCAGGCGCCCAGGGCTCCCAGCAATCCTGCCGTCCAAAGCCCCGCTTCTCCACCGTCTCCGGTTTTCGGCGGTTCTTCAGAAAATACATCCCCCGTGACTCCCGTCTCTTCGCCGTTTTCTCCGGACGCAGACGGCTCCGGCTCCCCGCCGTTTTCTCCGGGCGCAGGGGATACCGGCTCCCCTCCGTTTTCTCCAGGGGCAGGGGATTCCGGCTCCCCTCCGTTTTCTCCAGAGGCAGGCGGCTCCGGCTCCCCGCCGCTTTCTCCGGGCGTCTCCCCAGCCGGCTCCGAAGGTGTTGTCCCCTCCTGGATGCTAAAGGAAATTCTTACCTCTCCCTGATAGTTTCCCATGCCGGAAACCACCAGAACGCAGGTTCCCGGGCTCTGGCAATCCCCTTCGTAGGCCAGCATGTAATCCGTTCCCGCCTCCAGTTTTTGGGTTCCCGCCGTTACAGCAGGCTCCGGATGCACCGGTTCCCCTTCATGCCGGTAAACGGTCTGCTCCAGATGAACCATTTCTGCTGTCAGCTCTGCCGGTTCAATCTGGTAAAAAACATTCCGCGTGCCCTGGTATTCCTGGTGGAGCAGCTGTATCTGAGCCTGGTAGCGTCCCGCCTCCGCCGGCGCCTCCTCTCCCAGCAGTTCCCAGCCGCCTTCCTCCGTCTCCCGGTAATAGGCAACCGAAAACGCGCCCTCCAGTTCCTCCGTTCCATGAAAGGCTGTAATCGTTCCCGCAATTCCATGGCCCGACCCGTCAAATACCGCGTCCTCTGCCTCGCCGCCTTGAATCAGCGCCAGACCCTTGGCGCTGATTTCCGGCGTAACCGAAGTTTCATAGGCTGTATGGTCCTGGCCATAGGTGGAAGTTCCTCCCATGGTCCTGGTCTCCGTTCCTACCAGAAAATAATCCCGGCGAATTCCGCCAAAGCTGCCGCCCACCGGATCATCCCAGGTGCAGTCCACTGCATACCAGCTGCCATCCACCTGTACCGCATTCCATTGGTGATTCATTCCCACCAGCAGCACGCAGGGGATTCCCAGCTTTCCGCAGAGAATCTGGAATGCCTCGGAATACCCCTCGCACACCGGCCCTTGCGCCGGATCGTTTCCGCTCAAAAAGGCGGACATGGCGCTCCAGGCTCGGACATCCGCCAGATCATCTTGTCCTGCCGCCACATAAGAATTGTACTCGTTGTGGGTAACCAGCCAGTCATGAATAGAAAGGAGCTGTTCATATTCCGTGGGCAGTGCCCTTGCTTCCGCCAGGATTTCCGCCACACAGGCATCCATCCGGCTCATTTCCTCTTCAAAGTACGCCAAATCCTGGTATGGGCCGATCCGCGCATTGGTCATATTCTCCCGCAGGCGAATCGCCTGGAGCGTCCCGGTGGCTTCCTCTACCACCGGTTCCAGGACGCCGGGAGAAATCCATTCCAGTTCCGGATGGTCATCCTGCAGGGAACCCAATGGGATATAGATCGTATCGCCTGCGGAAGGCTGAAAAGGAATCTGCTGCCCCTCAAAAGTAAAGATCACGGCTCCCGCCGGATAATCCTGCCGCAGAAGATCCACCTGGGCGTACACGGTATCATAAATGGCCTGATATTCCTTTTTCAGGCCGGCCCGTTTGGTATAAGCTTCCGGCACCGCGGTTTCCACCCTCTCGTTTTCTGCCGCCTGCACCGGTAGGGAGCTTCCGCCCCAGAGCAGAGAGAATCCCAATACCAGGGCCAAAAATAACCCCGCCGCCTTTCTCACGGTTTTTCCCACCATATCGCCTCCTTCATCGCACAGCCTTTTCGCACGGCATTTTCCATTTCATTTTCAAATTTCATCCTTTTGATTAGTCTCAGCTAACTAGCGTACCTATTCTAGCGGCTGCCGTTGTTTTTGTCAATTGCCTATCTTTAAAATGAGAAAATATGTTTATTTTCTGGAAAATTATGCTATATTATTTCTCAACAGTCCCTGACGCCCTTGATTTTCAGCACTTTTTTCTCATTTTCCCTCCTGCTCTCCCCGCTTCTCCGCCTCCCTCACGTTTCCGCCTTTTTCATTTACTCACGTTTCCGCTTTTTTCATTTCCTTGACTGCGTTTTCTGGTTATGATAGAATTGCAAATATTTATTGTTTATTGCGCTGAATTGCAAAGGAGATTTTTCTATGTTCCGAAAATTTTATTCTCTGAGCATCCCGAAGTTTTATTCTCTCATTATCCTGCTGGTCCTGTGCCTGTCCCTGTCTGCCTGCGGCGGGTCCGGCGACACCTCTTCTACAGAGAATCGGGAGACCACTGCTCCGGCAGAATCCGGCGAAACCGCCCTGTCTTCCGACCCGGCGGAAGCTGGTGCTTCCACAGAATCCGATGAAACCGCTCCCACCTCTGACACAACAGAATCCGGCGCTCCGGCGGAAACCAGTGCCACCGCCCTGTCTTCCGACCCGGCGGATGAAACCGCTTCTGCGGAAGAAGCTTCTTCCGTACCGGTGCTCATGCGCACCGGCTCCTTCACCGGCACCACTCCCCTGGAAACCAACAATGCCTATCACGGCGGCTATTATTACTCGGAACAGACCCAGGATGGCCAGACCATCATTGTGAACTGCTGCTTTACCTCTTCCTGGGAGGGGGAGGATGTGGAGGATTATATGGCCTCCTGTGCGGAACAGATCAGTGAGGAGGAGATCCGGGAGCTTACCATAACCGAGAACTCCGATCACACCCAACGAATCGGTTACCCGGTTCACCTGCTCTCCTGGCAGACCGGCCAGGGAGAGGAAACCCGCCAGTGGGATGCGTTTTTCTTTATGACGGACACCCATACCTACCTTTATGCCTTTGACACCGCCGCCAGCGCCGCCCCGGAGATGCAGGAGATCTGGCTGGAAGTGTTTGGCCAGCTCTCTCTGGTGGATCTGACAGCATAGGCCGGCATACAGAAAGAGTCTATCAAACGCGGCAAGAAGGATTCCTGCTTATTGTCCCTTTTCCCATTTCTGGCAGTAATCCTTTGCTTCTGCTTACGGCCTGTTTCCATTTTTCCTTTTTTCGGCAGTAGCCAAGCGCCCATCACTACTGCCTGTTTCCGCCTTTTCCCTTTTCCGGCAGTAGCCAAGCGCCCATCACTACTGCCTGTTCCTGCATTTTCTCTCTTCCGCCAGTAGTCAAGCGCCCATCACTACTGCCTGTTCCTCCCTTTTCTCTTTTCCGGCAGTAGTCAAGCGCCCATCACTACTGCCTGTTCCCGCCTTTTCTCTTTTCCGGCAGTAGTCAAACGCCCATCACTACTGCCTGTTCCTGCCTTTTCTCTTTTTCGGCAGTAGTCAAGCGCCCATCTCTACTGCCTGTTCCTCCCTTTTCTCTTTTCCGGCAGTAGCCGCGCCTTCGGAAGGATTTCCAGGGTAAGCGCCGCATCGGTTTCAAAGGAAAATGCAGCCGATGAAAGGATCTTGCTTGCTTTTACGGCTGGTTTGCGAGAAGTTGCGGTAATTTTTCTTTTGTCCCTTTTATCCTTCTTGCGGAAATACGGAAATTTTTTGTCCTTGACAAATCCTCCCCGCCTCTCTATAATACCCACACCTCAGAGGAAAACCTCTAAGATTCACCAAACAGAAAATCCTGCGGCGGCTCGGCTTCCGTCCCGGGTGTCTTCCCCCTGGAATCCGAACCTGCCAGGCCTGTCCTGCAAGGAGTACCTACATGATTTTGGATATTGTAAAAAGCGATGGTGTGGAAGTGGTGGTTTCCTATGCTCCTGTCTGGGAGCTGTGCTTTTCCCTCCACGTCCTGTCCCAGCCGGAACACCATCTGTACCGGGAAAAATGGGCCCATAAGACAGAGGCCGCATACCCGGAGCTGACCCGGCGCGTCCGGGAGCTAAGCGAAAGGACCCTCCAGTGGACCATTTTCATAGATTCCCCGTCCTGGAGCAGCCTCCGGCAGATGGAGCCGGCGGAGTTTTTTTCTTTCCTGCAAAAGCAAAACATCTATCAGTGGAACCAGCTGCTGTCCTGTTTTGGGACGACCATGGACATCCCGGAACGGGACGCGGTGCTCCAAACCCTCCGGGACTACTACGACCAGGTGTTCCGCTGGGAAGAGCGCTTCCTCCGGGGGTATCTGACCCGCATTCTGGAGGAGGAAACAGAAAAATGCCGGAAGTTTGGGATCTGGGAGTGGTGCAAAACCATCCACGAACGGCTGAAGGTGGAGGAGGATTCCCTCCGATACCTGAAAAACCGGGACTTTATCTATCCCAAGGCGGAGATCCAGACCATCTTCCTCACCGCCAGCACCTTTGTGGAGCCCCACCTGTGGCTGTACCACAACGGCGCGGAGCTGGAGATTGTCAAAAGCGTCCGCACGGAGCAGCCGGAGGCCTACCACCTGCCGGCCCAGCCGGTACAGATCTGTCGGGCCCTGGGGGACGAATCCCGGATGAACATGCTGCGGCTGATCTTCCGGGGCGTCCATACCACCCAGGAGCTGGCCCGGGAGCTGGGCCTAAGCCCGGCGGCGGTCTCCAAGCACCTGAAGCTGCTCCGGGAGGCCGGCCTGGTCCGCAAGGCCTCCTCCGGGCACTTTGTCTGCTACACCTTAAACACGGAGGTTATCGACTATCTCCCCTACACCCTGTACGAAATTTTTACCCGGTAAACCCTGCGGCACCGGCCTGCCGCACCCTATTCACAAGGAGGAATCAACATGCTCATCGCCTGGTCCACCTATCAACGCATCCGCATCGGCATTCTGCGGGCCGTGCCCTGGTCCTTTGTGGTCTCCCGGGTGCTAACCGGCGTCACCCAGATTGTATTTCCCTATTTCATCTACCGGTATTTCATGGCTGGGAGCTTGTCCGTGGAGTTTGCCCAGTACACCGGCAGCGCCGATTACATGACCTACATTGTATTGGGCTCGGCCCTGAATGTGCTGGCGGTCTCCACCCTGATGAACATTGGCCGGGCGCTGATCACGGAGCTGCGGGAAGGCACCCTGGAAATGCTGCTGCTGGCCCCCGCCTCCCGCACCGCCTACTTTGCAGGCTGCCTGTGGGAGCAGACCCTCCGGGCCCTGCTGGAGTTTGGCGCCACGCTGCTGGTGGGAGCCCTGCTGGGGGCCAACCTGTGGCCCATCTTCTCCCTCCGGGCCCTCCTGGCCATTACCCTGGCCATCTTCAGCTTTTTCTGCATGGGGATCCTGCTCTCCGGCGTCATGCTCCGGACCCGGGACACCTACGTGACCCAGAACACCCTGTTCTTCCTGATGAACGTGGTCTGCGGCATCACCTTCCCTCTCCAGTACCTGCCCGGGTGGGTCCAGCATCTGGCCCAGCTGTTTCCCCTGACCCCGGCGGTGGCCCTGTTCCGCAGCGCCGTCATCCAGCAGGAACCCCTGGCCGGCCAGCTGGACCTCATTGGCCAGATCCTCCTGCTCTCGGCCCTCTACCTGCTGGCCGGTGCCCTCTGGAACAAAAAACTGGAGCGGAACCTGATGGAAAGCATTTTCGGATAACGCAATTCTGACATATACAGAAAGGAAGGATGAAGATGATTCAGGCAGCACATCTCTGCAAAACCTACGTCCTGCGGGAGCGGAACGGACTGTTCCGGAAGAAAACCCGAAAAGAAATCCCGGCGGTAAAGGACATCTCCCTGGAGATCCCCCGGGGGAGCATCACCGGCGTGCTGGGCATCAACGGCGCCGGCAAGACCACCACCATCCGCATGCTGGCGTCCCTCATCTCCCCCACCTCCGGCACCCTGACCATGGACGGGATAGATGCGGTGAAAAACCACCTGCAGGTAAAGAAACGGATCAACGTCATCACCGGCGGAGAGCGGAACCTGTACTGGCGGCTCACCGCCCGGGAAAACCTCCGGTATTTTGGGAACCTCTACGGGTTCAGCGGGAAGGAGCTGGAGCAGCGGATAGACCGGCTGCTCCGTACCGTAGGGCTGACGGAAGCACAAAATATTCCGGTGGAGCGGTACTCCAAGGGTATGAAGCAGCGGCTGCAGATTGCCCGGGGCCTGATCAACGACCCGGAATACCTGTTTCTGGATGAGCCCACCCTGGGGCTGGACATATTGATTGCCCGGGAGATCCGGGAGCTGATCCGGCAGCTGGCCAAGGAGCAGAACAAAGGTGTGCTGCTGACCACCCACTACATACGGGAGGCGGAGGAACTGTGCGATTCCATCTATCTGCTGGAGAAGGGGGAGATCATCGCCCAGGGCACCAAGGAGGAGCTGGCGGAGCTGTTCCAATACAAGCCCCGGCTGGCGGTCCAGACGGACCTGCCAGCGGATTCCCCGGTGTGGGAAGCGCTGCGGCAGCGCTTTCCGGATCACGTGCAGGTTTCGCCGGACCAGCCCTCCGCCTTCCAGGTGGAGGGAAACGCTCAGGTCTGGTCTCAGGTGCTGAACCTGCTGCTGGAGCATCAGGTTCCCGTGGAGAAGCTGAACATTCAGGAGGCCAACCTGGAGGAGGTGCTCACCGGCATTCTCCGCCGGTCAAGGGAGGGAAAGGCATGAGAAAGATACTACTGGTCCTGAAGGCAGAGGTAGTCAAACAGAAGCAGCACGACTATCACTCCTATTTTGTATATTTTTCCCTGTTGCTGTGGCCCATTCTGGGATTTCTGGAGGTGTATTTCACCTACCAGCCCTTTACCTTCACCGGCTACCTGGGGATCACGGACAGCCGGGACCTGCTGGCCTTTCTGGGCACCGGCTACATGGCCTACACCTGCTTCTGGTCCATGGTCCAAAACGCCTGGTCCATGTCCTGGCAGGAACGGGAAGGCGGCACCCTGGAGGTGGCCTTCCTGACCCCGGCCAACCGGCTGGCCATGATGTACGGCAAAGCCCTGGGGGCCCTGATCCAGGAGGTCTGGATGTTCTGCTGCTTCTGCCTCTTTGTGCTGTTCTACACAGACACCCTCCGGTGGGACAACCTGTTTCTTCTGCCGGTGTTCCTGGTGCTGCTCCTGGTTGCCTCCACCTTATGGGGCGGCATGCTCAGCGCCCTCTGTTTATACTCCCGGGATTCCTCCATGATCATGGACATCTTTGAGACGCCCATGAACCTGTTTACCGGCACCCGCATTCCCGTGTCCTGCTTCCCCACCTGGGCCAAGCTCCTCTCCCTGGTGTTCCCTCTGACCTACTGCCTGCAGATCATCCGGCTGGTACTGGGAATCGCGGAGCCGGGCCAGCGCCTGCTGCCCAGCCTCCTGGGCCTGCTCCTCTGCATGGGGATTATGGTTGCCGTCACCGCATGGGTTACGATCCGGGTGGAAAAACATAACCGGGAGACCGGGGAACTGAATTTTTACTGAAAGAAGCCGGCGGCCGATTCACCGGTCCGCAAAAAACGCAGGCTTGCCCGTGCCTGATCCGGACGGCTGTTCTCAATGGTTACCGAAGCGCCGGGGCAATACCGCCGGAGCGCCGGCAATACGCTGTCCCAGGGGATGCTTCCGTCCCCCAGAGCACTGTGGCTGTCCTGTTTTCCGGTATTGTCATGAAGATGCAGATGGCCAATCCGGCCGCCCAGACCGGCAATCCATTCCTCCGGCTTCTGGCCGGAAAATACCCACAGATGGCCCAGGTCCAGGCAGGCCGTAAAATAGGGACAGTCCACCCGGTCCAGTATTCCCCGGATCACCTCCCAGTGCAGATCCATCACATTTTCCAGATGAACCGCCAGAGAGCCGTCCGTCCCGTCCAGAAATTGCTTCCAGAACTCCACCGCCTTTTCCGGCCATCCCTCCTCGTAACAGGTGGCGGGCTGAAAGCCGGTATGGAAAACAATCCGGTCCGCCCCCAGTTCCGCCGCGGCCCGGTAGGCCTGCCGGAACCGGCACAGGGTAGCCTCCCGGATCAGCGTGTCAAAGCTGCCGGGGTTCAAATCCAGAAAGGGGCCGTGGACGGAAAAAGGACGCTTCTCCAGCCAGGCTCCCATCCGACGCCGGTAGGCTTCCACCGCGTCCTGACCCCGGTCCAAGGTATCGCCAATCCCAAAAGCAATGGCCTCAATCCCCCAGTCTGGTTCCTCCTCCAAAAGGGAGGTCAGTTCTGTATCATCCAGAAGTTGTGAAAAATATCGCATGGCCGCAGCCGCTCCTTTCCCGGATCCCTGCCGTCTTACCTGGGATCCGTGTATTCCACCGTCATGCCATAATGGTTTGCATACGCCTCCATCTGGCTTCCTCTGGGGCAGCGAATCACACAGCCTTTATTGGTAATCCATTCCCCTATTTCCTCCAGGTCATGGCGGATCTCCAGGACAGCAAGACGGGTACAGCCGTGGAAAGCCCACTTTCCCACCTTTTTCAGAGTATCCGGCAGATAGACATACTCCAGTTTCCTGCATTTCCGGTAAGCCCCTTCCCCAATCTCCAGAAGACCTTCCGGCAGATCCAGTTCTTCCAGTCCGCACCCGTAGAACGCCTCCGGGCCAATGTATTTCAAACGCAGCGGCAGCTCTGCGTCTGTCAGACTCCCGCACTTGTAAAACGCCTGGCGTTCCATGGACTGCAGCGTTTTGGGGAACCGCACCGTTTCCAGGGCCTCGCATCCGCAAAACGCCAGCTTCGGCAATATCCGCAGGCCGCAGTCCCGGTGGAACCGGACCGCTTCCAGGCGTTTATTATCCAGGAAGGCCCCGGCTTCTATTTGCTCCAGGCTGGCCGGAAAATCCAGCTCCCTCAGTCGAAAGCAATGGGAAAAGCTATAGCGGCCAATCCGCTTGACCGACCCAAATTGTACCGTTCGCAGGTTTCCGCAGTTGGCAAACGCTTCCGGGCCGATTTCCTTTACCCGCTCCAGATCCGCGCCGCGGATCGCGATCTTGTTTTTATACTTTCTGATCCGGATCCGAGGCTCCCGCACCATAAGAAAATATTTGTCCGCCTTTTCCGGCACATCTCCCTGCTGCCGCGGCAGCTGCTCCCTGCAGGGCGTCTGCCCGGATTCAAATCCATTCATGTTATGATTCCATCCTTATCTGTTTCTTTATAGATAACAGGCTGTTTTCTTCCGTCCTGCCATTCCCCGTATTCTAAGCGGTAAGGCCATACTTGACTTTGATCCGGTCCAGTTTCTCCAGAATCGGTTCCGCGGCAACATAGAGAAAAATCACCGTAGCCGCGGCGTGAACCAGATCAAAGGGAATCCCCTGCAGATAGTAAGTCCACAGGATACCCCAGGTAGGGGAAGGCTGAGCCGTCAGCAGCGCAGCCGGATTCATAATTCCCCCATAGATCAGGAAGGTGGCCAGTCCTCCATACGTACAGAGGGCGGTCCGGCTCCGCAGCAGAAGGCCTTTGCGGAACAAAATGCCCGCCAGAAATCCAATGATGCCAAAGGCAAACATCTGCCACGGCGTCAGCGGCCCCTGGCCAAAAAACATATTGCTGACAAAACCGGTAACTGCTCCCACCAGAAATCCCGCCTCACCGCCGAAGGCAACGCCTGTGATAATCACCACGGCCACCACCGGCTTAAACTGCGGCAGCATGAAAAATGCCACCCGCCCCGCTACTCCAATGGCGCACATCACCGCCAGGATCACCAGTTCCCTGGCCTGGGGCTTCCTGCCCTCAAAAATCAGCGCAAAGGGCAGCATGGATTCCAGGATAATCAGCAGGGAGATAAAATAATATTTTCGGTCTCCCAGGAAATAGATTCCCACATAAATGGTCAGGGGAATCGCCAGCAGGATCATCCCTGCCGCTGCTACGGAACGCTTGCTCAGCTTTCGGCGGTCAGGTTCTATCTGCACCCTCCATTCCGGTTTCCCCCGACCCCAGGACAGTGTAACCGCCGCCAGCAGGATTTCCCCGGCAAAGGCCAGCATAAGCCCCACATATTTCCATACGGCGGATGGACTGGCGGCGGCAGCAATGGCCTCGGAACCACCGGAGAGGAAAGCAGAAAATCCCTCCCAGTTCCGCACTGACAGAAACAATGTTGCGGTAAAAGCGGCGCCTGTCATCATCAATAGGGCCACCCGCAGCGGCGTAAGTTTTTTTACCGCAGGTTTCGGCCGAACCTCCTCCGGCTTTCCGTTATCCAGCCGGTATTCTCCGCTGTTTTCCGGCAGTTCCGGTATTGTTTCCGGCGTTCCTCCCAGAGCCGTAATCACATCGTTGACTGTCGCCGCTTCCGGAATCCGGCAGCGGGCCATGCGGTTGGCCGCCGTGGTGTAGAAACTGTTTCCGCTGAAGAAAGCCCGGGGTCTGTTTTCCGCCACAATGTCCCCGTCAAAAAACAGGGCGCAGCGGTCCGCGTAATCGGCGCAAAACTCCAGATCGTGGGATACCATCACCACTGCCACCCCCGCGGCGGTCAGTTTCTTCAGGATGGCGGCAAAAGTTCTTTTAAATTCCGCGTCCAGGCCTTTGGTAGGTTCGTCCAGCAAGAGGATCCGAGGCTGGAGCAGCAGTACCTTGGCCAGAGCTGCCCGCTGCTGTTCCCCGCCGGAAAGATCATACGGGTGGGATTCCAGCAGCGCTCCCAGCTGGCATAGGGAAACCATATCCTGAAGCCTCTTTTGTTTTTCCTGCCGGCTGATTTTGGATTCTGTGAGAATCTCCAGAAGGTCTTCCCGCACCGTCCGGCCCACAAACAGATTCTGCGGATTTTGCGGTAACACACCCAACAGCCGGTTAAACAGCTTGCCGGAGGGGATTTTAGAAAGCTCTGTACCTTCTATTTTCACCTTCCCCCGGTAGGGAAGATACAAACCCGCCATCAGGGAAAGGGTAGTGGTCTTTCCCGTGCCGTTGCCGCCCAGGATGGCCGTGAGCTCCCCGGGATACGCCCGGAAGGACAGGCCTTTTACCACATCCGGAGCGTCCTTTTCATATTTAAACCAGACCTCTTTCAATTCCACCGCCGGCTCCTTTGCCGTTGCCTCCGACGGTTCCTCCGGAAGGGAGGCTTTTATTTCCATCTGGGAAAGCCATTCCCTCCCGTCCCGCACCGTAACCGGACAGGGAAGCCGGTTCTCCACCCCCGCCCAGATCCGCATGGGAACCGGCATGGCGGAAAACATCCCATGTCCCCGGGCGCGCAAACTCTCCCCTACTGCCTCCGGGGCGCCATCACACAGAACCGCTCCCCGCTCCATTACAACCACACGGCTGGCCAAAGGGAAAGCCTCCTCCAAACGGTGCTCCGTGAGAAGAACGGTCACCCCCAATTCCCGGTTGATTTTCCCTACCGTTGCCAGAAAATCCGCCGCCGCAATGGGGTCCAGCTGGCTGGTAGGCTCATCCAGAATCAGCAGGGACGGCTGGAGCGCCATCACAGAGGCCAGGGCCAGCAGCTGCTTCTGGCCGCCGGAAAGTTCGGTCACATTTTTATGAAACCATGCCTGTATGCCAAAAAAACTGGCCATCTCCGCCACGCGCAGGCGGATGGACGGCGTGTCAAAGCCCAGGCTTTCCAGCCCAAAGGCCAGCTCATGCCATACTTTATCCGTGACAATCTGATTTTCCGGGTTTTGCATGACAAACCCGATTTTGGACGCCGCGTCCCGCCGGCTCAGTTCCCCCAACGGGGTCCCCTCAAAAAGGATCCGGCCGGACAGTCTTCCATGGGGAGATAAAGCGGGCTTCAGCTGCCGCAGCAGCGTTGTTTTTCCGCATCCAGAAAGACCGCACAGGACAAGAAATTCTCCGGCTTTTACGGTAAGCGAAAGTTCCCGCAGCGCCGGCTGTTCCCGTTCCGGATAGGTAAAGGTCAGGTCTTGTACCGCAAGGACTGCGTCTGTCTCTTTTGCAGTTTTTTCCATTGCAGAGCCTCCTTTCTGTTAAACACCACCGGCAGGGCACACAGCGCCAGGAACAGCCCAAAGGCCCCCATCTGCCAAAGGCCAAAAGGCGCCCCGTATAAGATAGGCATGTACACAAACCTCAGTTGGCCGGTTAAGGCGGCGGCCAGAACCCCGCCGCCGCAGAAAAGCAGGAATAGCAATACAGCTCGGTCTCTCCGATCAAAGCGGTAAAGGGAAAAAGCAGTCCGCCCCGGCAGGCCAAATCCCCGGTCTTTCATGCTGTCCGCCGTCTCAATGGCATTTTCCAGCGCCCAAGTCACCAGAATGGACAGGATCTTTATGCCATGCCTGGCCCGCCGGATCAGCCCGCCGCTCCGGACATCCCGGCCGATACATCTCTGCGCGTTGGAAATCACCCGAACCTGGGCGGCAAAGCGGGGCACAAACCGCAGAGACATGGAAAGAACCAGAGAAAGCGCGGGAATGATCCTCCCAAACAGATAGACAAATTTATCGCTGGTCATAACCGCGTTAAAGCAGGAAAACCAAGCGATCACGGTGATCAGCAGCACCGCCGCGTAAATGCCGTAGAGGATGGATTCCAGCGTAAGCGGGTTTCCGCTGGGCAGGTAGGCCAGAATCGTCACCCCCTGGTGAGAAAAGGCTGGATTGACCAGCGCGGTGATCAGCAGCAGCGGAAGCATGTACAAAATGTTAAACCGCGCCGCCTTCTTCCCCTTCAGGGAAAGGACATAGGCCAGCGCGCAGGCCAGGGAAATTCCCAGGCAGACCGGGTGGTTGAAGAACATGGTAAAACCAATCACCAGAACAAAATACAGCATGGTAACGGCCGGATGGCAGCTGGAAAAAGGATCTCTTTTCATCTCGCGGCCTTACCCTCCTGCCGCGTAGCCGCCGCCCACATCATAGCCCAGGTCGCAGGTATAAACCCATTCGATCACGTCTCCCGGCTGAAGCTGATACCGGCTGCACCCATAGTTGGGAAACCATCCGTTTACTTTATACATCCAGCCGGACAGATCCCCGCAGTCAAATTCATACAGGTTATGGATTCCTTCGATATAGGCGGAATTATACATAGGGGTAAATTCAAATTCCATGTGGATCCGCCTTTCCCGTGTCACTCGCTGGAGAACGTCAAAAACACTTTCTCCCTCATGAAAGGTAACGGTGGTAGCCGCCAGGATCACGCCGTCGGCCGGCACCATAGGTTTCTTTTCCTCTGCCAGCATATCCATATTATTTAAAATGGTATCACACCGTATGGAAAGAGTGCAGGTATACTGGGTCTCCTCATCCACAAAGGTCTCCTCCGGCTCCACCGGCTGGGGTTTTCCTTCCGGCACCGGATCGGTCAGATACGGATCCTTCCCAGCTTCCGCAGTGGTTTCCGGCTCCGTCTCTATTTCCGGACTGGTCTCCGGCACACTTGCCGAACCGCCCACCGTGCCAGGTGCGGAAGAAGTCGGCTGCGGTCCGGGGGCCGGTTTAGAAGCAGGCTGGGAAGTTCCCCCTGCCGTTGCGGCCTCCGCCTGGCGTGTCTCCGCCGGATCGGTCTCCTTTCCCTGGCTCTCCGCCAGAGCAGCACTGCTTGTATCTGTTTCCGCCTGTACGGTGTTTTTCTCTTCCTGGCTTTCTTTTTCCCGGGTTGCTTCTGCCTGGCTTTCTTTCTCCAGCAGCACCTGTTCTGAGGAAGCCGCGGCTGTTCCCGCCACTGCGCTTCGGTTGGGGGTTGGCTGAAGCAGGAACGCCGCCGCCAACACCGCTATAACACACACCGCCGCCACCCCGATTTTTCCGTATTTGCTTTTGAAAAATTTTTGAATGACTTCTTTCATCTCCTGCCACCTCAAAATTTCTGAGACACCTGAAAGCCCAGCGGCGTATTCCGCGCCGCTGGACTCAGACTCAAGCTACTCGTTTTCAGGGAATGTTCCTTCTTTTCTTTACCGCCGGTTCTTTTTTCTGCTCACGGCGGACAGCAGGGATACCGCTGCCAGGGCACCCAGGAACACCACTACATACATCCCGGTCAGGCTGTTGTCGCCGGTCTTGACCGTTCCGGCGCCGTCTGCCCCAGCATTCTGGGTCCCAGGCGCCGCTGTATCGTTGAGATTTCCGGTGCCAACGCCGGCATTGTTCCCGGTGTTAGCCCCCGGCTGGTTCCCGGTGTTATCTTCCGTGTTGTTTCCGGGCTGGTTTCCGGTGTTGTCTTCCGTGTTGTCCCCCGGCTGGTTTCCGGTGTCATCGCCCGGATTGGCCTGGCCATCGTCCGGGTTGGCCTCCGCCGGCTGGAACACCGCGAACGCGCCGATCTGGCTGGTCTCAAACACCAGTTTCCCATCTGCCAACGTGGCCGGGATTTCAGCCATGCTGCCGTCCTCGTTCATGAGGTACACTCGGCTTCTTGTTCCTTCGTATCCCTCCGGAAGCGGAATGGACACCGTAATCGGGCCATCCGGCTGTACTTCCAGATTATTTTCCAGCAGATACATGTCGTACAGGGCAAATTTCCCCTCCGGCAAGGCAGCAGCCGCCTGGTCGTATCGATTCCCGGAGGAAAGAATGGTAACCTCCAGGACCAGGCCGTCCAGAACGCCTTCTTTGCCGGTGACGGTAACGCTGCCTCCGTTGACATCCGGCAGCGTTACATTGCCTTCCTCCGGCTCCTCCGGTTCCGGCGTATCCGGTTCTGTCCGGATGGTCACATCGCTCATATCATACAGGGTGTTCTTCTGCTCCAGCAGTCGTTCATACGCCACCAATGCATAGGTTCCCTGCTCCGTGGCCATCTGGTTGTATCCGCCGTCCGCCGTATGCTGGAAGCCTCCCTCCTCTGCCGTAAAGGAAAGCAGCGCGGTAACCGGATTTCCTCCCTCCTTGACAAAACGGGGATCCTCCGCCGGGTTGATGCCCAGGGAAGACAGCGCCACAATCACCTGCGCCGTGCTTTCCGCGTTCACCGTTCCCCAGCTGGCAAAACCGCCGTCTGTCCGCTGCAGCTTAGACAGGCACTCCACCGCCTTGTCCGCCGCGGCTTTGACTTCACTGTCGGTTCCACAGTAAGGGGCCAGCGCCTGCAGTGCCATAGCCGTCATATCCGGATCCGCTGTTGTTCCGCTCAGCGCCCAGCCGCCGTCTTCCAGCTGCCGGCCCAGTATGTTCGCAATCAGCTTCTCCCGGGTCACCGGGACCGCGGCGTCACTGTCCGGTATCGCGTAATCATGGGAATCCAGTGCAATCAGCGCCCAGATCGGCCCATTGATCCCCTGGCGGGTCACATACCCCATATCCGTCAGGTTCGCGAGCAGATTGTATCCGGCCACATCCGTCACATCATAGCCCAGCGCTGTCAGCGCCAGGATCACGCGGGAGTATTCCGTGGATTTGTTTCTGCTGTCCGGCAAAACCCCTTCATTGCTTTCCAGCGCCTCCACGACCTTCTCATAATAATGGGCGTAATAGTCCTCCGGCACTTCATAGCCCGCCCGGGCCAGCGCCAGCACCGCCCATTCGCCGCCAATGCTGGTTACCTCCGGTTCCGGCACTTTGTCCAGCAGTACGGACAGGTAGCGGTCGGTATCCGGCGCGGGGGCCGGCTCTTCCGGTTCTGTAAGCTGCAGATAGCAGATATACGGTTCCTTTTCTCCTTCCTGCACGATCACACGGATCAGGCCTTTCTCCGGAATAGAGGAATAAATCCTCTCTTCTCCATTTTCACTGTTGATGTAGATATTGGCATCCTCCGGAGCGTTCACCCGGACCGTCAGCGCTTCCCCTTCTTCCTGGCCCTCTGCCAGCGAAACCCGGACAACCCCGCCGTTTTCCGGCAAGGCCACTTCCTGGCCGTTGACTACAAGGGATTCCGGCGCCTGGGTCTGGCCCACCGGCGCTTCCGCCGGGTTCGTTACCCGGTTCACCGCCGTAATCTCGGTAGACTTCTCCCCAATCGCCCCGGCGTAAATACTGGAAGCGGTGGCAATCCGGATATAAGAGACGCTGTCCAGCTCCACCGGCATGCCGTTTTCATCCACCGCCCAGCTCAGGTCAAAGGCATCTCCGCCCGTCGCCACGGTGTCCGGATGATTGTAGGGGTTGGTGGCAACGCTGTTGATGGTTCCGTTGGTATTGACATCCGCATAGCCAAAGTCCGTAAAGACAGCCGCCGCGCTTCCATAATTATCCTCGGCATTGCTGTTCAGCCGGGGGCCTGTTACGGTCATAGACTGCTCCCGCTCCTCCGTCCAGTCAAAGTACGGGTAGGAGGCTGCCTGGGGATAGTTATAATTTTCTCCGCTCTCCCCATCCGAGTTGGTCCAGGCCGACTTGCCGTCCCGGTTGGTGTACGTCATGGAATAATCCCAATCGTTGTAATCCTCATAGTGGTCAGACCCCGCCAGGGTATACCAGGTTTCTCCGTCCTGGGAGACCTGCACATAGCCCGGCTCATGGGCGCCGGTGCCAAAGGCGTTCCCGTACACAATAAAATCCGCTCCATAGGGGTTCTTCGGATCATTTTCAATGGGCTTCTCATACTGATAAATGATATAGCCTCCAAAATTTCCCACAGAAAGCACCCCGCCGCCGTCCTTCAGCGTGCGCTCCGGCATGGTCCCGTAGTTGGACGCATTGGTATACTGAGAACCGATGCACAGATACTCCACCACACGGTCCGGATAAACATCCTTTTCTCCCCGCGGATAAACGGTAAAAGCATACTGGCTGGTGCCGGTGTTGCCCTCCCCGTCCTCCACCTGGAGAATGATGTTGGTGGTGGAACGCGCATTGCTTCCTGTACCGGTTATGGGAAGGATGGGCGTGGTGTAAAGAGGATTCCCCTCTTCATCCGCACCGGAAGGCTCCAGCAAGTTGGCGTCGGTGACAGATGTCTTATACACCTGGATCCCCTCCGGAACCGTAAAGGTCAGATCCGCCTCCGTCTCCCCGCTGGGGATCAGCGCCGATAAGGTGTAACGGTCGCTCTGAAAGCCCGGCGCGTAAAACGTTCCGCCTTCCACTTCTGCCGAAAGAATTTTGGCGTCTATGCCCAGCGGCTCCACGCTTTCCACATAAATCCGGAACTCCTTTTCCGGATTGGCAAAAGGATCCTCCGCGCCTGCCGCCACCTGTTCCGCATGATATTTCTCCGAGTTGACCCGAAGAGTGATCACGGCTCCCTTTTCGCCAACCTTAATGGGAGAGCTCTTCCAGTTGGTCACCGCCTCTTCCAGCGGTTCCCCATCCACATAAATCATCGCCCGCTGGCTTGCCGAACCAAAACGAGGGGAAAGGGAGAGGGTGGTGGTCCGGCTTCCATAAATATACGTTTTATAGGCGGTTACCGAGTTCGACCACCCGGTGAGGGGCTTTCCGGTTGACCCGGTGGCCAGCTCCTCGGTCTCCTCGTCATAGCGGAACAGCGTTCCCTCCTTGTATCCCAGGTAGGTGGGATAGGCCAGCGCCGTCTCCCCATTGGGGTAAAGGGTCATGCCGGAAACGGTGCAGGTGGGATTATAAGGGCGGAAAATCCGGAAAGTATAGGTGGTAACATTGTCCTCCTGCCCGGTGGGATACACCTCAATAGTCACCACATTCTCGCCGGAAGCCAGTACGTTGGCAATATTGACTGCCGCACCGTCCGTCAGCTCCACCTCCTGCTCCGCCCCTTCACTGGTGCGGTAGCGCAAAACCGCCGTCAGGGATTCCCCGTCAAAATACGGCGTGAACGCCAGTGTCGCATAGGTATAACGGTTTTCCTCTATCTCCCAGTCATACTCCAGCTGGGCGGCGTTGAAGCCAGCCTTGGCGCTGGCATGGCCAAAATAGCTGTACTGGGTCAGGGCCAGGTCATCCAAATAGGCCTTTCCTTCCTCTTTTACCTGCAAATACAGAGAGGCCCGAACCGGTTTCTCCGCCGTAGACCGGGAAGAGACTGCCGTCAGATAGGTCTGCCCCGGTTTGCGGACCGTCACAAGGCCCTGGGCGTCCACCGTGGCCACCGTCTCATCTGCGCTGGACCAGGTGAAGGTTTCCCCTTCCTCTGCCCCCAGCACCTGCAGCTGTACCTGCTTTCCTTCCTCAAAAATTACGCTGTCTTCCCCAGGCTGCCCCGCAATCTGAAGGCTTCTCCCGGTAACGGTAACCGGAAACGTGCACTGGATGGAAGGATCGTACTTGAAGGTAGCGGTAACCTTGGTCGTCCCCAGGGCCAGCGGCGTAATGCTCAGGCCATAGGTTCCCTTGGTGGCAATGCTGCAGATAGACGGATCCTCAATCTCATAGGTAAATTCCGTTGCGTACCAGCCCGTAAAAGCATTGGTGATCTCCGCTGGCTTCTGAAGATCCGCATGCTCCGCCAGTTCTGCGGTCACATCCGCCACTTCCGGCATGGCGGGCAGGATATTAATGGAGACCGAACCCAAGTATACGGTACTGTCCGAGTAGGCAGTGCTGGTCACATAGACCGTAACATTCTGCCGGGAATCCACATCTCCTGCCGTAAAGGTGCCGTCCCCATTGGCCGTGAGGGCGGAGGGATTGCGGGACTCCCATCCGGTCTCCACCTCCGCGTCCACATCCAGGGCGAAATCCAGAGAGAAGGTATCATCCTCTGCCGTCCCCTTTATGTAATACAGGGTATTGCCGGACGCAATCAGCGGTTCTCCCTCCCCAGGCGTAACCGTGGCGCTGGTTCCAATGCACCGGGCCGTGAACACCTCCGACTGGGCATTTCCATCGCTTGCGGTAATTTTATATTCACAGACCGCCGGCTTTGTGGAAAACAGAATATAATATCGTCCGCTGAAACTGTTGTAGCTAAGATCCACCGGCTCTCCGTCCAGGGTTGCGGAATAGGTCAGTTCATCTCCGTCCGGATCCTCAAAAATTTCATCCATATAGATATAAACGTAGGTGCCGCCGTACAGATAGGTTTTTCCTTTTTCCTCTGCATACTCTGTTTGGATCTGCGGGGCTCTGTTGCCGGAAGCCTCGCTCACACGCAGAGAGACGGTGTGGCTGGCCTCCGCCGTACCATCGCTGGCGGTGATTACCACCGTATAGGTGCCCGCCTGGGGAATCGTGCCGGCATATACGCTGCCATCCAGCGTCTGTTCCAGATCCAGTTCCGCAATTTTCACCGTGTAAGCCAGCGGGTCTCCGTCCGCGTCGGAAAAGAATTGGCTCAGGTCTACCGAAAATTCTTCCCCTGCCGCCGCCTCCAGCGTATCCGGCGCGTTATCCGCCACCACCGGCCCCTGGTTCTTCACCTCCGGCTGCAGCTGGATAGTGACAGAATCCGTATAGACCGTCACCTGGTTGTTGTTCTGGGGATCCATATATTCCAGCTTGGTGGAGATGACAATCTGGCTGGTGGAGGTGACCGGTATTTCCTGATTAGGGCGATACCTCTCCTCCTTCCCATCCACCCGGACCGTTACCTGGGAGGAATAATTTTCCAGCTCCACCTCAAAGGCAATGGAAGAAAGCTCCTCCGGCACCACGCAGGTGTAGCTTCCCTCCTCTTCTCCGGGGACCAGCGCAAGGCTTTCATCCGTCAGCTTCACTGCTTTGATTTCCGCGCTTTTGCTGTTAAAATCTCCGCCAATGTCCGCTCCCAGCTGGCAGGTATAGACCCAGCGGATGGTATCTCCGTCTTCCACCTGAAAAGCGGAACAGCCCTGGTTCATATACCAGTCATTCAGACGCACCATCCAGCCAGACTGGGGGCCTGCATCGAATTCTCCAAAATATTCATAGTGCGTTCCATTCAGCTCAAAATCTTCCAGCCCAGCCAAATAGAATCCGTCCTCTATCGTGCCTGTGTAATCGCACCCAATGTTCAGAGCATTCAGCAGGCGGACGGTGACCTCCGCCATGTTCTCCCCTTCCTCAAAGGGCACTTGCGTGGCCGGGATGATTTCTCCCAGCGGATTTTGATATAGCTCCTCAATGTAGTCATCCTCCGGGCGCACGCCATAGTCCTCAAAGGAAATGGTCACATAACCGGCCGGTTTTGCCACATCAAACGTAAGACCATCTGTGTCTATACCCGTCCGTTCGGCGCCTTCCACCGTTTGGGCCGGCGGCGGCGCCATTCCCAGCACCATCAGGACAGCCAGGAACAGACTTAGAATCCTCTTTTTCACTTTTCTGTCTCCTTTCTATCTCGCCTGTTGTTTCCGCAAACAGCCGGCGTCTCTGCTTACGGGATCTATTGCCATGGCATTCCGCCATTGAGGCCCTTTTCTCTGGCCGCGGCTCCTGAAAATCAAAAAGCCGGACCCCTGTCTGGAGTCCGGCGCAAATACAGCCATACATCCATGATTCAGGAACGCTAAAGCATGACAACCGAAATTGAGTATCCTGGCTGACGCCTGGAAAGCTCTCGCCTCCCCATCCGTTTCCTGCCTTCCCATGCTTTCACACAGTGGCTGACTTTCGTCCACGCGGTTTTCCGCGCTTTGGAACGGCATAACGCTTACAGTACCGTTTCTGTGCGGGGCTTCTCACCCCATTCCTCTTTTCCGCCCATTTTCCCCGGCGGTATTCCGGTTCCTCTATTCTGTTATCCAATCTTCCCTAACGGAAAAGCCTCCGCTGCCCGCGGCTTTCCCGCCATCCCCCATTCCTGGGAACAAAAAAACTCTCTACGAATCCGTAGAGAGTGGTCATTCCGCTGCTGTGCGCTTTTGCTCCCACGGATCTGACGAATTTCACGCCATATTCCATGAGACAGTAGGCATTTCGGGCTTTACCGAACGTCAGGACGCATCTCCTGCCTGGCTCCGGAGTTTCACCGGATCTCCTCTTAGCGCTGTACACAGTACGCGGCTGTTTCATGTTTCACTGATATTTCCAACTGGCTGCTATCCTTACAGACATTTTCGTTTTCCCCAGCATCACCTCTTTAAAAATGACCTATCGGAAAACGAAAATGTGTCTTTTCTGAAAATTCAAATATAGAATAATACATTCCTTTTAAATTGTCAATCGTAAATTTAAATGAACGTTTCCCGTAATTTGGGAATTATTTTCCCGTTCCATTCCTTCCACTTGACGAATCCGCAAAAGCATAGTATGTTTCAACTGTGCCCTGATTTACCACGGGTATCCTCAGCAAAGGAGAGATGCTATGCCTATTCAATTTCACCCCGCGTCCGGAGACTTCCATCTGTACAACCGGGAAGTCAGCTATATCCTGGAGATTCTGGAAAACGGCCAGCTGGGCCATGTGTATTTTGGAAAACGCCTGACGGACCGGGAGGATTTCCGTTATCTCACCGAGTACGCCTCCCGGGATATGGGCGCCTGCCCCTTTGAAGGCCGCCGGGACTTTTCCCTGGAGCACCTGAAGCAGGAATACCCCTCCTTCGGCGCCGGAGATCCCCGGTATCCGGCCTTTGAGCTGGAGCGGGAGGACGGCAGCCGGGTGGTGGACTTCCGTTACCGGGAGCACCGGATTTTTCCGGGGAAGAAGCCGCTGCCAGGCCTTCCGGCGGTTTATGTGGAGGAGGAAGGAGAGGCGGAAACCCTGGAGATTACGCTGGAGGACCCGGAAATCCATATGCAGATCGTTCTGTCCTACACCATCTTCCGGGACTACCCGGTGATCGCCCGCAGCGCCCGGTTTGCCTGCGGCGGCCCGGAGGCTATCTCCCTGTTAAACGCCATGAGCGGCTGCCTGGACCTGCCGGACGCGGATTATGAGCTGGTGGAGCTGGCCGGTGCCTGGGCACGGGAGCGCCACATCCACACCCGCCTGCTGGCCCCAGGCATCCAGGGAGTTTACAGCCTCCGGGGCTGCAGCAGTCACCAGTTCAACCCGTTCCTGGCCCTGAAGCGGCGGAAAACCACGGAATTCCAGGGGGAAGCCCTGGGCTTTTCCCTGGTGTACAGCGGCGATTTTCTGGCCCAGGCGGAGGTGGACAACTTCGGTGTGACCCGGGTCCTGCTGGGCATCCACCCCAACGAGTTCCGCTGGCAGCTGGCGCCGGGGGAAGGATTCCAGACCCCGGAGCTGGTGATGGTCTACTCGGACCACGGCCTAAACGGCATGAGCCAGGCCTTCCACAGCCTTTACCGTAGCCGCCTGGCCCGGGGATTTTGGCGGGACCGGGAGCGGCCCATTCTCATCAACAACTGGGAAGCCACCTATTTTGACTTTAACGAGGAAAAGATCCTGGAGATTGCCCGGAAGGCCCGGGACCTGGGAATTGAGCTGTTCGTGCTGGATGACGGCTGGTTCGGAAAGCGTAACGAGGCCAACGCCTCCCTGGGAGACTGGTATCCCAACCCGGAAAAGCTGCCGGAGGGCATCACCGGCCTGGCCCAAAAGATTGAGGGGCTGGGCATGAAGTTCGGCCTCTGGATTGAACCGGAGATGACCAACAAGGACAGCGACCTGTTCCGGGCCCACCCGGACTGGGTGCTGGCGGACATCCGCCGCCCCTACAGCCACGCCCGGAATCAGTATGTGCTGGATTTCTCCCGGGAGGAAGTGGTGGACGCCATCTACCGCCAGATCCGGAAGATTTTAGCGGAAGCCCCCATTTCCTATGTGAAATGGGATATGAACCGGTCCTTCTCCGAAGTTTTCTCCAATGGGAACCACCGGGCCTGGCAGGGACAGGTCCGGCACCGGTACATACTGGGCGTCTACCGTCTGTATGAGCGCCTGACCCGGGAATTCCCCCAGATCCTGTTTGAGTCCTGCGCCAGCGGCGGCGCCCGCTTTGACCCGGGCATGCTGTACTACGCCCCCCAGGGATGGATCTCCGATGACACCGACGCGGTGGAGCGGATCAAAATCCAGTACGGCACCTCCCTGGTCTATCCGCTCAGCTCCATGGGAAGCCATGTGTCCGCGGTTCCCAACCATCAGGTATTCCGGAACACACCGCTGGATACCCGGGCCAACGTGGCCTACTTTGGCACTTTCGGCTATGAGCTGGATGTCACCCGGATGACGGAGGAGGAGCAGGAAGCGGTGAAAAAGCAGGTAGCCTTTATGAAGGCCCACCGCCGGCTGATCCAGTTTGGAACCTTCTACCGGCTGAAGAACCCCTTTGAGGGCAACTCTTCCGCCTGGATGGTGGTATCCCCGGATGGAGGGCAGGCGCTGTTTGCCTACTTCCGGGTCCTGCAGCCGGCCCAGGGCAAGCTGGAGCGGATCTGCCTGGCCGGACTGGAGGAGGGCGCCCGGTACCAGATCACCGAGGTGACGGAGGACAGCGCCCAGGAGCTTTCGGCGGAAGCCCCGGACAGCCCTGCGGAAACCGGCGAAGCCCAGGATCCGGCGGAGGCCAATGGCTTGGAAAGCTTCCACTACGGGGACGAGCTGCTGTACGCCGGGTTCAGCGTATCCGACTTTTCCTCCGGCATCGGCCGGGAGGCTTATGAGCGGCAGGGGGATTACTTCTCCCGGCTGTATTACCTGAAAAAGCTGCCCGCAAAGAAGTAGCCTGGAAAGCCCGGGTAGCCAGAAAAAGGAACAAAAGAGGAGGGACTACGGAGATTTTTACTACTTTCCTTTTTTCTCCGTAGTCCCTCCTCTTCGTTTACGGTGATTTTCGCTACTTTTCCTTTTTTCTCCGTAGACTCCCTCCAAAATTTACGGTGATTTTCATCACTTTCCTTTTTTTCTCCGTAGACTCCCTCCAAAATTTACGGTGATTTTCATCACTTTTCCTTTTTTCTCCGTAGACTCCCTCCAAAATTTACGGTGATTTTCGCTACTTTTCCCTTTTTCTCCGTAGTCCCCCTCCAA
>CAJFTW010000144.1 GCA_904420025.1 Candidatus Pseudolachnospira avium
CGCCATTTACAACAGCGCCACCATGACCCTGGAGCAGGTGATGGAGGTGATGGTACAGGCAAACCGGGAGGGAAAGACGGTGGTGCGCCTGCACACCGGTGACCCCTGTGTCTACGGGGCCATCCGGGAGCAGATGGACCTGCTGGAGAAGGAAGGAATCCCCTATGAGGTCTGCCCCGGCGTCAGCTCCTTCTGCGGGGCGGCGGCGGCGCTGGGCATGGAGTACACGCTGCCGGGCATTTCCCAGAGCGTGATTATCACCCGGATGGCCGGGGCCACCCCAGTGCCGGAGCGGGAGAGCATTGCTTCCTTTGCGGCCCATCAGGCCACCATGGTGGTGTTCTTAAGCACCGGCCTGCTGGAGCAGCTGAGCCGGGAGCTGATTGCCGGCGGCTATCGGCCGGATACCCCGGCGGCCATTGTGTATAAGGCCACCTGGCCGGAGGAAAAAAAGCTGATCTGCACCGTGGAGACCCTGGCCCAGACGGCCAAGGAGAACGGCATCACCAAGACGGCGCTGATGATCATTGGGGATGCGGTGACCCAGAGCGGTTACCAGCGTTCCCTGCTCTATGACCCGTCCTTCTCCACAGAATTCCGGAAGGCCAGCCATACATGAGCGGGGAGAAGGCCGGAAAATTTCCGGAAATTTCCGGAGCGCGCGGAACCGGCGGGGAAGCAGGGGAACAGCCCTGCGCCATCATCAGCTTTACCCGGGGCGGCGGCCAGACGGCGGAGCGGCTGGCCCGGGGGCTGGAGGCGGCCGGCTGGCGGGCGGAAAACTGGTGCCTGCCCAAGTGGGCGGCGGATTTCCCGGCGGCTACGCCGGTGCGGGGGACCCTGTCCCAGTGGTGCGGCTTCCGGTTCCAAAGCGGCGGCGGGCTGATTTTTGTGGGGGCCTGCGGCATTGCGGTGCGGACCATCGCCCCCTTTGTCCAGAGCAAGACCAAGGACCCGGCGGTGGTGGTGGTGGATGAGAAGGGGGAGTACGCCATCTCCCTGCTGTCCGGCCACCTAGGCGGCGGCAACGACCTGGCCCGGACCGTGGCCCGGATCCTGGGGGGGACCCCGGTGATCACCACGGCCACCGATGTCCGGGGAAAATTTGCGGTGGACGTGTGGGCCCGGGACAACGATCTGGCCATCCCTTCCATGGCGCTGGCCAAGGAGATTTCCGCAGCGGTGCTGGCCGGGGAGCCGGTGGCGTTCCGGAGTGATTTCCCGGTGGAGGGCACGGTCCCCCCGGAGCTTTCCGGAGGGCCGGAGGCCCGGCTGGCCATTGAGGTGGGCGTATACCGGAAGGAAAATCCGGTCTTTGCCCCCCGGTGCCTGACGCTGGGGCTGGGCTGCCGGAGAGGCAAGGCCCCGGAGGAGATCGGGGCCCTGGTGGACCGGGTGCTGGCGGAGCAGGGCATCCTTCCGGAGGCGGTGGCCGAGGCGGCCACCATCGACTGGAAGCGGGATGAGGAGGGCCTGCGGGCCTTCTGCCAGAACCGGGGCTGGCCGCTGCGGTTTTTTTCCGCGGAGGAGCTGGGGGCGGCTCCCGGGGACTTTTCCCCTTCGGCCTTTGTGAGCCGGACCGTGGGGGTGGACAACGTGTGCGAGCGGGCGGCGGTGCTGGCCTCCGGGGGAGGCCGGCTGCTGGTGAAAAAACAGGCGGAAAACGGGGTGACCGTGGCGGTGGCCCAGAAAGACAGGAGGATTTGCTTTGGGTAAGATAATGGTGGTGGGCATTGGCCCCGGCAGTTATGAGGAGATGACAATCCGGGCGGCAGAGGCCTTAAAAAGCTGCGATACCATTGTGGGCTATACGGTGTATGTGGAGCTGGTGCGGGATCACTTTCCGGAAAAGGAGTTTCTGACCACCCCCATGACCAAGGAGGTGGACCGGTGTGAGCTGGCCTTCGCCCAGGCGGCGGAGGGGAAGAACGTGGCCATGATCTGCAGCGGGGATGCCGGCGTCTATGGCATGAGCGGGCTGATGCTGGAGATCGGAGAACGGTATCCGGAAATCCCGGTGGAGGTGATCCCCGGGGTGACCGCGGCGGTGGGCGGCGCCTCGGTGCTGGGAGCCCCGCTGATCCACGACTTTGCGGTGATCAGCTTAAGCGATCTGCTGACCCCCTGGGAGAAAATTGAAAAGCGGCTCTCCGCCGCGGCGGAGGCGGACTTTGTGATCTGCCTGTACAACCCTTCCAGCCGGAAGCGCCATGACTACCTGCAGAAGGCCTGCGACCGGGTTCTGGCCTGGCGTCCGGGCACCACGGTCTGCGGCCTGGTCCGGAACATTGGCCGGGAAGGGGAGGAGTACCGGGTGCTGACCCTGGCGGAGCTGCGGGATACCCAGGTGGACATGTTTACCACGGTGTTCATTGGCAATTCCCAGACCAAAGAGGTGGGAGGCCGGATGGTGACGCCCCGGGGTTATCGCCTATGAGCCGGGTTCTGGTGTTTGGCGGGACCAGCGAGGGGCGGCGGCTGGCGGAGGCCCTGGAGGCCGGCCGGGTGCCGGCGCTGGTGTGTGTGGCCACCGAATACGGAGAGAGCCTGCTTCCCGCTGGGCAGTATGTGGAGGCGGCAGCGGGGCGGCTGGACCAGGAGGCCATGGAGGAGCTGCTGCGCCGGGAGCCCTTCCGGCAGGTGGTGGATGCCACCCACCCTTATGCGGCGGTGGTCTCCCAAAACCTGAAGGCGGCCTGTGCGGCCTGCGGGGTCCCCTACCTGCGGTTGCTGCGGCAGGAGACCCCGGCGGGGGAGGACTGTGTGGCCGTGGGCTCGGTGGAGGAGGCGGTGCAGTACCTGGCGGGGACCCAGGGAACGGTGCTGCTCACCACCGGCAGCAAGGAGCTGGCCAAGTACACGGCTTTGCCGGACTGGCGGCAGCGGCTGGTGGCCCGGGTCTTGTCCACCGGGGAGTCGGTGGATTTCTGCCGGAGCCTGGGCTTTGAGGGCAAGAACCTGATTGCCATGCAGGGGCCTTTTTCGGAGGAGCTGAACCTGGCCCTGCTGCGGCAGGTGGGGGCCCGGTATCTGGTGACCAAGGAGTCCGGACTGGCCGGGGGCTTCCCGGAAAAGCTGCGGGCGGCCCGGCGGGCCGGCGCCCAGGTGGTGCTGGTGCGGCGGCCGGTGCAGGAGGAGGGATATACCTTCTCCCAGGTGCTGGAGCAGCTGGGGCTGGAAGCTTCGGAGACCGGGACGGCAGAGAAAGCGCCCCGCTCCCTGGCCGTTGTGGGGGTGGGCATGGGAAGCCGCGCTTCCCTGACCGGGGAGGCGGAGGAGGCCTTCCGCCAGGCGGACGCCATTCTGGCGGCCGGGCGGGTGCTCCCTATGCTGGAGGCCTTTGGCAAGCCCATGGGGCAGGCCTACCGGTCGGAGCAGGTCCGGGCCTATGTCCGGGAGCATCCGGAATGCCGGAACCTGGCGGTGGGGGTCTCCGGGGATGTGGGCTTCTACAGCGGCGCCAAAAAGATGCTGGAGGAGCTGCCGGACTGGCGGGTGCGGCTGGTGCCGGGGGTATCCTCTCCGGTGTATTTCTGTGCCCGGCTGGGAATCCCCTGGGAGGACGTGGCTCTGATCAGCCTCCATGGACGGCAGGCCAACCTGCCGGCGGCGGTGCGGAACCACCGGCGGGTGTTCACCCTGGCAGGGGGCAAGGATTGCAGTGCCGGGGATATATGCCGGCAGCTGCGGGCGTACGGCCTGGGCCATGTGCAGGTGACCGTGGGGCAGAACCTTTCCTATCCGGAGGAGCGAATCCAGGCGGGAAGCCCGGAGGAGCTGGAGCAGCGGCAGTGGGATGGCCTTCAGGTGCTGCTGATTGAAAACCCGGAGGCGGAGGACACCCCGGCGGTCCCCTGGCTGCCGGACGAGGCCTTCCTGCGGGGCAAGGCGCCCATGACCAAGGAAGAGATCCGGGAGGTGGCCCTGTGCAAGCTGCGGCTGACCCAAAGGGCGGTGGCCTGGGATGTGGGGGCCGGCACCGGCTCCGTGTCCGTGGAGATGGCCCGGGCCGCCGCCTCCGGCACTGTCTACGCGGTGGAAAAGAAGCCGGAGGCTCTGGCGCTTCTGCGGGAAAACCGGCGGCGGCTGGGGGTTCCCAACCTGACGGTGGTGGCGGGCACCGCGCCGGAGGCCCTGGAGGAGCTGCCGGCACCCACCCATGTGTTTTTGGGAGGGACCTCCGGGAATTTCCGGGAGATCCTGGAGGTGGTCCTGCGGAAAAACCCCCGGGCCCGGGTGGTGGCCACTGCGGTGACCCTGGAGACCCTATCGGAGATCACCGAATGGCTGGCGGAGCACCCGGCGGCGGACCTGGACGTGGCCCAGATTACGGTGGCCAAGGCCCGGATTTTGGGCCATTACCATCTGATGACCGGGGGCAACCCGGTGGTGGTGTTTTCCTTCACCGGGGATGGACAAACTTCGGCAAAGTGACCAAAGGCCGTGGGGGACACGGCGGAAAGGAGGAGCCATGAAGCTTCCCAGAATCTTGTTGGGGGCTGCTTCCAGCGGAAGCGGCAAGACGCTGCTCACCTGCGGCATTCTCCAGGCTCTGAAGGAGCGGGGGCTGACGGTCTCCTCCTTCAAGTGCGGCCCGGATTACATTGATCCCATGTTCCACACCCGGGTGCTGGGCACCCGGTCCCGGAACCTGGATACCTACTTTACCGGGGAAAACCTGACCCGCTACCTGCTGGCGGAGAACAGCCGGGAGAGCAGTATGGCAGTGATGGAGGGGGTGATGGGCTTCTACGACGGTGTGGCTGGCAGCACCTTCACCGCCTCCTCTTATGACCTGGCACGGGTCACCGGCACCCCGGTGGTGCTGATTGTAAACGGCAAGGGCATGAGCCTGTCTCTGGCGGCGCTGGTCAAGGGCTTTGTGTCCTTCCGGGAGGATTCCGGCATCCGGGGCATCATCTTTAACCAGGTGTCTCCCCGCATCTATGAACGGCTGCGGTCGGTGGTGGAGCAGGAGTGCGGGGTACCGGTGCTGGGCTGCGTGCCCAGCCTGAAGGACTATGTCATTGAGAGCCGCCACCTGGGGCTGGTGACCCCGGACGAGGTGGAAGGGCTGCAGCACAAGCTGGCCGGCCTGGCAAAGATCCTGGAGAAGAACCTGGATCTGGACCGGCTGATTGCCCTGGCGGGGGAAGCGCCGGAGCTGACGGCGGAGGAGCCCCGGCTGCCCCGTCTGGAGGGGCCGGTGAAGATCGGCGTGGCCCGGGATGCGGCTTTCTGCTTCTATTATGAAGACAACCTGCAGCTGCTGCGGAAAATGGGGGCGGAGCTGGTGGAATTCTCCCCCCTGGAGGATTCCCATTTGCCGGAAGGGCTGGGGGGCCTGATTCTGGGCGGCGGCTACCCGGAGCTTTTTACCCACAGGCTGGAGGCCAATGCCTCCCTCCGGGAGGAGATCCGGGAAGCGGTGGCGGATGGCATGCCCTGCGCGGCAGAGTGCGGCGGCTTCCTGTACCTGCAGCGGGAGCTGGAGGATATGAAGAAGTTTTCCCATGAGATGGTGGGCGCCCTGCCGGGCCGGGGCTACCGGACGGAAAAACTGGGCCGGTTTGGCTATGTGGAGCTGACCTCCCGGCAGGAGACCGTCTTTGGACCGCCGGGTACCACCTTCCGGGGCCACGAGTTCCACTACTTTGAGAGTACCGACTGCGGGGAGGCCTTTGAGGCGGAAAAGCCGGTGAACGGCGCCCGCTGGAATTGTATCCACGGAGGGGAGAACCTGGCGGCGGGATTCCCCCATCTCTATTATTATTCAAACCCGGAGGCGGCATTCCGCTTCCTGGAGAAAGGAAGGGCTTATGCTCATCGAAGAGACCATTAGCAGAATCCGCCCGGTGAACCGGGAGGCCCGGGAGCGGGCCTGGACGCGCTGGGACAGCATTGCCAAGCCCCTGCGGAGCCTGGGCAAGCTGGAGGAAGTGGTGGTGCAGCTGGCCGGCATTGCCGGGACCGATGACGTGACGCTGAACAAAAAGGGCGTGGTCATCTGCTGCGCGGATAACGGCATTGTGGAGGAAGGGGTGACCCAGACCGGCCAGGATGTGACGGCCATTGTGGCGGAGAATTTCCTGGACGGCTGCACCAGTGTGGCCATTATGGCCAAGCAGGCCGGGGCCCCTCTGTTCCCCATGGATCTGGGGATGATCACGGATACCCGGGTGGAGCGGCACAAAACCCTCTACGGTACCCGCAACTTTACCAAGGGACCGGCCATGAGCCGGGAGGACGCGGTGCAGGCGGTGGAGGCGGGCATCCGGAAGGTGGCGGAGCTGAAGGCCGCCGGGTACCAGATTCTGGCCACCGGGGAGATGGGCATTGGCAACACCACCACCAGCAGCGCCATGACCTCTGTGTTCCTGAACGTGCCGCCGGAAGAGGTCACCGGCCGGGGCGCCGGTCTCACCAGCGCCGGGCTGGAAAAGAAGATTCAGGTGATCCGGGAGGGCATTGCCAAGAACCAGCCGGATCCGGCGGATCCGCTGGATGTGCTGGCCAAGGTGGGCGGCCTGGACATTGCCGGTCTCACGGGCGTGTTTCTGGGCTGCGCCGCGGAGGGCATTCCGGCGGTGATTGACGGCTTTATCTCCGGGGTGGCGGCGCTGACGGCGGTGCGCCTCTGTCCGGGGGTAAAGGAGTACCTGATTGCCTCCCACGTATCCAATGAGCCGGCGGGTAAGCTGATCCTGGATACACTGGGCCTAAGCCCCTTCCTGATCTGCAACATGTGCCTGGGCGAGGGCACCGGGGCGGTGGCCCTGTTCCCGCTGCTGGACATGGCCCTGAGCGTGTACCGGGGCATGAGTACCTTTGACCAGATCCAGGTGGAAGCCTATCAGCCCTTGGACTAGAGGTGTCCCATGAGAGCGTTGGTTTGGGGCGGCAGCGGCAGCGGCAAGTCGGAGTTTGCGGAGGGACTGGCGGTGGCAGCCGCCCGGAGGCAGGCGGCTTTGGCCGCCGGAGCGTCGGGCAGCGGCCAGGGCGCCGGGGAAGCATCTGCCTGCGGGCCGCTGGTGTACATTGCCACCATGGCGGCGGATGACCCGGAGAGCCGGCGGCGGATTTCCCGGCACCGGCGGCTGCGGGCCGGAAAAGGCTTTACCACTCTGGAAAAGTATACCCACCTGGAGGACGTGGTGCTTCCTCCCGGTACCACGGTGCTGCTGGAATGCCTGTCCAACCTGGCGGCCAATGAGATGTTTTCTCCGGATGGACGGAAAGGGGAAACGGCCCGGGTAATCCGGGAGGGGCTGTTCCGGCTGGCGGAGCAGGCGGAATCCCTGATTGTGGTGTCCAACGATGTATTTGGGGACGGCACCTGCTATCCCGGGGAGACGGAGGAATACCGGCAGGCCCTGGCGGAGGTGAACAGCGCCCTGGCGGAGCGGTTCTCCCTGGCGGTGGAGCTGGTCCACGGGGTGCCGGTGTACTGGAAGGGCGGGCCGGAAAGCATACCGGCGCCGGAGACGGGGGCGGCCTTCAATCTGGAAAGAGGCCCGGAGGCTCCAGAGGCCGCCCGGTGCGGACAGGGAAAGGAGGAAACAGGCGCCATGCGTTTGGTAACCGGAGGCGCGTATCAGAAGAAGCTGGCTTTTGCCAAAGGCCTCACCGGAAAGCCGGAGCCCCGGGTGTGGGACGGCGCCCAGGGGGAGCCGTCGGACTGGAGGCAGGTGGAGGTGCTGAACCATTTCCCGGAGCTGGTCCGGCGGAAGCTGGCGGAGGAGCCGGAAGCCGCCCGGGGGAAGAGCGGGGCACTGGAGCAGATGCTGCAGCGGATGTCCCGGGAAAACCCTTCCCTGGTGGTGGTGACCCGGGAGGTGGGCTGCGGCCTGGTGCCCATGGACGCCTTTGAGCGGCTGTGGCGGGAGCAGACTGGAAGGCTTTCCTGCCGGCTGGCGGAGCAGTCCGTCCAGGTGTACCGGGTTTGCTGCGGCCAGGCCCAGAAAATCAAGGAGGCAGGACCGCTTCCGGCCACGGGGAATTCCCGGTAAACCTGCATGCCCGCTGACGCGGGCATCACCAACCATGAAAGCCCTTCGGATTGCTCCGTGCTTGCGCACTCCCGCAATCCGACCTGTATTCGCAATCCGGCCTGCCGGCCTTCTTGCTCATACAGGGTAGCGTCGCTAAAGCATAGACGGCCTGACCTGCAAGCAGCCCATTCTGCCTATGCTTTGCGACCGGGCTTTCAGAGTAAAAGAAAAACACCGCCTTAGGCGGCGAAAGATGTGATAAAGGGGAGTGCCGCCGGAGGCGGCCATACAAGATCATGACAAGAATGGAGACGGCAGGGATTGCCCTGCTCCTGGGCTTCCTCCTGGACCTGCTCCTGGGGGATCCCCAGACTCTGTGGCATCCGGTGCGGGGCATTGGATGGATTATAACCAAATGGGAGAGTGTGCTGCGGAAAGCCTTTCCCCAGACACAGCGGGGAGAGATGGCCGGCGGCATTTTGCTGGTGGTGGGCGTGATTGCCTACACGCTGATCCCGCCTGCGCTGCTGCTCTGGCTTTCCTACCGGGTGCATATTGCACTGGGAATTGGGGTGGAGACCCTGTTCTGCTACCAGCTGCTGGCGGCCCGTTCCCTGCAGGTGGAGAGTATGAAGGTGCACACGGCCCTGAAGAAAAAAGGGCTGGAGGCCGGACGGAAGGCGGTGTCCCGGATTGTGGGCCGGGATACGGAAAACCTGACGGAGGAAGGGGTGGTGAAGGCGGCGGTGGAAACCGTGGCGGAGAACACCTCGGACGGGGAGATTGCCCCGCTGTTCTACATGGCCTTGGGGGGAGCCTTGGGAGGCTTCCTGTACAAGGCGGTGAACACCATGGATTCCATGGTGGGCTACAAAAATGAGAAGTATCTGTTCTTTGGCCGGGCAGCGGCCCGGCTGGACGACGTGTTTAACTATATTCCGGCCCGGCTGGCGGCGGTGGCCATGACGGCGGCCTGCTTTTTCACCGGCCTGGACGGCCGCAACGCCTGGCGGATTTACAAGCGGGACCGGTGGAACCACGCCAGCCCCAACTCCGCCCACACGGAGGCGGTGATGGCCGGGGCTCTCCATGTGGAGCTGGCGGGGGATGCCTGGTACTTTGGGGTCCTGCACAAGAAGAAGACCATTGGAGATCCGGACCGGCCGGTGGAGCTGGCGGATATTCCACGGGCCAACCGGCTGATGTTTGCCACCAGCTGGGTATTCCTGGCGGTGGTGGCAGCGGTGCGGCTGGCACTGGAGCTTTTATAGGAGGCGGATGTATGCACATTCACGGCGGTGATATATATGGAAAAGCGGTGGAGATGGATTTCTCCGCCAACCTAAATTTTCTGGGCATGCCGGATTCCGTGCGGCAGGCGGCCAAGGAGGGGGTGGACGCGTCCATCCACTATCCGGATCCCCAGTGCCGGGCGCTGCGGGCCGCCCTGGCTGAGGCGGAGCAGATACCGGAGGAGCAGATCCTCTGCGGCAACGGGGCGGCGGATCTGATCTTTGGCCTGGCCCTGGCAGTGAAGCCGAAAAAAGCGCTGGTGTGGGCCCCGGGCTTTAACGAATATGAGCAGGCCCTGCGGGCGGTGGACTGTTCGGTGGGCTACCTTCCGCTGCGGAGGGAAGAGGGATTCGCCTACCGGGTGGAAGCGCTGGAGGCGGTGACGCCGGAGGTGGACATGCTCTTTTTCTGCAACCCCCAGAACCCTACGGGCCAGACCGCTTCGGCGGATTTTCTGGAGGCGCTGCTGGACCGGTGCCAGGAAACGGGAACCCTCTGCGTGGCGGATGAGTGTTTCCTGGAGTTTCTGGATGAGGAGGAGCGGTTTTCTGCCAAGCCGGCCCTGGCCTATATGGAAAATCTGTTTGTGCTGAAGGCCTTCACCAAGCTGTACGCCATGCCGGGCCTGCGGCTGGGTTACGGCCTCTGTTCCAACGGGGAGCTGCTCCAGCGGATGCGGGAGGTGCTGCAGCCCTGGAGCGTATCGGTGCCGGCCCAGCGGGCGGGGGTGGCAGCGCTGGGGGAGACGGAGTACGTCCGCCGGACCCAGGCACTGGTCCGGCAGGAACGGCGGTTCCTGAAGGAACAGATGCGGGAGCTGGGCTGCAAAATTTACGGATCCAAGGCCAACTTTGTGTTCTTTCAGGGACCGGAGGATCTGGCGGCTTTCTGTCTGGACCGGGGCATCCTGATCCGGGACTGCCGGAATTACCAAGGGCTGGGACCCGGCTACTACCGGGTGGCGGTCCGGTCAAGAGAAGAAAATACCCGTCTTCTGGAGGTGCTCCGGGAGCGGATGGCATAGGAGGAAAAGCGGATGGCACGCGCAATTATGGTACAGGGCACCATGTCCAACGCCGGGAAGAGCCTGCTGGCGGCAGGACTGTGCCGGATCTTTCACCAGGACGGCTACCGGGTGGCCCCCTTTAAATCCCAGAATATGGCCCTCAACTCCTTTATCACCGAGGAGGGGCTGGAGATGGGCCGGGCCCAGGTGATGCAGGCGGAGGCGGCGGGGATTGCCCCCCATGTGTACATGAATCCCATTCTCCTGAAGCCCACCAATGACATGGGCTCCCAGGTGATTGTCAACGGGGAGGTGCTGGGCAACATGAGCGCCCGGGACTACTTTGCCTTTAAGAAAAAGCTGATCCCGGACATCCGTAAGGCCTACGATTCCCTGGCATCCGAGTACGACATTATGGTGCTGGAAGGGGCCGGCAGCCCGGCGGAGATCAA
>CAJFTW010000145.1 GCA_904420025.1 Candidatus Pseudolachnospira avium
AAGACGGTGGGTCCCGGCACGCTGGTCATCGCCACCTCCACCAAGGCTACGGCGGAGACCGTGGAAGCCTTAAAGGTGGCCAAGGCCAAAGGGGCCGTCACCGTAGGCCTGTCCGGCTACGCCGATTCCCTGACGGCTCAGACGGCGGACTATTATATCACCTATTACCACGCCGACGAGTGGTATCAGGATCCCAGCCTGGTCCACTGCAACAGCCAGGGAACGGCCTTAAAGATCGCCTTCTGGCTGTTAAAGGAGTACGACGGCTACGGAGCCTACGACAAGGCCATGGAGGCCTTTGAAAAGCTGCCGGAGATTTACGGGGCGGCCCACGAGAGCGTGAAGGCGGACGCGGCTCAGTTTGCCATGACCTACAAGGACGATCCGGTGTGGAACGTGCTCAGCAGCGGCGCGGCTTGGGAGGTGGCCTACTCAGATGCCTTCTGTTTCTTCCAGGAAATGCAGACGGTTCACTGCGTGCCCATCCACTCCGGCGAGTATTTCCACGGGGCCTTCGAGACCTGCGAGAAGAACCTGGCCATCCTGCTGTTTAAGAGCGTGGGACGCACCCGCCCTCTGGACGAGCGGGCGGAGCGGTTCTTAAACCGGTTCGGCGGTCACCACTGGATCATCGACGCGGAGCAGCTGGGGCTGGGACAGCTGGATCCCCAGGTGGCGGAGTACTTTAACGCCCTGCTGCTGCACCCCATCTCCAAGCAGTTTATTTCCGCCATGGGAGACGTGCGGATGCACCCCATGTCCTACCGGCGGTATATGTGGAAGTTTGAATATTAAGCATTCCGACAAGCAGGCGGCGGCCAGGAGGCTGGCGCCTGCTTTGATAAAAAAATCCCTTTGAACTGATAGAAATCTTCCTCTAGAATCCCTCAAAAATTTTCCAAACCCATTGCCCTCTTCCCGTGCCGGGAGTATACTGTTACCGTCCCGCTGGTTCTGGGAGGAGTGCGGCGCAGCCGTATTGCCGGTGTCTAAGCTCACCCTTGATTATCCCTTAGAAACACGCGGCAGCCGGCGGGATTTTTTTATGAGAGGGAGAGACAATGAAGATCGAAAAACGCGGAGTGATAAAGTTTTTGGCCTGCACATGCATTGGCATTGTGCTTTTCGCGGTCAATATTCCCGCTCTGGGCAAGTCTGCCTTTTCCTGGTTTTCCGGTGTCTGTGAGGATTTTCTGGAGCCGGCCTACCCCTGGATTCTGATGGCCTTTGTAGCAGTTTCTCTGGTGCTGACGGTAATGGGGCTGGGGGAAAACGGCTTTATTTTGAAGAATCCCAGGTTTAAACGCACCTTTTATAAAAAGAAAATGCAGTTGGTGACGCTGACGGTCTCGCTGGCGGTGCTGGTCTGCTATCAGTTTGTGCCGGTTCCGTTCCTCAATGACCAGAGCGAATCGCTGGTGGGCATGTGCGGGGATATGTTTGTGTTTCTGATCCTGGCCAAGATGACGCTGCCCCTGATCAGCGACTATGGATTTTCTGAACTGCTGGAAGTGTTTCTGCGTCCCATCATGAAACCTCTCCTGAAGGTGCCCGGCTGTGCGGTGATTCATATGATGGCCAGCAGCTTTGTCAGCGTAACGGCCAGTACGGTGATGGCCGGTGAGCAGTACCAGCAGGGGGTCTACAGCCGGCGGGAGGCGGTGACCACCATCACCTGCCTGACGATCCCCACCATGTTTGTGACCATGCTGATCTGCAACACTGTGGGCCTGGAGAGTGAGTGGTTCCACCTGTATGTGTACATCCTGGCGGTCTGTCTGGTGGCGGGCGTGATTGTGGCCCGGCTGTTCCCCATCTGCCGGATTCCGGAAAGCTATGCGGCAGAGCGGCAGGCAGAGGAGGAGCCGGACCATGAATCCAGGATTCACTTTGCCCTCCACCAGGCTTCGAACCGGGCTCTGCGCACCCGGTATAATCCGGTGGACAATTTCCTGACCATTGTGTTCAGTATGATTTCGTTTATCCCCTACATCCTGGCCTGGGGAACGGTGTTGAAGCTGATTCTGGCCTACACGGATATTATGAATATCCTCACCTATCCCTATGGCCTGTATCTGGAGCTGTTTGGTATTGAACAGGGAACCCAGGTGGCGCCGGTGCTGGTATTGAATTTTCTGGATGTGGTGATGCCCACCGTCGTGCTGACGGAGGTGGCCGATCCCAGCGTGGTTATACGGGTGCTCTGCATTACCCTCAGCCAGATGGTCTATATTGCGCCGCTGCTGCTGACGCTGGCCAGCAGGGGGCTCAGCTCTCTGAAAGAACAAATGGGAATCTGGCTGGTGCGGGTGATTGTGCTGGTACCCTGTGCGGCGCTGCTGTATCCGGTGTTTTTCTGAAAGAACGGAAAGGCGGTTGACAGGCAGCGGCAGGCCCCTTATGATGAAGGCAGAAGAAGTCTGGTAAAAGGGGGCGGGTTTTGTGAGACGGCTGGCGGTAAAAGAAGGGATGACCAGGGAGGAGCAAAGGCTGGCGCTGGAGGCGGCCTTTTTGCTGGGGTTTCAGACGGAGGCGGCGGTGTTCCCCGTGGCGGGGACAGACGGGGAAATCCCCGTTCCCCGGAATGAGGGAGAACTGCAGGCGCTGTTTGTGCTGCCAGGGGCGCCGGCTGAACCGGAGACACCGCCGGGGCCGGACGCGCCTTTTACACAGGAAGCCGGGGCGGACAGGAGGGATCCGGCGTCTTTGTTTGAACTGGATTTTCGGCAGGAGCGGGGGCTGGAGGAGCTGTTTGGCCGAGGCCCCTTTCTGAGGGACCGCGATCTGGATTTTCTTCCGGATACCGTGGAGGTCAGGCTGGCGCTGCCGGAAAAGCCGGATGCCTCGTTTATGGTGGCTGCCTGCAATCTGGCGTTTCGCCTGGGAATGGAAACCACTGCGTATGAAGGCAGTATTCTGGCGGAAGAGGGATGGCAGGGCAATGTCATTCGCCTGGAGAAAGCGGAAACAGCCGGAATGGAGCTGGAAAAGGCCGACGGCGCAGTCCGGGTGCATCTGCGCGGGCAGGGCGCGGAGCTGGAGGAGCTTTCTTCCCTTATCTGCGAAAAATTTCCCGGAACCGGCGGCTGGCGGACGTTCCGGGATGCGCTGCTGGAAATGTGTGACAGTGCTGCCCTGCGCAACGGGGATGGCCAGCTGGCGGAACTGAAGAGGCAGAAGGAGAGCGCGGAAGGCTTTGGAGAATACCGGGTCTGCGGATCGCCGGAACTGACCGGGGCACAGAAGGCACTGTTCCCGGATGTGGCGTTTGAAAACTATAAGGCGGGGAAAAAGGCCTATGAGAGAGCCTACGAGTTCCCCTGGGAGGTGGAGACGGCGGAAGCGTATCTGGAGGAAGCCGTGTATCCGCTTCTTCAGGCGGGGGATACCCTTCAGATAAAGGGGGTGCTCAGCGAGGATCGGGAGAGCCGCCGGAAGCTGGCGGCACGGATCCGGCAGAAGGCAGAAGCAAGAGGCGCCGCGGCGGTGGAGGCGGAGATCCTCTGCGCCTACAAACAGGGCTTTTCCTGGCTGGACGAGGTTGTGATCCCGGCGGTAAAGGCGGAGCGCCCGGAGCGGGTGGAGATCTATTTTCGGCCGTTCCTGCCGGAGGGGCAGACGGAATGGCGGGATGAAAGCGGCGCAACCCCCACCCGTATGAATCTGGAGGCGGCGGACGCGGATAAGTGGTACGATCTGCCGGTGCGCTGGCTGCAGGAACTGTATCCCATCGAGGATGTGCTGGTACGGGAGCTGGGAATCCGGCGGGAACAGGTGGTGTTCCTTCCTTATAAAGAAGATACGGAAGATACATATCTTTGCCGGGCGTACCGGCGGAATGCGGTCTGCTATGAAGGAGCCTTCCGGGTGCACTATGCGGAGCGCCCCTACCTGGACGCCTATCCGGAAATGGGAAAGGTCCATCCGTCCACCGGGTATCTGGAGGCCCGGATCAACGGA
>CAJFTW010000146.1 GCA_904420025.1 Candidatus Pseudolachnospira avium
CGGGAGATCTGGGCCCCTGGGATGATGATGGTGCCCAGGTATGCCGGGCCTTCCCCCACAATGGAGAGGGTGGTGGCGGTGCCCATGTCAATGAGAATCAGCGGCAGTGGATAGGAGGCAGCGCCGCCCACCGCATCCACAATCAAATCGCTTCCCACCTTGGCTGGGTCATCCATGCGGATCTGCAGGCCGGTCTTAACCCCAGGCCCCACCACCAGGGCAGCCTTCCCTAGAATTTTCTGTACAGCCCGGTTCAGCACGGAGGCCACCGGAGGGACCACCGAGGAGAGGATGCTCCCCCGCAGGTCTTCCGGAGAGATCTGATGCAGCTCCAGCACCGTGAGCAGAGAGATGGCGTATTCCAGATCCGTTTTCCGCAGGTCTGTGGAAAACCGTTCTACAAAATGAATCTTTTGCTGGTCAATGGCTCCCACCACAATATTGCTGTTTCCTATATCAATGGCTAAAATCATACATTTCCTCCTGACGGCGCGGCGCGCCTGGTTAGTGGACCGTGCGGTTTTTCAGGTAGATCCGGTACAGGCCCTTTAAAGGCAGGGTTTCGTCATACTGGATTTTATGGCGGCAATGGGGGATAATAGACGGAGCGGCAGCTCCGGTGGCCACAGCCCCCAGGGGCTGCCCCATCTCTTCCTCCATCCGCTCCAGCATGCCGTCCACCATGGCAGCACTGCCGTAGACAATCCCGCACTTCATAGAATCCACTGTGTTTTTGGCAATGGTCCGGGTGGGCGCCTCAAAGGAAATCCGGGGAAGCTGGGCGGTATGGCTTACCAGGGAATCCAGGGAGATCCGGATGCCGGGCAGGATGGAACCGCCCCGGTAATTGCCCTCCGCGTCCAGCACGGAGAAGGTGGTGGCGGTGCCCATGTCAATGACCACCAGCGGCAGCGGATATTCCGCCAGGGCGGCCACCGCGTTGACAACTAAATCACTGCCCAGCTGCTCGGGGTGGTCAATGCGGATGGACAGGCCGGTTTTGACGCCGGGGCCTACCACCAGAGCCGGGGTCCCGGTGATTTTTGCCAATGCCCGGTTGATGGTCGGGGTCAGTGGAGGGACCACCGAGGAGAGGATGCTTCCGTTCAGCGGCCGGGAGGGGATTTTGTACAGATCCAGAATGGTCCGGAAGGCCACCGCGTACTCCAGATCCGTTTTCCGAAGATCCGTGGAGATCTGCTCCACAAAGTGGATGCCGGCGCGGCTGACGGTGCCCACGGTAATCACACTGTTCCCAATGTCAATGGTTAAAATCATAGGGGTTCGTCCTCCTGTGTCATAGACAAGCTGGTAAAAATATGCTATACTGCTAAACTGGTACTTTTCTCAGCGAAAAGCAGCCAGACATAAATGAAAAAGCAACATGAGTATACCATAAATCAGGTTCCGAGTAAACAGCCGCAGGGGCCGGAAAGGAAGTTGGATATGTTAGAGGGGAAAAATATTTTGCTGGGTGTCTCCAGCAGCATTGCCTGCTACAAAGCGGCCTATCTGACCAGAGCGCTGGTAAAGCGGGGCGCCAATGTCCAGGTGATCCTCACCCGGAACGCCACCCAGTTTCTGACGCCGCTGACCTTTGAACAGCTGACTGGGCGCAAGTGCCTGGTGGACACCTTTGACCGGAATTTTGAGTTCAAGGTGGAGCATGTTTCCGTTGCCAGGTGGGCGGATGTGTGCCTGATTGCTCCTGCCTCCGCCAATGTGCTGGCCAAGATGGCCCATGGCCTGGCGGACGACATGCTGACCACCACGGTGCTGGCCTGCGACTGCCCCAAGTTTGCGGCTCCGGCTATGAACACCAAAATGTACGAGAATCCGGCTACCCAGGAAAACCTGGAGACCCTGCGCCGCCACGGCTTTACTCTCATTGAGCCGGGGGAAGGGTATCTGGCCTGCGGGGATGTGGGCAAAGGCCGGCTGGCGGATGAGGATTTGATTCTGGACACCCTGGAGGCGGCGGTGGGCTGTGAGAAAGACCTGCGGGGAAAGAATGTGCTGGTCACCGCCGGTCCCACCCAGGAGGCCCTGGATCCGGTGCGCTATATCACCAACCATTCCACCGGAAAAATGGGCTACGCCCTGGCCCGGGCGGCCATGCTCCGGGGAGCCAGCGTGACCCTGGTCACCGGCAGAACCGAGACGCCCAAGCCCCGGTTTGTGGAGATACGGGAGGTGGTTTCCGCCCGGGACATGTACGAGGCGGTGATGGACAAGGCGGCCAGCCAGGATATTCTGATTCTGGCGGCAGCGGTGGCCGACTACCGGCCCCGGCACGTGGCGGCGGAGAAGATCAAAAAGATGGACGGGGATTCGGTGCTGGAGCTGGAGCGGACGGACGACATCCTGGCCACCCTGGGAGCCAAAAGGCGGCCGGGCCAGTTCCTCTGCGGCTTTTCCATGGAGACGGAGCATATGCTGGAGAACTCCCGGAAAAAGCTGGAGAAAAAAAGGATTGATATGATTGTGGCCAACAACCTGCGCCAGGAAGGCGCCGGCTTTGGGGTGGACACCAACGTGGTGACGCTGATCACCCGGGACTGGGAGGAGGCTCTGCCCAAGCTGACCAAGGATGAGGCGGCCATGCGGATTTTGGATGCCATCCGGAACCGGATGCCACTGTGAAAATCCGGCGGGAACGTGCAGGCCGGGCCCCGGCGGCCAAGGGGAACCGGGGAATCAGCAATAGCAGGAGGGAAAATTTGTGGCAGATTTAGCGGAAGAAATAAAGAAACGCCGGACCTTCGCGATCATTTCGCACCCGGATGCCGGCAAAACCACTTTGACAGAAAAGTTTTTGCTTTACGGCGGTGCCATCAACCTGGCAGGCTCCGTAAAGGGCAGAAAATCGTCCCGGCACGCAGTGTCCGACTGGATGGAGATTGAGAAAGAGAGAGGGATTTCCGTCACCTCCTCGGTGCTGCAATTCCACTATGGGGACTACTGTATTAATATCCTGGACACACCGGGGCACCAGGACTTCTCCGAGGACACCTACCGGACTCTGATGGCCGCCGACTCGGCGGTGATGGTGGTGGACGGCTCCAAGGGCGTAGAGGCCCAGACCATCAAGCTGTTCAAGGTCTGTATGCTGCGGCATATCCCCATCTTTACCTTTATCAACAAGATGGACCGGGAGGCCAAGGATCCTTTTGAGCTGATGGAGGACATTGAAAACGTGCTGGGCATAGAGACCTGCCCCATCAACTGGCCCATCGGCTCCGGCAAATCTTTTAAGGGAGTCTATGAGCGGGACATCCATTCCATCACCACCTTCACCGCCGAGGGGGCGGGGCAGCGGGAGATTGAAACCCGCCATCTGGACCCGGACGGCCCGGAGGCCCAGGCGGAGATCGGACAGGCGGCGCTGGACCAGCTGCGGGAGGAGATTGAGCTGCTGGACGGCGCCGGGCAGGAGCTGGATATGGAGATGGTGCTGGCCGGTAAGCTGAGCCCGGTGTTCTTTGGCTCTGCCCTGACCAACTTTGGCGTGGAGACGTTCCTGGCGCATTTCCTGAAAATGACCCTGCCGCCTACGCCCCGGACGGCGGAGGGACGGGAGATTGACCCGGTGAAGGAGCCCTTCTCGGCTTTTGTGTTTAAGATTCAGGCCAACATGAACAAGGCCCACCGGGACCGGATCGCCTTTATGCGCATCTGTTCCGGCAAATCTGAACCGGGGATGGAGGTGTTCCACGTCCAGGGGAACAAAAAAATCCGCCTGTCCCAGTCCACCCAGATGATGGCCCAGGAGCGGACCATTGTGGAAGAGGCTTACGCGGGGGATATCATCGGCGTCTTTGATCCGGGCATCTTTTCCATTGGCGATACCCTGTGCGCCGGGGCGGATCACTTCGCCTTTGAGGGGATTCCCACCTTTGCCCCGGAGCATTTCGCACGAGTGCGCCAGGTGGACACCATGAAGCGGAAGCAGTTTATCAAGGGGATTTTCCAGATTGCCCAGGAGGGCGCCATCCAGATCTTCCAGGAGTTCAACACCGGCATGGAGGAGATTATTGTAGGCGTGGTGGGCGTGCTGCAGTTCGACGTGCTCATGTACCGGCTGAAAAATGAGTACAACGTGGAGGCCAAGCTGGAGCAGCTTCCCTACGAGTATATCCGCTGGATTGAAAATAAGGATCTGGATGTGGAGAAGATCCAGGGAACCTCGGATATGAAGCGGATCAAGGATCTGAAGGGCCGGCCGCTGCTGCTGTTTGTCAACAGCTGGAGCGTGGGAATGGTGCTGGACCGGAACCCGGGCCTGCAGCTTTCCGAGTTTGGGAGAGAGTAAACAATCGGCATACGGAAAACGCGCGATTTGTGAGCCCGGTACCGCGGCAATCGGTTCCGGGCTCATTGACAGTTGTATCTCCTTGTGCTATACTGACTGCGGCATAAATCTCTGAAAACTCATGTTTCGAGCTGGTAGCCTACGGCGGAGAATGTCAGGACGCTAGGGTGTGCAGCCAATGGGTTCCGGGGGAAACCTCCGAACCTCCCGCGTTTGGAAAGAAACGCATTGGAAAGAAATAGAGAATATGAAGGGGAGAATACGCATCTTGGGCCTGGAGCCCGTCCGGAATCCTTTTCAACTTCTTTTTTCTTCCCCTTGCAGTGAATTTTCAGGAATGTCAGTACATTTTCTGAAGGGAGAAAAGACATGAAAAAGACAAGCAAATGGCTGGCATTGGCACTGGCGGCCGTGATGGCAGGTTCCCTCACAGCCTGCTCCGGCTCCGGCAACGGTGGGACCACCGCGGCGGAGACCACTGCGGCAGAAAGCACGACGGCGGCGGATACCGCAGAGGCCGCTACAGCTGGCGAAGCCGTGCCCAATGACAATGTGCTGCTGATGGCCACCACCACCAGCACCGATGACACGGGCCTTCTGGACTATCTGCAGCCTCTGTTCCTGGAGGATACAGGTATTGACCTGCAGTGGACGGCGGTGGGAACCGGCGATGCCATCCAGATGGGAAGAGACGGAGAGGTGGACATTGTGCTGGTTCACTCCCGCGCCCAGGAGGACGCCTTTGTGGAGGACGGCTACGGCGTAGAGCGCTACCAGGTGATGTACAACGATTTCATCATCATTGGGCCCAAGGATGGCCCGGTGGCCAAGACTGAGGATATTGAGTCGGTGTTCCAGCAGATCCGGGATGAGGAGCTGACCTTTGTATCCCGGGGCGACAATTCCGGCACGCACAATAAGGAGACGGGCATCTGGGAGAAGCTGGGGATTACGGACTATGAAAGCAATCCCAATTATGTTTCCGCCGGCGCCGGCATGGGCGATACCATCAACATGGCGGATGAAATGGGCGGCTACTGCCTGTCCGACCGGGGCACCTGGCTTTCCAGACAGGCGGATTATCCGGATATGGAGATCGTGTGCGAGGGCAGCGATGACCTGCTGAACCAGTACGGCGTCATTGCGGTAAATCCGGAGAAGTACCCGGATGTGAACTATGCCGCCGCCACCACCTTCATTGAGTGGATCTGTTCTCCGGAGGTGCAGGATCTGATCGGCCAGTACGGTGTGGAAGAGTACGGCGAGCCGCTGTTCTTCCCCAACGCGGAGCAGGGAGGCGAAGCGGAGTCTGCCTCCGCCGCGGAGAGTGAAGCCACTGCGGAGGGCGAGTCCTCTGTGGAGAGCAGCGAGGAATAAGGAATCGAAACATCCGGTTGGAAGTGGGTGCCGCAGAGACATGGTAACTTGCGGCGCCCTTTTCCCGTTTCTGCGGAGTATGCTGCGGAAACAGACTTTTACAGCGGCGGGTACAGAAGAATGGAAGGTTTTAGTCAGTTTTTTTCGGAATTTTTCGGCACCATCGGTGTGGTGGATTCCATCCGGGTTACCGTGATTATGTCCTTTTGGTCCACGTTGATTGCCTCCGCGCTGGGTATTTTTCTGGGGCTCCTGCTGGAGCGGAAGCAGTTTCCGGGCAAACGGGCGGTGGTCCGGGTCAACCGTACCCTGATGGGGGCGCCTCCGGTGGTTATTGGCCTTCTGGCCTATATGCTGCTGCGCAAAAAAGGCCCTCTGGGGGACCTGCGCTGGGTGTTTACCATCCAAGGCATGGTGTTTGCCCAGGTGCTGATTATCACGCCCATTATCTGCGGCATGGTGTATTCCTATGCGGTGCGGACGGCACCGGCTATCCGGGCCTTTGCCAAAACCATGGGGGCCAGCCGGCGGCAGACCAATCGGCTGCTGCTGCGGGAGATGCGGCAGGAGCTTTACTTTGCGGTGGTATCCGGCTATGGACGGTCTATCAGCGAGGTGGGGGCGGTGTTTCTGGTGGGCGGCAACATCAAAAACAATACCCGGACCATGACCACCGCCATCTCCACCCTCAAGGGGGCAGGGGATTACTATGAGGGGATTTTCCTGGGCGTGGTGTTGATGCTGATGGCCTTTGTGGTACAGACTCTGGCGGACCGGTTCCGGAGGGAGGAGGCAGGCGATGAAAATCTTTGACCTGCGGAAGCAGATGGGGGATTTTTCCCTTCAGATTGACCGCATGGAGCTGGAAAGCGGGGTGGTGCACGGGCTGGTGGGGGCCAACGGCAGCGGCAAGTCCACCCTTTCCAAATTGATCATGGGAATTTTAAAGCCGGATGCCGGTCGGATTGACTATGAGGGGCTGACGCCCCGGGACATTACCATGACCAGCCAGAAGCCTTACCTGCTCCACGATACGGTGTACCAGAACCTGATCTATCCGCTGAAGCTCCGGGGCATTCGGCCGGAGGAAGCGGAGGTGGACCGCTGGCTGGCCCGGTGCGGCCTGGAGGGGAAAAAAAGCCAGTACGCCCGTTCTTTGAGCAGTGGGGAGCAGCAGAAGCTCTCCTTTATCCGGGCGCTGATTTTCCGCCCCTCCTTTATCATTGTAGACGAGACCCTCTCCAACCTGGATCCGGACAGCACCGAGCTGTTTGAGGAAATGATTAGGGAACAGCAGCGGAGCCGGCCGGTGACCTGGCTGATCATCAGCCATCAGCTGATACATATCCGCCGGGTCTGTGGCCAGGTACATTTTATGGAAAAAGGCAGGCAGATTGCCCAGGGCAGCCCGGAGGAAATTCTGCTGCGTCCGGAACACCCGGCCATCCGCCGTTTTCTGGCCAGCACAGAGGTGTTCTACCGGGAACGGGAGGAAACAGGGGAAGCGGGAATGCAAGCAGACTAAAAAACAGCCATTGCTTTTTGGGAATGACTGTGATAAACTCTCAACAGATAGGTGATTTCGAGCTGCTGCTCCTGTCCGGCCCATTCCCTTGGGGTGGGGGTGGAGCGCGGCCAATGGGTGTCAGGGGAAACCCGGGCGCCTCCCGCACCGGAAAACCGGTGCATCGGAAAGAAGTTGCTTTTACAGTCTGAGGGATGGGGGAAGTCTACCCCTCAGGCGGAAAAGATTTTGTTTCCGATGATACCGGCGCGGTGCAAAACATCCGTAAAAAAACGACAGCCGGTTGTGGAACAGAACGGGAGACTCCCGGTTCCCGAACCGGCTCTTTTGCATGCAGGAGGGAAACAAAAAACATGAAACTGTTGCAGGTAGATACGCTGGAGGAAGCCCGGAGCAAGCTCCGGAAGGCAGCGGAGCAGGTGCCTCTCCGGACCGAAGAGATACCGATTTCCCAGGCTTTCGGCCGAATCCTGGCTCAGGATGTGTGTGCCGGCGAGCCGATTCCCAGCTTCCGGCGCTCCAGTGTGGATGGCTATGCGGTCCGCAGCGCGGATACCGCCGGGGCCACGGAGAGCATCCCGGTGTTTTTGGAGATTGTGGAAGATGTGGCCATTGGGCATCCCGCTTTGGCGCCGGTGGGCCCCGGTATGTGTTCCTACGTGCCCACGGGCGGCATGATCCCGGAGGGGGCTGACGCCATGGTGATGGTGGAGTACAGTGAGCTTTTTGACGAGAACCATGTGGCCATCAACACCGCTGTGTCCAGCGGCCGGTTTGTGGTGGATGTGGGGGAGGATATGAAAACGGGAGAGTTGGTGCTTTCCCGGGGAACCCAGATCGGCCCAGCCCAGGTTGGAGCTTTAGCAGCGGTGGGAACAGACCGGATTCTGGTCTACCGGCCGTGGCGGGTGGCGGTTATCTCTACCGGGGATGAGCTGGTGCCGGTGGAGAGCGTGCCGGGGCCCGGCCAGGTGCGCGATATTAACACTTGGGCCTTAGGAGGCTGTGTTGCCCAGTGCGGCATGGAGCTGGTGCTTGCCCGGGCCTTGGAGGATCAGGAGGACCGGCTGGAGGAGACAGTGCGCCAGGCAGTGGAAACCTGTGATCTGCTGCTGGTGTCCGGAGGCAGCTCCCAGGGAAAGAAGGATGTGACCATGGAGGTGCTGGACCGGGTTTCTGGCGGCGGGGTGTTTACCCATGGACTGGCGCTGAAGCCGGGGAAGCCCACCATTTTAGGTTGTGACAGAGCAGAAGGCACCATTCTGGCAGGGCTGCCGGGACATCCGTCCGCGGCTCTGACGGTGTTCTGTCTGTTGTTCCGGTGGCTCTGGAGGCAGGTGACCGGCCAGCCGGAGGAGACGCCGGTGCTGGCTCACATGGAGACTAATCTGGCCAGCGCGGCAGGCAAGGCAACCTGCCTGCCGGTGAAGTTGATTCCGGAGGGGAAGGCGCTTCTGGCCCGGCCCATTCTGGGAAAATCCGGCCTGATCACCACACTTTCGGAGGCGGATGGATACATCCTGGTAGATATGAACCGGGAAGGATTGAAAAAGGGCGAGCCGGTTTGGGTCCGCCGGTATTTCTAAGGCGGAGGCAAAAGAAATGGGAAAGAGAAATCTTTATCTGAAAAATACACCGGTACAGGAAGCACAGGAAATTTATCAAAAGGCGCTGGAGGGGGTGGTAACGCCCCAGGAGGAAGAAATTCCGGTGACGGAGAGCTTGAACCGAGTGACCACCAAAGCGATTTACGCCCGGTACTGTTCCCCTCTCTACAATGCGGCGGCCATGGACGGTATTGCGGTGGAGGCGGAGCGGACCAAGGGCGCTTCGGAGCGGACGCCGTTGACCTTGCGTCCGGAAGGGGATTTTGTGGTAGTGGACACAGGGGATCCCATCCATGCTCCTTACGACGCAGTCATTATGGCGGAGGATTTGCTGGAACAGGCGGACGGCTCTGTGCAGATTTTGGAGTCAGCGGCCCCCTGGCAGCATGTGCGCCCCATCGGCGAGGATATTGTGGCCGGGGAAATGCTGCTGCCCAGCCGGCACCGGATCCGCCCCATTGACATTGGCGTGCTGCTCTCCGGCGGCATCACCCAAGTGGCGGTTTACCGCCAGCCAACAGTGGCCATCTTCCCCACCGGCACAGAGATCATTGAGCCGGACCAGGATCCGGAGGACGGGGCGATTATTGAGTCCAACAGCCGGATGTTTGAGGCCATGGTTCGGGAGCAGGGCGGGCTGCCCACCCGGTTCGCCCCCATCGCGGACGATTATGAGCTGCTGAAGAAGAGCATTTCCGAGGCAGTGGACAACTTTGACATGGTGATTGTCAACGCCGGTTCCAGCGCGGGAACGGAGGATTACACGGTTCATGTGCTGCGGGAGCTGGGCCAGGTGATCATCCATGGGGTGGCGATCAAGCCAGGCAAGCCAGTGATTCTGGCCATTGTCCGGGGCAAGCCGGTGATCGGCCTCCCTGGTTATCCGGTCTCCGCATACCTGACCTTTGAAAATTTTGTGATTCCGGTTTTGCAGCAGATGAACGGACAGACCAGCAGCCGCGTTCCCCAGGTGGAAGCGGTGATTTCCCGCCGGATGGTCTCTTCCTTAAAACACCGGGAGTATGTCCGGGTGAAAGTGGGCAAGGTGGACGGCAAGCTGGTGGCCTCCCCGCTGGCCCGGGGTGCCGGTGCAGCCATGAGCCTGGTGCGGGCCGACGGCTTCTGTGTGATTCCCCAGAACAGCGAGGGAGTGGAGGCAGGCGAGAAGGTTACCGTGGAGCTCTACCGGACTATGGAGGAGATTGACCACACGGTGGTGGCCATTGGCAGCCACGACCTGATCCTGGATGTGATGGCGGATCTGATGCCTACCCTGTATCCGGGCAATTATCTCTCCAGTACCCATGTGGGCAGCATGGGCGGGCTCATGGCCCTGCGCCGGGGGGAGGCCCATCTGGCCCCCACCCATCTGCTGGATGAGGAGACTGGCACTTACAATGTGCCGACTTTGAAGAAGCTCTTCACCGAGCCCATGGCCCTGATCAAGGGGGTGGACCGGGTGCAGGGGATTATGGTAAAAAAAGGGAATCCCCTGGGAATCCGGGGCATTGAGGACCTGCCAGGGGTCAGCTATGTGAACCGCCAGCGGGGCGCCGGCACCCGGGTGCTGCTGGACTATAAGCTAAAACAGGCGGGGATTGACCCTTCCGCCATCCGGGGATACGACCGGGAGGCGGCTACCCATATGGCGGTGGCAGCGGCCATTGCCGGTGGGGATGCGGACGCGGGCATGGGAATTGAGTCGGCAGCCCGGTCCATGGGGCTGGACTTTATTGAGGTGGGGCCGGAGGAATACGATTTTGCCATTCCGGTACGGTTTCTGGAGCTTCCCCATGTACAGCATTTCTTGGAGGTGCTGAAGAGCCGGGAGTTTGCGGAGCGGGTGGAGAAGCTGGGGGGATATTCCCTGCGGCAGGCCGGAACCATTCTCTATATCTGAGCAGTGACAGGAGGAAAAAGTTATGGAAGGAACCGTGCGGGCCCTGTATGTGTTCCGGGAGCGGGGCAGGCCGGGGGAGCCGGTGAAGCAGGCCCGGTTCCGGAAGGAGCAGGGAATGGAAGGTGACCGCCATGCCGATGGCGGCAGCCGGCAGTTGACTTTGCTGGCCGGGGAGGTGCGGGACTGGATGCAGGCACAGCCGCAGCCGGGGCTCTGTTTTCGCCGGTACAAGGCCAATCTGGAGACAGAAGGGCTGGATACATCCCAACTTCATCCGGGTATGACACTGCAGGCGGGAACCGCTGTACTGCGGGTATCGGAGGCAGACAAGGAGTGTTTCCCGGAATGTCCGCTGTTTCAGGCAGGTGCGGCCTGCCGTCTGGCCCAGGGAGCGGTGTTTTTGACCGTAGAGGAATCTGGTATTATTTCCCAAAAGGATAAAATAACGTTAGGAGGAGTCGTTTCATGAAGCGGTTGGAAAAAGATGAATCGCTGTGCATTGGCTGCCGCCAGTGCGAGGAAGCATGTTCCAAAGCCTTTTACAAAGTGGCGGATCCGGCAAAGTCTTGTATCCGGATTACGGACCGGGAAGATGGCACTCATGCCATTGCCGTATGTACCCAGTGCGGTAAGTGTGCGGAGGTGTGCAATACGGGTGTGATTACCCAGGCGGCCAATGGAGTCTACCGGCTGAACAAGAAGGAGTGTGCCGGCTGCCTGATGTGCGTGGGCTTCTGCCCGGAGAATGTGATGGTGCAGTGCGACGATTATCTGGAGCCGTCCAAATGTACGGCCTGCGGCCTGTGCGTGAAGGCCTGTCCCACAGGCGCCATCCGGATTGTGGAAGAATAGGAGGGCATAAGAAATGATACAAATGTGCAATGTGCCGCGCTATGCCGACGCGGATATGGAAGAAATCCGGAAAATGCAGGAGGCCCATGAGGTCCTGAAGCACGTGGACTACACCCCCCAGGATCTGTATCACGGCTATACGGATAAGCGGCTGAAAATTGACCTTTCCGCCAATTCCGTGGAAATCCTGGATATTCCCCAGGAGGTAAAGGAAAAGTTTATCGGCGGCAAGGGTTACTGCCTGCGTTACCTGTGGGATGCCACCAACCCGGATACCAAATGGGATTCTCCGGAGAATGCCATTACCATGTCTGCCGGGCCGGTGGCCGGCATCACCCAGTACGCCGGTACCGGCAAATGCCTGGTGTGCACCATCTCCCCCATGACGGACATCCCCATTGACTCCAACGTGGGTGGATACTTCGGTCCTTTCCTGAAGTTCTCCGGCTTTGACGTGCTGGAGCTGACGGGCAAGGCCGAGGAGGATGTGATCATCGTCATCGACGGCAACAAGGGCACCATCTCCATTGAGAAGGCGCCGCTGGAGCATCGGGATGCCCATGTGCTGGGCGAGGAGCTGACGGCCATGTACGCGGAGGATGAGAAGGACCGGAAGAACGTAGCGGTGGTCTGCTCCGGCTCCGCCTCCGAGCACTGCAACCTGTCCATGCTGAACTTTACCTTCTACGATCCCAAGCGGAATGTGGTGCGCCTGAAACAGGCCGGCCGCGGCGGCATTGGCCGGGTGTTTGCCAACAAACATATTAAGGCGCTGGTCTGCCATTTCAAGGGCGTAAAGGCCAACCTGAACCATGTGTACGATATCAGCATCCTGAACAAGGACGGCCTGAAGTTCCATCGGGAGATTGCCACCCTGGATGATAAGCAGAACGCCATGCGGAAGTCCGGCACGGCTTACTCTCTGCGGACCCTCAGCGATTACGATATTCTGCCCACCCGCAACTATAAATATGGTGGCACGGACAAAATTGACGAGATGGCCCCGGAGGTATGGCAGAACAAGTGGCTGACCCAGGGCGGCGCCGATGGCTGCTGGTACGGCTGTTCCATGGCCTGCGCCAAGACTGCGGACCATTTCCTGCTGAAAACCGGCCCTTACAAGGGGGAGCGGGTCTGCGTAGACGGACCAGAGTACGAATCGGCGGCGGGCCTGGGCCCCAACTGTGGGATCACCGATCCCCAGGCCATCCTGGAGCTGAATTTCTACTGCGATACCTACGGGGTGGACACCATCTCCTACGGTACCATGACCGCTTTCCTGATGGAGTGCTATGAGAACGGTATCCTGAACAAGGAGCGGACCGGCGGCCTGGAGCTTACGTGGGGCAATGTGGAGGCAGACCTGGAGATGCTGCACCAGATGGCCCGGAATGAAGGCTTTGGCAAGATTGCGGCTTTGGGCTCCCACAAGCAGAAAGAATATTTTGCCAAGATGGGCTGGGGCGACATGGCTTTCATGAACGATATCGCCATGGAGCAGAAGGGGCTGGAGTACTCCGAGTATTCCTCCAAGGAGTCCCTGGCCCAGCAGGGCGGCTACGGCCTGACTAACAAGGGGCCTCAGCACGATGAGGCCTGGCTGATCTTCATGGACCAGGTGAACAATCAGATCCCCACCTTTGAGGACAAGGCGGAGGCCCTGTATTACTACCCCATGTTCCGTACCTGGTTTGGCCTGCTGGGGCTGTGCAAACTGCCCTGGAATGATATTGTTCCGGCGGACAACAGCCTGACGGATGAGCCTGCCAAGGTTCCGGAGCACGTGGACAATTACCTGGATCTGTTCTATGGGGTTACCGGCACCAAGATTGACCGGGATGATATGATCCGCCAGTCGGAGCGGGTTTACAACTTCCAGCGGATCTTCAACATCCGTCTGGGCAAGGGCCTGCGGAAGAATGATGCCATTCCCTATCGTTCCCAGGGGCCGGTGACCGAGGAGGAGTACCTTTCCCGCCAGGAGCGGTATGACGGCCAGCTGGTGGAGCAGGTGGGGCTGACGCCGGAGCAGGTGAAGAATATGACCCTGCAGGAGAAGATGGATGCCACCAGAAAGCACCGGGAGGCTGAGTATGAGCGCCTGATTGACGCGGTATATCCCAAGCGGGGATGGACCCTCAACGGGGTTCCCACCGTGGCCCATCTGAAGGAGCTGGGCATGGATCTTCCGGAGCTGCTGGAGGTGGTGGAGCCTCTGCAGGATGTGCAGCCGTAAAGGGAGGCAGCCATGCAGTTGAACAACAGGCCCTACAAGGACTGGCATGAGGGATTGACCATCCGGGGCGTCATGGAGCACATGCGCTTTACCTGGCCTAAGCTGGTGGTGAAGGTCAACGGCCAGCTGGTATGGCCGGAAGATTATGACACGGTGGTGTTAAACGAGGATGACGATCTGCAGATTATCCATCTGTTGGGCGGCGGCTGAGAAAGACAGCTGCAAAAGCCGGGGTGCGGTTCAAAAAGGGCCGCCTCCCGGCTTTTGCGGTATGGAGAACTGGCAGGAAAGGAGACCTTTGCTATGGGGGAACAGGAAAAAGAGGTGTATCGGGAACGGTACAAACGCCACTGGATGCTTCCGGAGGTAGGAGAGGAAGGGCAGAAAAAGCTGGAGCAGGGCCGGGTTCTGGTGGTGGGAGCCGGTGGCCTGGGGTCCCCGGCGGCCCTGTACCTGGCAGCGGCTGGGGTGGGCACCATCGGCCTGGCGGACTTTGACCGGGTGGATGTGAGTAACCTGCAGCGGCAGATTCTGTATCGGGAGCAGGATGTGGGGAGGAAAAAGGCGGAGGCTGCGGCGGACTGCCTGCAGCGGCGGAACAGCGTGGTGGCGGTGCGGATCTTCCCGGAGGGCATTACCCCGGGAAACGCGGAACAGATTTTATCTGAGTTTGATGTGGTGGTGGACGCCACAGACCGGTTCCCCATCCGCTATCTGTTAAGCGACGTATGCCGGAAGCTGGGAAAACCGGATGTGTACGGGGCCATCTGCCAGTTTGCGGGGCAGGTGACGGTGTTTGCGCCAGGCGGTCCCTGCCTTCGCTGCCTGTGCCCGGAAAACCCGGACCCGGCGGCGGAGCCGGACGGCCGCTCCTTTGGGGTGCTGGGGGCGGTGCCCGGGGTCATCGGCAGCCTGCAGGCGGTGGAAGCCCTGAAGCTGCTGCTGGGAATTGGAGAAACCCTCCATGGGCGGATGCTTCTGCTGGATCTGCTGGCCATGCAGGCGGAGGAGGTGGAGATCCCGGTGAATCCCCGCTGCCGCTGCCAGCAGCCGGACCGCGGGTGAAAAGGCAGCCTGGCGGTGGGGGAAAGCCCTTCTGCGAAGGAAACTGCCTGTGCGCCCAAAAGCCCTTGCGTCTTCCGGATCCCCCGGAGGAAATAAAATGGCGCAAATAATGGGTTGGGGGATGACATTTGCCGGAAGAAGCGCTATAATAAAACGATACAAGCGTCAAGCAGCCATGGGGCTGTGCTTGCGCGGGCAGGCAGGACATGGCGACGCGATCATAGTGCATCGGAGAAGGGAAAATGGAAGAGCAAAAGCTGACGCATTTTGATGAAAAGGGAAATGCGGTGATGGTAGATGTGTCGGGTAAGAATGTCACCAGCCGGACTGCGGTAGCCTCCGGGAAGATCCGGGTCAATGCGGCGGTGATGGAGGCGGTGCTGGCCGGCACCGTGGCCAAAGGGGACGTGCTGGGTGTGGCCCGGGTGGCGGGCATTATGGCGGTCAAACAGACCTCCCACCTGATCCCCATGTGCCATCCCCTGATGATTTCCAAGTGCGGCATTGATTTTCAGGTGGACCGGGAGAATCTGGAGATCCGGGCCATCTGCACCGCCAAGGTGGAAGGAAAGACCGGGGTGGAGATGGAAGCCCTCACCGGGGTCAGCGTAGCGCTGCTGACCATCTACGATATGTGCAAGGCTATTGACAAGCGGATGGAGCTGGATGAAATACATCTCGAGACCAAATCGGGAGGAAAAAGCGGGGATTTTGTGCGATGATAGATGGAGTGGGGAGAACCATCGACTATGTCCGGATTTCCGTGACGGACCGCTGCAACCTGCGGTGCGTCTACTGTATGCCGGAGGAGGGAGTGCCCAGCATCCCCCACGGGCAGATTCTGCGGTTTGAGGAAATTCTCCGGGTATGCCGGGTGCTGGCCAAAAACGGAATCCGCAAGGTGAAGCTCACCGGCGGGGAGCCGCTGGTGCGAAAGGGGATTCTGGACCTGACAGCGGAGCTGAAGGCCATTCCAGGTATTGAAAACATAACCATTACCACCAACGGCGTTTTGTTGGAAGAACTGTATGACGGCCTGGTGGACGCGGGAATCGACGCCATCACCGTCAGCCTGGACACTCTGGATCCGCAGGTGTACCAAAGCATCACCCGGCGGGACGAGGCTGCCCGGGTCCGGAGAGGGCTGGAACGGGCTATGCGGGAGGGGCGTGTGCCCCTAAAGATCAACTGTGTGCCGGTGCTGGGTGTGGAAAAGCAGGAATTGCTGGACGTGGTGGAGCTGGCCCGCCATCACCGGGTTCATGTGCGGTTTATTGAGATGATGCCTATCGGCCTGGGCAGCGGCTTTCCTCTCCTGCGGGAGGAGGAGCTGCGGACTTTCCTGGAGAAGCACCTGGGCCCCCTGACGCCCTGTGACGATGTGCCGGGGAACGGGCCTTGCCGGTATTATGCGGCGGAGGGATTCCAGGGGCGGCTGGGCTTTATCAGCGCGGTGAGCCATCAGTTTTGCGACGGCTGCAACCGGATTCGCCTGACTGCGGACGGCTATCTGAAAACCTGTCTCCAGTATGACTGCGGGGCAGCGCTGAAGTCCATGCTCCAGGCTGGTTGTACGGATGCGGAACTGGAAGCGGTGATCCGGAAGGCCCTGGCGGACAAGCCCAAGGGCCACCACTTTGGGGATCAGGCTCCCTTTGCGGGGCGGGAAGAAAAGGGCATGTCCCAGATTGGAGGATGAAAAAATGGGAAAAGTGATTGCGGTCTGTACCAGTGAGATCAAAGGGGTGCAGAAAAAGAATATACACGAGGGGCATTTTATAGAGGATTTTGGCATTGAGGGGGATGCCCACGCAGGCAAGTGGCACCGGCAGGTGAGCCTGCTTTCCTACGACCGGATCCAGGAGTTCCGGGCCCGGGGTGCCCAGGTGGAGGACGGGGCCTTTGGGGAGAACCTGGTGGTGGAGGGCATTGACTTTAAGACCCTTCCCATCGGCACCAAATTCCGCTGCAACGATGTGGTGCTGGAGCTGACCCAGATCGGCAAGGAATGTCACCATGGCTGCGCCATTTTCCAGGCCATGGGCGACTGCATTATGCCTCGGGAGGGCGTGTTTACCCGGGTGCTCCACGGAGGGACGATCCGGGAGGGAGACAACCTGGAGATTATGGAGGAGGACGCAAAATGAGAGTGGCAATACTGACTTCCAGTGATTCCGGCTATGCAGGGGAACGGGAGGACCTGAGCGGCCCGGCCATTGCGGAGATGGTGCAGGCAGAAGGGTATGAAGTGGTTTCCCGGACCATCCTGCCGGATGACCAGGAGATGCTGGAAAAAGAGATGATCCGGATCTGTGACAACGGGCTGGCGGATCTGCTGCTGACCACCGGCGGCACCGGCTTTTCCCCTCGGGATGTGATGCCGGAGGCCACAGCGGCGGTGGCCCAGCGGATGGTGCCGGGGATTCCGGAGGCCATGCGGGCCTACAGCATGCAGTTTACCAAGCGCTCCATGCTCAGCCGGGCGGCCAGCGGCATCCGGAACCGGACGCTGATTGTGAACCTGCCCGGCAGCCCCAAGGCGGTGCGGGAATGCCTGGAGTACATTCTCCCGGAGCTGCACCACGGGCTGGAGATCCTGCTGGGCCAGACCGGAAACTGCGCCCGGCACTGAGGCAGGGCGGAACCTTTGCGGGGAAAAACGGAAAGGATCGAATATCCTATAAAGTAAAGGCAGAAATCCCGTGGGACGGGCGGAACGGCGCCTGAGTCCGGCGGGATTTTTTGTAGCCTTTTAGTGGGGATGATGATAAAAATCCAGGGCAAAATTCCAGAAATCCAGGGCGGTCTCTGTGATCAGCGGGTCTTTCTGGCGGAGCAGAAAAAGGGTGCGCAGAGAAGCGCAGTCCTCCAGCTCCAGAATACGGATGCCCGGGTACAGTTCTTTCATGAAACCGCTCTCCGGCAGCAAGGCCACCGCCAGTCCCTCCTGAACCATGTGCAGCTTGAAAAAAATATTGTCCGTTTGGGCAAAGATTTTGGGAAAGAAACCGGCAGATTGGCAGAGGGAATAGGTGACATCCTGGAAAAACACATTGTTCTGAAGCATGGTGATAAAGGGCTTTTCCCTCAGATCCTTCAGGCAGACGGAAGTCTGCTCCGGGGAAAACTGAGGGTCCCGTGTGGAGGCGATCAGCATATACCGTTCCTGAAACAGCGGCTGGCTGACCCAGAAATTTTCCGTCTGCCCCGGGTTGTTCTCGCTGGGGGTGCTGCGGAGAATGAAGTCCGGATACTGGGACTGCTTCAGCTGTTCTCCCAGGATTTTGGACCCTACCGTGAAGGTGACGCCGGGGTTCAGCCGGGCGTAGGCGGATACACAGGGGGTCAGGATGGGCATAAAGGTATAGCAGAGGATGGTGATATGCCCCACTGTGTCATAGTGAGAGTTCCGGACGGCAAACATGCCGCTCTCCAGCGAAGAAAGCGCCTGCTCACAGTAGCGGGCAAAATCTTCCCCCTGCTTGTTGATTTTGACCTGCTTTCCAATCCGGTCAAACAGTTTTACGCCCAGTTCGTTTTCCAGTGCGGAGATGCTTTTGCTCAGAGCCGGCTGGGAGATATTCAGATAATCGGCGGTGATGGAAAAATGCTCATGTTTTTTCAGTTCCAGAAAATAGCGCAGCTGATTCAGTTCCATGGAAAGCCTCCTTTTCCAACCCATTATAGAAAAAATACAGAGGCTTGTAAAGAGGAACGCTGGGGCGCCCAAAAACGCTTTTCAGTTATCCTGTTATAACAACAGAATTATTGATGTTTCCTATCAGCTCCTTTATATTAAATATATACTTTCCGGAAAGAGAAAAAAAGAGGCTTAGGAGGAAACTATGAACGGTATTACAGTCATTGCCATTCTGATGGTGGTACTGGTGATTCTGGCGGGATTCCAGAAACGGATCCCCATGTATTTTGCCCTGATTTTTATTCCGATTCTGGCCGCTCTCTGTCTGGGTTACAGCATTCCGGAGATCAGCACGGCTATTCTGGCAAAAATGAACGAGAGCATGTCTTCCGGCGGCTATCTGCTGCTGTTCGCCCTGATTTACTTTTCCATGCTTACGGAAAGCGGTATGTTTGAGACGGTCATCGGGGCGCTGACCCGTTTGATCGGGGACCGGATGAATGTGATTCTTCTGATGGTTTTGACCACCGTGGTGGCTCTGATCTGCGGCCTTACCGCCCAGATTACCGTCACCTTCCTGATTATTTTTCCGGTGTTGCTGCCGTTGTACAAAAAATACAACTTCAGTCGGGAAGCCTGCTTTATCCTGGCCCAGACCGCATTGGCGATTATGATGATTGTGCCCTGGAGTGCCGGCGCTATCAATGTGTCTGTGGTAATCGGCTGTGAGCCGGCAGAGCTGGCGGCGGCCGCTTCCAAGACGGCCCTCTGCATGATTCCCGGTGTTCTTTTCCAGTATGTTTATTTTGGCTATAAGCACTGGAAAAAAGTGGGAAGCTTTAAGCTGGCGGTGGCAGTGGAGACCGAAGAACAGAAAGAGGAGTCCGGCCTGCGCCGTCCCAAAATGTTCTGGCCCAATCTCCTGGTATTCCTGATCCTGATGGTGGGCTTGGTGGCGTTCTCCATTCCGCCGTATATGGCGTTCATGGCCGGCGCCCTGTATATGATCGTGTTCAATTATCCCAAGGAATTCGGAAAGCTGGTTATCAAAGCGGCAGGGCAGTATGTCAATGTGCTGCTGATGCTGATTGGAATCAGCGTTTACCTGGCTGTCTTTACGGATATGGGGATGGTGCCGGCCATCGGTGACCTGCTGATCTCCATCTTCCCGGAATTCCTGATGGAATATCTGCATGTGATCATGCTGATTCCCATTGTGCTCATTGTCCGTTTTGTCCCCAGCCGGGTGTACACCACCCTGTATCCGGTGTTCATCGCCGTGGGCGCTCAGTTCGGCCTGGCTCCCATGCAGGTGGTTTCCCCGTATCTGGTAAACATGGCCTTGGCCACCGGATCTACGCCTTTTAACACGGCCACTATCCTGGGGTGTTCTTTGCTGGAGATTGACCTGTATAAATACTGCCGGCTGGCCGTGGGACTGCAGACGGTGACAAACCTGATTTCCATTGCCTGCGGCCTGCTGTTCGGCGTTATTGCCCTTCCGTGAGCAGCGGCAGGCGGGCCGGAGCGGTGTGGCAAGCCCGCCCCGGCAGAAAGATTCTTACTATAAAAGACGAGGAGGCATAGAATATGAAGTTCAATCGTTTTGGCAATATGATGCCGTTGCCGGAGGAAAAGAAAAAACCGTATCTGCTGTATGAGGAGCCCTTCCGGATTGCCGGCAACCTGTATTTTGTGGGGAACCGCTGGTGCTCCAGCCATCTGATTGACACGGGAGAGGGACTGATTCTGCTGGACACCCCCTGCGCCTCCGCAGTCAGCGGGCTCATTGACGCCATCTACCGCCTGGGCTTTCAGCTGCGGGACCTGAAGTATATTGTGGTGTCCCACGCCCATCCGGACCACTATGGCGCGGTCAACGCCCTGGTTCACCTGACCGGTGCCAAAACCTTCCTGGGCGAGGTGGATGCTCGGGATATGAGGGAAAATCCGGAGCGGCTGGAGGGTATGAATAAGAATCTGGATCCCTTCAACGAGAGCTTTGTGCCGGACGTGGAACTGGCGGACGGGGATGTGGTGGAACTGGGGAACACCCGGATGCGCTGCGTATGGACGCCGGGACATACCGTGGGTGTCATGTCCCATTTCTGGGAGCTGGAGGATGAGGGCGTCACCCGGAAGGTGGGCATCTACGGCGGAGCCGGTTTTGCATCCCTCTCCCCGGAGCGCCTGCGGAAGAACGGCCTGCCCATGAGTCTGCGGGATCAGTTCCTGGAGTCCATTGACAAGGTGTGGGAGGAACCGGTGGACATTATGCTGGGCAACCATCCCTTCCATAATGACACCTATCCCAAGCGGCAGCGGGTTCTCCGGGGTGAGAAAGATGCCTTTGTGGATCCCGGTGAATGGCACCGCTTCCTTCAGGAACTGAAGGATCTGTTTCTGGCGTTCCGGGAAATGCCTCAGGAAGAGATTGACAAAATTTACAGCGTCAGCCAATGGGAGATGTACTATGGGGAGGGAAAACAATGATCCGGTATCGCCTGCATCCCAGTTTCCGGGACTGGAACAAACCGGGGGAACGGCAGAAGAACAGTGCCTGGCAGCCGCCGGAGGGACTGGAAACCCTGTATCGCGCGGTTCCCAGCCGGGAACCGGGAAGGAAGATTGAAATCAAGATCTTCCGGCCGACCGGAAAGGAGGGGGAACCTCTTCCCATAATCCTGGATGTCCATGGCGGCGGCTTTACCCGCGGAACCTATGAGTTCGACAACAAGCGCTGCACTTTTCTGGCCATGGGGGTGCCGGCGGTGGTGGTGGCATTGAATTACCGCCTGGCGCCGGAGTACCGGTTCCCGGCGGCGCTGGAGGACTGTCTGGATGTCTGGAATTGGATGCATGAGGAAGGCGGCCGGCTGGGCGGAGACCCGGAACGGATGGGCTTATACGGAACCAGCGCCGGCGGCTGCATCTGTGCCGGCATGGCTTTCTATATTCGGGATCATGGCGGGCCGCGGATCCGGCTCAACGCCCTGAACACGCCGGTGCTGGGCCTTGGCCCCACCCTGTCCGGCGAGCAGATGCGCTACGATGCGCCGATTATCACAGGCCACGACCTGGCCAGCCGTGTCCGCCTGTACTGCGGGGATCTGAACGGACAGATGCCCTCATACTATGCGGTTCCCAATGTGGCGCTGGACTGTTCCGAGTTGCCTCCTACGCTGGTGATTGCGGCGGAATATGACCCGCTGCGGGATCAGAGTATGGAGTATGTGCGGAAACTGCAGAAAGACGCGATACCGGTGGAGTTTTATCTGATGCCCCGCTGTGTCCATGGCTTCAATAACAAAGACTGTGATGTGAGCCAGTGGATCAATGAGGGTACGGTTCTGTCCTTCCGCCGGGAATTTACCAAGGAGGATAATCCATGAAAAAAGAACCATATCTGACTTATCAGCTGCTGCACGCATCGTATCTCCGGGATCAGCCGGTGGATGAGGAGGCTGTACAAAAAACAAGAGCCATGCGGCAGGCGTACCGGATGCCGGCAGATATGACGCTGGAAGACCGGATCCTGCCGGGACATCCCCAGGGGAAAAAAGAGCTGAAGGTGCGGATTTACCGCCCGGCCAGTGAAACCCCGCTGCCGATGGTGCTGAATTTCCACGGGGGAGGCTGGATGGCCGGCAACCTAGACGGGGATGACATCCGCTGTGTGGAACTGGCCAAGAGGATACCGGCCATTGTGATCTCGGTGGAGTATACCCTGTGCAGGCCGGAAGGTCCGCATTTTCCGGCTCCTCTGATGGACTGCTGGCAGGCGTACCGGTGGGCTGCGGAACACGGAAGCGAGGTAGGAGGAGATCCGGGACTCCTGGGGATCCACGGAAGCAGCGCAGGCGGCAATCTGGCAGCCGGCCTGGCCCTGTATATCCGGGACAAAGGCGGGGCCCCCTGTTCTCTGGCCGTGCTCAACTGTCCCTGCCTGTACCTGGATTTTAATGAAACCATCGGCTTTCATCAAAATTATGAGGTGCGCTTGGGAAAACCGGTCTATCATCTGGGAGCGGAGCGGGCCTACCTGGGAGATCTGGACGGCCAGGCCCCCAGCTACTATGCCTTTCCGGGACACTGTCCGGATCTCCGGAGCCTGTGTCCCCATATGATCATTGCGGCAGAGTATGATTCTCTGCGGGATGATGCCATCCGCTATATGACCCGACTGGTAGCCACTGGAATCCGTACAGATTTCCAGCTGGCGGCCCGTACCTATCATTGTTTTACCGGCATGCCCAACGCATATACGGATTTAACCAATGACATAATTGCCTTTGCTTTCCGGCGGGAGTTTGGCATGCTGAAGGAGTCCGGTGGGGAAGACGGCGAACCGGTGCGGGAATCCTGACTGAAAGTTTTCCGTACCGTCACACGGAGAGCGTTTTCCGCATAGAATAGAGCAAAGCAAGCGGGAGGCGCTTCCATGCGGATTTGCGATTTGCAGGAGAAGGAAGTCATCAATGTCTGTGACTGCCGGCGGCTGGGGTTTGTGGCGGATTTGGAATTTGATATATGCAATGGGCAGATCCTGGCGCTGATTGTGCCGGGGCCTGCCCAGTTCTGCGGTTTCCTGGGCCGGGACTGCGACTATGTGATCCCCTTCTGCCAGGTGAAGCAGATCGGGGAGGATATTATTCTGGTGGACATCCGGGTGGAAGAGTGCCAAGTGCGGCGGTGAGGCGAAAGGCATTCCTCCGGCCTGAAGGCCGGGGGGAATGCCTGTTTTTATTTTCATACGATTCCTTGACTTTCCGGGAATACTGGTTATAATAGACAACTGTTAACCTGTATAACTATTTGCAGACTTACCATTTGCTGTCTGCATAACCGGAAGGAGGAAATCCACGTGCAAGAGACGGGAGGACGCCGGATGGAGGAGTTGGTCCGGCTGATTCATCGCATGCGGATGGCGTGCCGGAATTTGCAGGCCTTTGATGGGCTTCATCCGGGCGCCTTTTTTACGTTGGCAGCCATCGGCTGCTGCCTGGAGGGGCCGGACCCGCAGGGACGGCCGGAAATGCCAGGGCAGCCGGAGGCTTCCGGAAAGGGGGAGGCCGGAGAGGGGACTGAGAAGCCGGGCATCACGGTGACGCAGCTGGCCCATCGCCTGTCCATCTCCAACCCGGCTGCATCCAAGATGCTCCGGGGACTGGAGGAAAAAGGATATATCCGGCGGCTGCCGGATCCGGAGGACCGGCGGATTACCTACATTGCTCTTTCGCCGGAGGGGAGCCAGATCTTGGACCGTGCCCGGAGACAGGCGGATCAGCTGGCGGACAACCTGGTTTCCCGGATGGGGAAAGAGGAGATGGAGGAGCTGCTGCGCCTGTGCCGCAAGCTGGCTGATCTGATGGAGGAGGATACCGTATGAACAGCATTTTAAAATTTATCCGGCCATACTGGAAGGCCATGTGCCTGGTGGTGGTGCTGCTGCTGGTCCAGGCTTACTGTGACTTAACGCTGCCGGCCTACACCTCGGACATTGTGGACGTGGGCATCCAGAACAGCGGCATTGAGCATGTGGTACCCCAGGCGGTGCGCCGGTCGGAGCTGGATATCCTGGAATTGTTTATGGAGGAAGATCAGGTTTCTTATGTGGAAGGCCTGTACACGGAGGAGGACGGCGTATGCCATCTTAAGGGGCTTCACGGGGATCAGTGGGACCAGGCGGATGAGGCCTTTACCCTGCCCATTGTCATCCGTTCTGCCATGGGGGATGCGGCGGCTTCCCTGGATCGTGAGGCCGCCCAGGTGGTCCGGGGGCAGGCGGAGGCACAGCTGGAGCAGCTGGGGGATTCCATGGCGGAGCAGACAGCCCTGGCCTGGGTCCGGGGAGAGGCGGAGGCCTGCGGCCTGAGCCTCAGCTCCATACAAAATTCCTACCTGCTGCGCACCGGCGCCAAGATGATGGGCCTGGCCTTGCTGATGCTGGTGGTCTCGGTTTCCAGCAGCTTCCTGGCCTCCCGGGTGGCGGCCTCTGCGGCCAAGAACATCCGGGGGCAGGTGTTCCGGAAGGTGGTTTCCTTTTCCAATGCGGAGATGGACGGGTTCTCCACCGCCTCCCTGATTACCCGGAGCACCAACGATATCCAGCAGGTGCAGATGGTGATCATGCTCCTGCTGCGGATGGTTTTGTACGCTCCCATCATCGGCATTGGCGGCGTGATACGGGTGCTGCGGACCAACACCTCCATGACCTGGGTCATTGCCCTGGCGGTGGTGCTGGTTATGGGCATTGTGCTGGTGCTGGTGGCAGTGGCCATGCCCCGGTTTAAAAAAATGCAGACCCTGGTGGACCGGCTGAACCTGGTGACCCGGGAGATCCTCACCGGCCTGTCGGTGATCCGGGCCTTCAGCCGGGAACGGTACGAGGAGCGGCGCTTTGACGGAGCCAACCGGGATCTGACCAAAACCATGCTGTTCACCAACCGGGTCATGACCTTTATGATGCCCTCCATGATGTTTGTGATGAACGGGGTGACGGTGCTTATTGTCTGGGTGGGCTCCCACCACATTGACCAGGGGCTGCTGCAGGTGGGCGACCTGATGGCCTTTATCACCTACACCATGCAGATCATCATGGCCTTCCTGATGCTGACCATGATGTCCATTATCCTGCCCAGGGCCATTGTGGCGGCCAACCGGATCCAGGAGGTGCTGGACACGGAATCCAGCATCCAGGATCCAGAGCATCCGCAGGTGCCGGCGGAGAAAACCGGCGTGCTGGAGTTCCGGGATGTATCCTTCCGCTATCCCAATGCGGAGGAAAATGTGCTGGAGCACATCAGCTTTACCGCCCGGCCGGGGGAGACCACCGCTGTCATCGGCAGTACCGGCAGCGGCAAATCCACCCTGGTAAACCTGATCCCCCGGCTCTACGATGTGACCGAGGGGCAGATTCTGCTGGACGGAATGGATATTCGGTCCATGAGCCGGGAGGAGCTGCGGGAACGGCTGGGCTATGTGCCCCAGAAGGCCATCCTCTTCTCCGGCAGCATTGCGGACAACCTGCGGTATGGCTGCCCGGAGGCGCCGGATGAGATCGTGCGGAAGGCGGCGGAGATTGCCCAGGCCACCGAGTTCATAGAGGCCAAGCCAGAGCGGTATGAGACCTATATCTCACAGGGAGGCACCAATGTATCCGGCGGCCAGAAGCAGCGGCTTTCCATTGCCCGGGCGGTGGCCAAGAACCCGGAGGTCTACCTGTTTGACGATAGCTTCTCCGCTCTGGACTACAAGACCGATGCGGCGCTGCGCAGTGCCCTGAAACAGCAGGTGGCCGGCAGCACCATTTTGATTGTGGCTCAGCGGATCAGCACAATCCTCCATGCGGAGCAGATTCTGGTGCTGGACGAAGGGCGGATTGTGGGGGCCGGCACCCACCAGGAGCTGCTGCAGACCTGTGAGGCGTACCGGCAGATTGCGGAGAGCCAGCTTTCCGAGGCGGAGCTGGACCAGGTGAAATGCCCTTCCGGCGCGGCAGAACACCGCGGGGAACAGAAAGGAGGTGCCTCCCATGGCTGAGCATACATCCCGGCCTATGCGGCGGCCAGGCGGCCACATGCGGGGCGGCGAGAAGGCTAAAGATTTTAAGGGGACTATTGGAAAACTGTTGACTTATATTGGGAAATATAAAATCCCAGTGCTGATTGTGCTGGTTTTGGCGGCGGGGAGCACCGTATTCAATGTGGTAGGGCCAAAAATCCTGGGCCAGGCCACCACGGCGGTCTTTGAGGGCTTAACCCGGAAAATCTCCGGCACCGGCGGCATTGACTTTTCCCAGATCGGAAAGATTTTGCTGCTGCTCCTGGGACTGTATATTTTGAGCGCGGTACTCAGCTTCCTTCAAGGGTGGGTGATGACAGGTGTCTCTCAGCGGATTACCTATCGGATGCGAAAAGAAATTTCAGAAAAAATCAGCCGCATGCCCCTGGGCTATTTTGAGAGCCGCCCCCACGGGGAGGTCCTTTCCCGGGTGACAAATGATGTGGATACCTTGGGACAAAGCCTGAACCAGAGCATCACCCAGCTGATCACTTCCATTACCACTATGGTGGGCGTGCTGGTGATGATGCTCTCCATCAGCGTATGGATGACCCTGGTGGCCCTGCTGATTCTGCCGGTTTCCGCTTTCCTGGTAATGCAGATCGTCAAGCGCTCCCAGCGGTATTTCCGGCGGCAGCAGAACGCCCTGGGTACCATCAACGGCCAGATTGAAGAAACCTTTGGCGGCCAGAATGTGGTGGCAGCCTTCAACCATCAGGATCAGGTGATTGCGGAGTTTGACCAGACCAACCAGCAGCTGTACGAGTCAGCCTGGAAGTCCCAGTTCCTCTCCGGCCTCATGCAGCCCATTATGAACTTTGTGGGAAACCTGGGCTATGTGTGCGTGGCCATTCTGGGCGGTGTACTGACCGTCCAGGGCCGCATCCAGGTGGGGGACATCCAATCCTTTATCCAGTATGTGCGCCAGTTTACCCAGCCAGTGAATCAGATGGCGCAGGTATCCAACATGCTGCAGTCCATGGCGGCGGCAGCGGAGCGGGTGTTTGAGTTCCTGGAGGAAAAGGAAGAAGATCAGGGCCAGGGCTGCCCGGTACCCATGGACCAGCTCCAGGGCTCCGTACAGTTTGAGCATGTGCGCTTCGGCTACACGCCGGACAAGATTGTCATCCATGATTTCAGCGAGACTGTGGAGCCGGGGCAGAAGATTGCCATTGTGGGGCCCACCGGCGCCGGCAAAACCACCATGGTCAAACTGTTGATGCGGTTCTACGATGTAAACAGCGGCCGGATCCTCATAGACGGCCACGACATCCGGGAATTTGAACGGACCAAGCTGCGGGAGGCATTTGGCATGGTGCTCCAGGACACCTGGCTGTTCAAGGGAACGATTATGGAAAATATCCGCTACGGCCGGCTGGATGCCACGGATGAGGAGGTGATTGCCGCGGCCAAAGCAGCCCACGCCCACCGGTTCATCCAGACCCTGCCCGGAGGCTACCAGATGGAGCTGAACGAGGAGGCCAGCAACGTCTCCCAGGGGCAAAAGCAGCTGCTGACCATTGCCAGGGCCATTCTGGCGGACAACCGGATCCTGATCCTGGACGAGGCCACCAGCTCCGTGGATACACGGACCGAGCAGCTGATCCAGAAAGCCATGGACAACCTGATGGAAGGGCGTACTAGCTTTATCATTGCCCACCGCCTTTCCACGATCCGGGATGCAGACACTATTCTGGTTATGAAGGACGGGGATGTAATTGAGCAGGGAAACCACGAAGAGCTGATGGCACAAAACGGTTTCTACGCCCAACTGTACAACTCCCAGTTTGAACAGGCCGGGTAATTGCACTCCTGCCGTTTCTATGGTATAATGACCGCGTTAAAAATCAGAAGGAGATTTGTAGATTCATGAGGCCAATTCTTTTTTCCATCGGTAACATACATTTTTACAGTTACGGGCTGATGATTGCCATTGGTATCCTGGCCGCGTTTATTGTCATGGAACGCAGGGCCCCCCGCTATGGGCTGGACAAGGACATCGGTTTTACGCTGGGGGTTTTTGCGGTGGTAGGCGGTGTCATCGGTGCCAAGCTGCTGTATATCCTGGTGGAGCTGCCCAACTTCCTGGCCAATCCGGCCCTGTGGAGAAATGTGGGGGAGGGCTTTGTCATCTACGGCGGGATTCTGGGCGGCCTGGCCGGCGGGCTCATTGGCTGCCGGATCAAGAAGCAGAGCTTTGTCAAATACTTTGACCTGTTTATCCCTTCCGTGGCATTGGCCCAGGGCTTTGGGCGGCTGGGCTGCTTTTTTGCCGGCTGCTGCTACGGGCGGCAGACGGACAGCTCCTTCTGCCTGGTGTTCCCGGAGGGAGTAGGCTCCATGGCCCCCACCGGGGTCCCGCTGATCCCCACCCAGCTGATCTCCAGCGCAGCCAATTTTCTGCACTTTTTTATCCTGGTGTGGTTTGCCCGCCGCTCCAAGAAGGATGGCCAGGTGGGCGGCCTGTATATGATTCTCTACAGCATTGGCCGCTTTCTCATAGAAGGGATGCGGAACGATCCCCGGGGAAGCGTAGGGCCTTTTTCCACCTCCCAGTTCATCTCGCTGCTGATCTTTGTGGCCGGTGTGCTGGTGATGGTAATTGCCTCCCGCCAGAAGCCCCGGGCAGCGGTGGAAGCCGCCGGCGCCGGTGAGGCCACAGAGGAGAATGCCACAGTGGAAGAGGAAGCCACAGCGGAGGAAGAAGCTGCAGCGGAAGAGGGGGCCGAAGGGCTGGCGGCCCAGGAGCCTGCGGAAGAGGAACCGGAGGCAGAAGAACCGAAAACGAAGCCGGAAGACAACGGAGAAACCGCGGAGAAAAACGGCTAACCGGTTTTCAGCGGCTGCTTTCCTGGGCACGGCGGACCAAGCGGGATACCACCGGTCCCAGGAGGGTGGCCGCTAAAATTTTCAGTGCGTCCCCTGGCAGGTAAGGAATGACGCCGGCCAGAAGGGCGGCTCCCAGGGAAATGTTCATTTGAATGGCCAGCCAGGCAGTGCCCAGGGCATAGCTGGCTGCAATTCCCAGGGCCATGCCCAGGGCGCAGAGCAGCTGTCGGGAGCGGAACCGTTCCACAAACAGTCCGCTGATGGGGACCTGCAGCAGAAAGCCAATCAGATAGCCGCCGGTGGGTCCTGCGAGCTTGCCCAGCCCTCCGCCAAAACCGGAAAACACCGGAAGGCCTGCCGCCCCCAGGAGCAGGTACACCAGGCAACTGGCCCAGGCCCATTTCCAGGGAAGCAGGTATACGGCAAAAAGAAGGATCAGATTGGTCAGGGAAAGGGGGACCGGGGTCATGGGAAGCGGAATGGAAAGGGGGGCCAGCACACAGAGAACGGCTGCTGCCATGGCGGTCAGTACCAGGCAATGGGTGTGGGAACGGTTTTGCATAGTTACCTCCTCGTAAAAATGGAATGGGAGCCGGCAGGGAAAGGTTGCCGGCTGCTGCACGGCACTGATTATAATTTTTTTTGCTGCGATTGTCAACATTAAAAAGTTGAGGTTAACAATTCTCCCCCCGAAAGAATCAGTTGAATTCATGGGGTGGGCATGGTATCATGAAGAGGAAGTGTACACAGGCGTAAGCCTGGAAAAATCATACAGACAAGAGAGGTTCTGCCAATGAAATATCTGATCGCCTCGGACCTGCACGGGTCCGCCTTTTACTGCCGCCAGCTGCTGGAAGCCTACCAGAGGGAGAAAGCGGACAAGCTGCTTTTGCTGGGGGATATTCTGTACCACGGTCCCCGGAACGACCTGCCCCGGGAGTATCAGCCCAAGGAGGTGATCCCGCTGCTCAACGGCATGAAGGAGGAAATCCTCTGTGTCCGGGGCAACTGTGACTGTGATGTGGACCAGATGGTGCTGGAATTCCCGATTTTGGCGGAATACTGTATTCTGGACCTGGGAAAGCGGATGGTCTTTGCCACCCACGGCCATGTGTTTCATGAAAAAAACCTGCCCATGCTGAAGAAGGGCGATATTCTGCTACACGGCCACACCCATGTGCCGGCCTGCCGGCAGGTGGGAGAGACCGGCATCTGGTATCTGAACCCGGGCTCCCTCTCCATTCCCAAGGAGGACAGCGCCCACAGCTACATGACCCTGGAGGACGGCGTGTTCACCTGGAAAAATCTGGAGGACGGAAATGAGCTTCAGGTATTTACTGTTTGATCTGGACGGTACGCTGACGGACCCTAAGGAGGGGATCACCAAAAGCGTCCAGTATGCGCTGGCAGCCTTTGGGGTGGAGGAGCCGGACCTGGACCGGCTCACCTGCTTTATCGGGCCTCCGCTGGTGGATTCCTTTATGGAGTTTTACGGGTTTGACCGGGAGAAGGCCCGGCAGGCCCAGGCCAAATACCGGGAACGTTTTGCGGAAAAGGGGATTTTTGAAAACCGGGTGCTTCCGGGGATTCCGGAACTGCTCCGCCGCCTGGCAGGGGCAGGGAGGGTGCTGGCCCTGGCCACCTCCAAGCCGGAGGTGTTTGCGGAAAAAATCCTGGAGCGCTACGGCCTGGCGGCGTATTTCACCCAGACCGTGGGCAGCGGCCTGGACGGCAGCCTGGGAACCAAGGCGGAGGTCATTGTGGAGGCGCTGCGCCGACTGAAGCTCTCCCCGGAGGAGAAACGCCAGGTGCTGATGATTGGGGACCGGAAGCACGATATTGCCGGGGCCAAGGCCTGCGGGGTGGCTTCTCTGGGTGTGCGCTTTGGCTATGCGGAGGAAGGGGAGCTGGAGGCTGCCGGCGCAGATTTCATTGCAGGAACGGTGGAAGAACTGGGGGCATTTCTCCTGGGGGAACCATACATAAAGGAGGAACAGAATTCGTGAATATACTGTTTTTTTTGACGCCCAAGAAAGACGTGGCCTATCTGACCGACGAGATGACGCTCCGGCAGGCGCTGGAAAAAATGGAGCATCACCGGTACACCTGTGTCCCCATGCTGAACCGTTACGGCCAGTATGTGGGAACCGTCACCGAGGGCGACCTGCTGTGGGCGGTCAAAAACCAATACAACCTCAGTTTGAAAAATGCGGAGGAAATTTCCATACTGGATGTAAAACGGCGCAGGGACTATGAGCCGGTGAATGTAAACGCCCGGATTGAGGATATGGTGTTTGTGGCTATGGGCCAGAACTTTGTTCCGGTGGTGGATGACCGGGGGGCCTTCATTGGAATTGTCACCCGGAAAGATATTATGCGATACTGTTATGAAGAATACATAGCCAAGCCCCGGTCAGAGCCGGAGCAAAAGTAGGAAGCGGGAGAGAAGGAGAGGGAAGGAATGGAAGAAAAGGAAAAACGGGAAGGGAACAAAACGGAGGGGCGGTTTTCCGCCCTGCTGCCCATTGGCGTGTTTCTGGTGCTCTTTGTGGGCGTCAGCCTGCTGACGGGGGATTTTGCGGCAATGCCTGCGATCGTGGCGTTTCTCATTGCGCTGCTGACCGCCTTTCTGCAAAACCCCAAGCGGACCTTTGATGAAAAATTGCGTACAGCGGCGGAGGGGGCCGGGGATGACAATGTGATCACCATGTGCCTGATTTTCCTGGCAGCTGGCGCCTTCTCCGGCACGGTAACGGCGGCTGGCGGGGCAGACAGCACGGTAAATCTGGGGCTTTCGGTCCTTCCCTCCGGGGTGGCGGTGATGGGGCTGATGATCATAGGCTGCTTCATCTCCCTCTCCATGGGAACCAGCATGGGGACCATAGCAGCCCTGGCGCCCATTGCCGTGGGGATCAGCCAGCGGGCCGGCTTCCCCATGGCTGTATGCATGGGCGCCGTGGTCAGCGGGGCCATGTTTGGGGACAACCTATCCATGATCTCGGACACCACCATAGCGGCTGTGCGGACCCAGGGCTGCCAGATGAAGGATAAGTTCCGGGAAAACTTCCTCCTGGTGCTCCCTGCCGCCATCCTTTCTCTGGTTCTCTATGTGATCCTGGGAAGCGGTGACAGCTATCAGCCCCAGGAGGCTTATTCCTATAACTGGCTTCAGGTGCTTCCCTACCTGCTGGTGCTGATCGGCGCCCTGGCAGGCCTCAACGTGTTTGTGGTGCTGGTAGGCGGCACCGTGCTTTCCCTGCTTTCCGGGCTGATCACCGGTACCATTGCCCCGGCGGAAATTTTCACGGTTATGCAGGGCGGCATTGTGGAGATGTATGACATTACCGTGATCTCCCTGGTGGTTGCCTGCCTGGTCTCCCTGGTGCGGAAAAACGGGGGTATTGCCTATATCCTGCGGGTGATCCGTTCCCGGATCCACGGCAAAACCGGCGGGGAGTATGGCATTGCGGTGCTGACGCTGCTGGTGGACCTGGTCACGGCCAACAACACCATTGCCATTGTGATGGCAGGGCCCATTGCCAAGGAGATCAGCGCCGAGTACCAGATTTCTCCCAAGCGGACGGCGTCCATCCTGGATATTTTTGCCTCGGTGGGGCAGGGGCTGATTCCCTACGGGGCACAGATGCTTCTGGCAGCAGAGCGGGCGGGAATCCCGCCGCTGCAGATTATTCCCTATACCTTTTATCCCATGCTGATGGGCGTCACCGTGCTGGTGTTCATTGGCCTGCGGAGGGGAAGATAGAGGGATACGTGAGGGAAAGGAAACGATGCACAAGCTGGCGTCAAAATGAAAGGCGTAGGTTGGACGGCGGAGCCGGTATTTCCGGGAGGCGAAGGGGATCATTGCGGAGGACAACCTTCGCCCCCTGATGGATGCCTGCCTGGCCACCCTGGGAATTTTGACCTTATGAAGTTTTCGTAATCTTGCAATTTTCATCGCCAGTTCAAGCGTAGGGTTGTACCTATACTCTCTTACCAAAAAATATGTTCCAATCGACAAAATAAGCACGACAGCGATCACAGAAGCTATTACTGTCCGCAAGAGCCTATTCGGTTCCCGGTATTCTTCATCTCCGGCAACCATTTTTCGTTTCATAGCCATCTCCGAAAAGCCTTGGACACTGAATGTTTCTGTCCATTTCGTCCATCGCCTTCATATCCTTTACCTCCCGTAGTTTACGGAAATTGATATTTTGGGGTGCCACTGAAATTAATTTTGGAAAACAATAAGAGATAAGTATTGGAGATTTCATCTCTGGCGCGCCAAAAACGTTACCGTTCGCAACAGCGTTGTGAAAGGCGAATATTTAGCCTGGTACTGTGAGAATGTAACCTTTGAAAACTGTAAAATCATCGGCACACAGCCCCTGTGCTACTGCAAGGGATTGAAGTGGGAGCAGAAGTTCCGGCGCCGAAAGGGGAACGGATTTCCCCGATTCGGTCTTGACAAACTGTGTATGAGAGTATATACTGTGAATACAGTATATATACAGTAAGTTCAATACTCCGGAGGAAACCATGAACATTTTGATCAGCAATGCCAGCGGGAAACCGATCTATGAACAGATCACATCGCAGATCAAGGCGATGATCCTGAGTGGGGAGCTGGAGGCGGGGGCGGCACTGCCCTCCATCCGGCTGCTGGCCAAAGAGCTTCGCATCAGTGTGATTACCACCAAGCGGGCCTACGAGGAATTGGAGCGGGACGGCTTTATTGTCACCGCCCCGGGGAAGGGCAGCTTTGTGGCAGAGAAAAACCTGGATTTTGTGCGGGAAGAACGGCTGCGGCAGGCGGAGGAGCACCTGCAGAAGGCGGTGTCCTGCGCCCGCTCGGTGGGTATGACCGAAGAGGAGCTCCAGGCGATTCTCCACGTTTTCTATGAGGAGGGAATGCAATGAGAGCGGCAGTTTCCTGTCGGAATGTAACCAAGCGGTATCCGGGCTTCACCCTTTCCAACCTGAACCTGGAAATCCCGGAGGGAACCATTGTGGGATTTGTAGGGGAAAACGGGGCGGGAAAGTCCACCACCATCAAGGCTATGCTGAACCTGGTGCGGCCGGATGAGGGGGAGATTACGGTGCTGGGGGAGGACAGCCGTTCTCTGTCCCGGGAGGCCCGGGAGCAGATTGGCGTGGTCTTTGACGGCTGCCATCTGCCCCAGGAGCTTTCCGCCTGCCAGGTGGAGCAGGTGTTTCGGCGGATTTACCGGCGCTGGGACGGGGAGGCCTTCCGGCGCCTGGCCCAACGGTTTTCCCTGCCGGAGGGGAAGCGGGTCAAGGAGTATTCCCGGGGCATGCAGATGAAGCTGGCCATTGCCTGCGCCCTGGCCCACCACCCCCGGCTGCTTCTTTTGGACGAGGCCACTTCCGGCCTGGACCCTATGGTGCGGGATGAGATTCTGGACCTGTTCCTGGACTTTTTGCAGGATGAGCACCACGCTATTTTCCTGTCATCCCACATCATCAGCGATATTGAGAAGGCGGCGGACTATGTGGCCTTCCTCCACCAGGGAAAGCTGCTTTTCATGGAGGAGAAGGACCGGCTGCGGGAGCAGTACGGCCTGGCGGCCTGCGGGGAGGGGGATCTGGAGCGCCTGCCGGAGGGGCTGGTGGCGGGAAAGCGGACCAGTGCCTTCAGCACCACCGTCCTGGTCCGGGACCGGCAGCAGGCGGAGCGGATTCTGCGGCGGCCGGTGGATCCGGCGCCCATGGAGGAGATTCTTCTGTATCTGAGCAAAGGGGGAGAACAATGAAGGGACTGCTGTTGAAGGATTTTTACAATATCGCCCGGTCCGGGCGGCTGTATCTGGCCATGCTGCTGATCTACGGGGTGCTGTCCTACGCCAACGGGGGTGCCCTCATGCTGACCATGGTGGCGGTGCTGTTTGCCATGATGCTGCCCATGTCGGCCATCGGCTACGATGAGAAGGACCGGTGGGAGCCGCTGTGCCTGACGCTGCCGGTGGCGCCGGCGGTGATGGTGCTGGAGAAGTATGTGCTGGCAATCCTCTGCTGCATTCTGGGGATTGCCCTGGGCGGCGGGGTTGGCTGGATTCTGGGGCAGCTGGGGGGAACCGGGGATATGGCCGGCTATCCGGCTACCGTGGCGGCTGCCATGGCGGTGTCGTTGGCCTACAATGCCGTGACCCTTCCGGTGAATCTGCGGCTGGGGGTGGAGCGGGGCCGTATTGTCTGCATTCTGGTGCTGATGATTCCTTTTCTGGGGATCCTGATGCTGGAACGCCAGGGGATCCTGGAAAACGCCCGGATTGCCCAGGCGGCTGCCTGGCTCACCAGCGGCGCGGGAATACTGGCGGCAGCCGCTGCGTTGGCACTGCTGCTGGTGGTATCCTTTTTGGCGAGCCTGCGGCTTTACCGAAGGAAAGAGTGGTAGGCGGAATAGCTGCCGCTGGAATAATAGGTGCCTTCTTCGGCAACAGGAGAACGAAAGGTGAAGGCATTCTATCGTTTTTTTCTGCCGTTATTCTAACACAGCCGGCGAATCTCGGACAGTGGCTGCAGCCGTGTGACAAAAACTGTGACGGAAAAACAGGAAAAAATGGCACAGCCATTGTGGGGGCCGCCCCGCCAAATCTGGGAAGAGGATGGTATAATGTCCGCAGAGCGGACATTATACCGGCGCCGGTGCGGGTCCGACCGAAGGGAGGACAGTTTCTTATCCGCACCGTGTGCATCCCCCGGAGGGATAGCATGTGCAGGGCACATGGTACAATGGCCGCAGGAAGGACATCTTCCGTAAGATACGGCAGAGGAAAATCGAAGGAGAGAGAAAGGTATGATTGACATCCATCATCTTTGCCCTGGCTGCATGGGCCGCTGGGAGGATACGGAAAACCCCTGTCCCCGCTGTGGCTTTTCCTGGGAAAGGGTGTCCGGGGAAGGAAGGGAACTTCCTCCGTTTACCATCCTGGCGGGCCGCTACCTGCTGGGAAGAAAGGTTGGGGCAGGCGGTTTTGGTATTACGTATATTGCCATGGACCTGGAGCGGGAGGAAACGGTGGCAGTCAAGGAATTCTTTCCGGTGGGCCTGGCGGAGCGGAAGGGGGACAACGTGGAAGCCCTGCCGGGGGAAGAGGGGAAGGACTTCCGGAGTGCCCTGCGCAGCTTTCAGAAAGAGGCAGAGCTGCTGTCCCGGTTTTCGGAGGTGGAGGGAATCGTCCGTTACCGGGACACCGTGCAGGAAAATCAGACGGCCTACCTGGTCATGGATTATGTGGAAGGCATCAACCTGAAGCAGCAGATGCGGCAGATGGAAAAACCGTTTTCCCAGGCGGAAGCGCTGCGGCTGATGGTCCCCATTCTGCTGGCGGTGGATACCATGCACCGGGGCGGGGTCCTGCACCGGGACATCAGCCCGGAGAACCTGATCCGGAAGCCGGACGGAACCCTGACGCTGATTGATTTTGGAGCGGCCCGGGAGTATGCGGTGGATGAGGAGGAGAACCTGACCGTTATCCTGAAGCGGGGCTATGCGCCGGATGAGCAGTATCACTACGGGAGCCGCCAGGGGCCCTGGACGGATCTGTATGCCTGCTGCGCGGTGCTGTACCAGATGGTCAGCGGCATCCGGCCGCAGGATGCGTCTGACCGAAGAAAAAAAGATGAGCTGCTGCCGCTGGATGCGGTGGAAGGCGTGGAGGTAACGGAGGCCTTTGCCAGAGCCATTGAAAAGGGGATGACCATCTACGCCACGGAGAGGTATTCCTCCATTGAGCTGCTGCTGGCGGATCTGGCTCCGGAAAGGATGCCGCAGGTAAGCGCCCCGGCCCCGGCACCGGAGCCACCGGAAGCCCCGGAAGAGAGCCATCGGCCGGAATCTCCGGAAGAGAGCCATCAGCCGGAAGCCCCGGAAAGCCCGGAAGCTCCGGAAGGCAGCACCCCGGCACCGGCAGGGGGAAAGCGGCCGTTCCGAGCCGGCATACTCCTTCTGGCAGCAGGGGGGATCGTGCTGGCCGTTTCCCTCTTTGCCGCCCTTGGCGGTTCGGAGGGAGCAGCCCCTGCCGCAGGCTCCCGGGAGGAGAGCGAGGAAGCTTCCCGGCTTGCCTCTGCCTTGCCGGAGGAATCCACACGGGAGAACGAAACGACTGTCTATGCGCCGGAGGTACCGGATGTCCGCCGGTTGAGCCTGGAGGAGGCGCGGCAGCTTCTGGAGCCGGATTTTTCGGTGGAAGTCCAGTTTGCGGCGGATGATTCCGCCGGGCATGGACAGGTGATTTCCCAGAGCCTAGCGCCGGGGGAGACGGTTGTGGAGGGCACGGAGATTACGCTGACGGTGGCGCTGGCGGATCTGGCCGGAATGGATATGGACACTGCGGAGCAAGCGCTGACGGAGCTGGGCCTGGAGGCTTCCGTGGAGCATCGGTATTCCACGGAGGTGGAGGAAGGCTGCGTGATGGAGTTCCGCCTGGAAGGGGAGCAGGCCGTTCTGGTAGTTAGTGACGGGCCGGAAATTGTCCAGGTCCCCGATGTCCGCGGGCTGACCGAGGAGGAGGCGCAGCAGGCGGCAGCCGATTTGGGGCTGACGGCAATCCTCCGGAACGATCAGAAATTCTACAGCGAGTATAGCAGGGGGCTGGTGGCGTACCAGCAGCCGGACCCGGGGACAGAGATGGAGGCTGGCTCCTACTTTCTCTATGATACCAGTGCGGGAGTCCCCTCCCGGGGCAGCGAGACGCTGGAAGCCAGCACCACCTCGGTGACGCTTTCGAGAGGCGGGGATTCCGTGGCGGTGACGTTTTATACCGATGTCACCGGCGGCTGTGTCTGTTACACGCCGGCGGGCATTGACGCCCAGATGGGAGACTGGTACGAAGGCCAGCCCTTCCAGATTTATCTCAGCGCGTCGGAAGAAGCGGCCAGCGGCATGACGCATGTATACATTTACACCGGGAAACAGTCCCAGGGCACCGATGTGGTGGTGGATTATGTCAACATCCAGTGCACGGTGGTAGATGGATGAAAGGAAAAAGGAATGCCACCCACCCCGGTGGTGAATCGGCAGGCTGCGGGCAGAGAAAATTCTGTCCGCAGCCTTTCATATATATATGGATTCCCATATAGCGGAATACGATTTTCTAATAACAATTCTATTTTTGATTGATTTTCTGACAATTCTCTGCTACTGTATAATACAAGTTGGTATTAACGCTTCCGAAACCTTGCCCTGGGTGATTTCCATTATACTTTGATTCTGCTGGAGCGGGAACGGCAGAAGCGGCCGCCGCTGGTGGAGCAGTATATCCGCCTGCTGAAAGAGGAGCTGGAGACGATTGGATAGGCATAAGCCTGGCGGACCGCACAGCAAAAGGAGCCGAATGGCACACACAAGTGCTGGCTCCTTTTTGTTTTGATGGAAATTTTACAAAAACAGAAATTCTGCCACATACCAGATGTGTCGCGGTTTTTACAAAGAGTTAACGGAACCATGATTTTTGTTTTACCCGGTGCCGGTATCATCGAAACGCTGAGGCCATTCCAGGTGGGAAGACGGAAGGCCAGCAGAATTCTTCAGGGGAGTCGCAACATGTTCCACAGAGTTTGGGAAAAAGGGAAACAGGAGCTTCACGCAGGGAAAAAGTGGGTGAAGCAGCCGAGCAATAGGCTGCGCCTGCTGGTGATGGGAGTCATCCTGGCAGGCTTGATCTGCGCGGCGGTTTGGGTGAACCGGCCGCTGGAGGGGGAGGCGCCCACCAGCGCCAGCCAGATGGCCTATGAAAAGGCTACGGTGACGGCGGTACTGGCGGATGACGCGGTGCCGGACTATGCGGGCGCGGAGGGCCGCCGGGTGGGGACCCAGGAGCTGGAGATCCGGATCGAGTCCGGTTCCCACAAAGACGAGATCATGAGCCTCACCAATTATATGAGCGCGCTGTTCAATGTGGACCTGGAGGAAGGGGATTCCATTATCGTCCGGATCCTGACGGATGAGGACGGCGCTTACTATGCCTCTCTGTTCAACTATAACCGGGGCAGGGTGCTGGGGGCCTTCGTGCTGCTGTTCTTTGTGCTGCTGGCCGTCCTGGGCGGCAAAAAGGGGATCGGTGCCCTGCTGGGGCTGCTGTTTACCCTGGCCTGCCTCTGGTTTATTCTGATCCCCTGCCTGATTCGGGGCGTCCCGGCCATTGCGGTGACCGTGGGGATTGTGGCGGTGACGGCGGCGGGAGCCCTGATCCTGCTCAACGGATTTTCACAGAAAACCCTGTGTTCCATTTTGGGCTGTGTCATCGGTGTGGTGGTGGCTGGCGCCATTGCGGCGGCGGTGGGCAGCCTGGCGCCTATAAACGGCTTCAACATGTCGGAGGCGGAAAACCTGATCCTCTACGGGGCGGACAAGGGCTTGAAGGTCAGCGGGCTGCTGGTGTGCGGCGTACTGATTTCTGCCCTGGGTGCGGTGATGGATGTGGCCCTGGGCATTGCATCTTCCGTCTGGGAGCTGCGGCAGCAGAACCCGGCCCTTTCCGCCGGAAAGCTGTTCCGCTCCGGTATGCACATTGGGCGGGACGCTATGGGGACCATGGCCAACACCCTGATTCTGGCCTTCGCCGGCTCCTCCCTGAATATGCTGATCCTGGTGCAGACCTATGACATACCGTTCCGGCAGCTGGTGAATACGGATTACATCTGTATTGAGGTCCTCCAGAGTATTGCCGGCTCCATGGGCATTTTGCTGACGGTGCCGATTGTTGCGTTCATCAGTGCCAGATTTATGGCACAGAAAAAGAGCGTTTAGATAGATGGCAGACAAGTATGTTTTGTTTAGCATCAAGAAGGAGGAAAAAAGAGGCATGAAGATTCAGAAAAGCCTGCGGAGAGTTCTGGCAGCGCTTCTGGCATTCCTGATGATCCTTCCCGTGCTGCCGGCACCGGTGCAGGCCGAGGGAAGCGGGACCTATCAGAAAATTTCCAGCAGTGCAGAATTTACCACCGGCAAGTATGTGATGGTGGTGGACACCGGATATGCGGTGGGGCCGATGGATGGAACATGGGTTTCCGCTGTGGCAATGTCCAATACCAGTGAGGAGATTACCGATCCGGGAGCGGCAGTAGTGGACATTACGGTTTCCGGCACTTCCGCCAAGCTGAAACTCAGCGATGGCAGCTACATAGCCCCCAGCGGCGGAAACAACAACGGAATCACTTCCGGAGAATACGATTGGGCCTGGGAGGAGGAGAGTGGAACATTCACCTTTTCCGGTACTGACGGTGATACGGTGATTCTTGCTAGCAACAAAGGCTCCCAGAACAGATTCCGTGCTTACAAAAATACTACCGTAACCGGGAATCCCAACGGCTACCCCAGCCAGTTCACCCTTTACAAGCTGGCGGAGAGCGGTTCTGGGGAGACTACTGTGGCAGCCCCGGCGGCGGATCCCCAGGCGGGAACGGTGACGGCGGGAACAGAGATCACCCTGAGCAGTACCACAGCGGCTGCCCAGATCTACTATACCCTGGACGGCAGTGACCCGGCGGACAGCAGCAACACAGCCCGGCAGCTTTATAGTGATGACAACAAACCGGTGATCACGGAAGCTTGCACCCTGAAAGCGGTGGCCGTGCTGGGTGGCGCATCCAGCGCGGTGCAGACCCTGCAGTATACCGTTTCGGAGGATACTCCCGCCACCGATATGCCCTTTGAGGACGGAGATCAGGTGGTGATCTATGCCCCGGCTTATAAGATGGCTTTGTCCTCCGAAAAGGTAAGCACCTTTTATAATGCAGGTGTGGAAATTGCCGGGA